>NZ_FNLB01000001.1:346615-693230 GCF_900104145.1 Pseudovibrio sp. Tun.PSC04-5.I4 | reverse complement strand
CCAGTTGAGGCTTCAGCTTATTGATGTGCTGAGAGCTTCAATCGCGTTGCTGCATTCTCCGATAACCTCGATGTTCCCGGCTTTATCCAGCAGCTCAACAAGCTCTTCGCGGGCGTAGGGTTCATCATCAACCACAAGACAGGTGATCATTGCGCAGCCTCCAGATCATGTTGAGGCACGCGGATACTCACCCGTGTAAACAGATCATCTTCCCATTCAATGGAAAGGCCATAGTCCTCACCCCATTGTTTCTTAAGCCGCTTATCGACGAGGGACATGCCAAGACCCTCCTTGTCTTTTGGAGGAACATACAATCCTGCATTGTCTTCGACGCGCAGTTCAATAGCATCATCTTGAATATGGCCACTGATATGAATGTGGCCCTGATTTACACTTTGTGAAATGCCGTGTTTGATGGCGTTCTCGATAATTGGTTGGAGCGTGAAGGCGGGGACCTGAATATTGTGAAGCTTTGTCGGCAGATCAATCTCCACACTCAGTTTGTCCGCAAACCGTGCTTTTTCAATCGCCAGATACGCATCAATGTGGTCAAGCTCATCGCTCAGCGACACAAGGCCGGATGTGCGTTTTAGATTGATGCGGAGGAATTTGGAAAACTGCAGGAGCAAAAAACGAGCTTTCACAGGATCACGCTTCGTAATAATTGCAATAGTATTGAGCGTGTTGAATAGGAAATGCGGATTCACCTGAGCCTGCAACAACTTAAGTTCAGCACACGTCAGCAGGTTTTGTTTCTCTTCCAGCTCCCCATAAAGGATCTGGTTGGAAAGTAACTTGGCAATACCTTCTCCAAGAGTCCGGTTGATGTTGAGGAACATTTTGTTCTTCTGCTCATACATTTTGATGGTGCCAATCACCTCGGTATCGCTGCGGAGTGGAATAACCAGACATGACCCCAGTTTGCAACACTGAGAGATTGAGCAGCCGTAGGGCACCTCAACACCGTTTGCATACATAACTGTGTTGTGCGTAATCGCATCCAGCGTCAACCGAGAGGAAATCGGCGTTCCGGGAATGTGATGATCTGATCCACTGCCGGTAAAGGCCAGCAACTTATATCTATCGGTTATGGCAACGGCGCCAACTTTCGTTTCCTCACTCACAATCCTGGCGACTTTGGCCGACGATGTCTCATTGAGGCCCTTGGCCAGAACTCCGACACACCGTTCTGCAATCTTGAGCGCTTGACTGGAAAATGCGGAGGAAAGCTTGTCGAACATGGTCTTCTGATCGCGAACAATGCTCATGAAGAGCGCCGCCCCTAAGGAATTCACCAGAAGCATCGGAATAGCAATTTGCTGGACTAACTCAAATGCATGGTCAAACGGGCGCGCAACTGCCAGAATGATGAGCATCTGCATTGCCTCGGCAGCCAACGTCAGCCAGAACACGAAGAGGGGCCGGAACAGAAGAGCGCCCTTGTTTTGTTGGCGCAAATACAGAGCCGCAGCACCCGTCAATAGCCCTTCAGAAGTGGTGGAAATGGTGCAGGCCAGATCGGTAAAACCGCCAAAGCTGTAGCGATGCAGGCCTCCTGTAATGCCCACCAGCAAGCCCGTGATCGGTCCGCCAAGCAGACCGCCGAGCACGGCTCCCATGGCACGTGTGTTCGCAATCGCTCCGTTAACCTGCTCACCGAAATAAGTTGCGATAATGCAAAAGCCGGGAAAACACGAAGTAAATTAGGACCTTATGCGGGAGGCGGGGTGCATCCTCCGTGAATATCTTGAACAGCGGCGTCTTGCTGACCAGATATACAATAACGAGATAGACACACATCTGTTGCAGCAGAAGAAGGATCAGCGCCATGGACAACAAGCTTCTTTGTCGGTTATTTATGTTGTTGTCTGAAGCAACTGCCAGATAATTGAAGCCTATGCAAAGACTTCAATCAAATCCTAAGAAAAGCTAGGAATGGACAGGCTCTGAATTAATGGAAAGACGCAGCGTTCCTGCCTAATTTGGAACTTGCTTACAGATAGCCCTTACCCGTTGAGTTCAGCTCGCTTAAAATGCACGAACTTGGCCCAGTGGCCCCGAAGCTGCAAAATTGGCCTCGTTTCAGAACAACTGAAGAACATGCGCGAGTAACTGTCGTTCGCGACGTGGGGTATAACGGCCTTGCTGCACAAATCCGCCTCCAGCGTGTATGTAGGCAGCCTATTTTTTGGTCAGGTAGTCTTTTCATGCCCTTCAAACATAATGCTGCTCGGCGGGAGATATTTACAAAAACCGGATATCGTCTCACCAACTGGCCAGAGTCTAACGAAAGTCTTCGCCAGCGCTGAGATGTGAGCGTTTGAATCGATGAGGACATTGCCAGGTTTATTGGCACGCCCCACACAGCAAGCGCCGCGGTCGTCCTACCAAATTCTCAGTGCTTGCCATCGAAACCTGTTTGCAGGTGAGGTCATTATTCGGTCTCGCGCTTCGCCCGATCCAAGGATTTGCACGCTCTCTGTTTCGCCTGATACAACTGGACCTGCCTGTTTCTGATTTTCTACGCTGTCGCGTCGGACGGAAGGTTTGAAGCTGACAAAGCTGCGGGCTACACGCATAGCTGAACCGGCTCATCTAGTAATAGACAGCACAGGACTAAAGGTCTTTGGGCGGGTGAATGGCAGAGAACCAAGATAAAACGCAGAAACTGGCGCAAACTGCATCTGGGGACAGAGCTGAATACGCGCAAAATCCTGTGCGGTGAGTTGACGGAAGAGAGCGTTGACGAGCCGTCAGCCCTAACGGATTTGTTGGATCAAATTGACGACACGGTGGCGAAGTTTCTGGGTGATGGCGCTTACGACGGCGAGCCAACCAGACAAGAATTGGCAGAGTGCTTTGAAAGTGTTGAGGTTGTTATTCCATCGCCTAAATAGGCAATCCTCAGTCGAGACACTGAGACTGACCTGACATCGCGTGACGCGCATATCCTTGCAATTCAAAAGTGCGGCAGAATGGACTGGCAGAAATACACCTGATACGGGCAGCGGGCGCGAGGTGAAACCCCGATGGGTCGTTTAAAGCGGGTGGTCGGGGGAAAACTGAGCTCAAGAAACTTTAAACATCAGAGGATAGAAGCGCAAATTGGCGTTGCTGTTCTAAATAAAATAACGTCCTTCGGACAGCCGCCGTTCGAAAGGGTTTCAGGACACCTCAATTTATGGGTTTGGGCAAGCCGCAATCTAAATTGGAGTTGTGCAACACGGCCGAGGTACCCTGAAAAACCTGGCAGCCTAACCACTCCAGAGCGACCAGTAGACGAAGAAAAGCCCTGAACAGCTACGTTCAGGGCTATTGATGGTTATATTGAGACAGCTTTACGCCATTTCCTCGACTTCAAAACTGGAGACCAACTCCAGCGGAATGTCCTGATAACTTACTGGACGTAGGAAGCGGCGGATTGCCATGGTGCCCACAGAGGTTGCGCCAAAGTTGGTGGAAGCCGGGTACGGACCGCCATGAACCATCGCATCACAAACTTCAACACCGGTTGGGAACCCATTGGCAAGCACGCGGCCAGCTTTACGCTCCAGAAGCGGCATCAATTTGCGGGCATCAGCATAATCGGCAGCATCCACATGAACGGAACAAGTCAACTGACCTTCGATTTGCTTGGCGACATCGTGCATCTGATCAAGGTTTTCCAGTTTGACGACGATGCCGAGTGGCCCAAATACTTCTTCTTGCAGCTCTTTGTTTTTAAGCCAGTTAGCAGCGTCGGTCACGAACATGTAAGGCTTAGCGCCGCGTGTTGTGCAAGCTGTGCCTACCAACTCTTCTACGCCGGCTTCGTCTGCGATTTTGGCCGAGCTTGCACGATAGGCTGCGGCAATGCCGTCTGTGAGCATTGGTTGTTCGCCAGCTGCTTCCAGTGCGCCTTTTGCTTTGGCGATGAAGGCATCTGTATCCGGACCATCAACCACGAGCATGACGCCTGGATTGGTACAGAACTGACCTGCACCCATGCACAGAGAACCAGCCCAACCAGCGGCAATTGCTTCGCCGCGGCTGGCGAGAGCATTGGGGAACAGGAAGGAAGGGTTGACAGAGCCCAGTTCACCAAAGAACGGGATAGGCTCAGGGCGAGAAACACAAAGGTCAAACAAAGCGCGGCCACCAGCTAGTGACCCGGTAAACCCAACTGCTTTGATCAATGGATGCTTGACAAGGGCTGTACCAACTTCGCGGCTGCCACCTTGTACCAGTGAGAAAACGCCGGGATGCATGCCGCAGGATTTGATTGCCGCGTCAATGGCTTGGGCTACCAGCTCAGCAGTACCCGGATGAGCTTCATGGCCTTTGACAACAACCGGACACCCTGCTGCAAGGGCGGACGCTGTGTCTCCGCCGGCAGTGGAGAAGGCCAAAGGGAAGTTGGAGGCGCCAAATACAGCAACCGGCCCAACAGGGCGCTGGCTCAAACGAATATCAGGACGTGGAAGCGGCGCGCGGTCTGGTATAGCTTTATCATGAGCCAGATCGAGGTAATCGCCTTTTTCAATATGATCAGCGAACAGGCGCAACTGACCAACGGTGCGACCGCGCTCACCATTGAGGCGCATTTCTGGAAGGCCAGTTTCAGCACAGCCAACCTTGGTGATTTCCGCACCGCGTGCGTCGATTTCCTCAGCGATTTTGCGAATGAAGGTGGCGCGCTCTGAACGGGAGGACCAGCCAAAGCTCATAAAAGCGTCTTCTGCGCCTTGAACGGCTTTGTCGATCAGTTCAGCAGTGCCACAGGAATAAGAGCTGGCGTCACCTGAGTACGGAGTGGACTGGAATTTCTGGGTGTTATCGACCCATTTTCCAGCGATAAGATGGCAACCTGTTAGCATGATGACCTCGGCACAAAAACTTTGATAAGTCAGATTAGCGAGCAACCGTGATCAACTCGCATGGTAATTGGATAGTGATATATCACTATGTTTTATCCAGTTCAAGCACTTAACTAAGTTTTACGGAGAAACTCATGTTACCTGAGGTCTACCAGAGCTTCATCTTCCACGCGAATGCGCAGAGCGAGTATTGCGCCATTTATGCCGGAAAACAGAAAGGCAACGGGGAATAAACCCAAAACCATCGGTGCGGTGAAGATCTCCAATGCCACAAGAAGATAGTTGGGGTGCTTTATGAAGGCGAATGGACCCCTTTTCACCAAAGGCTCCTTGAGCACAATAATGCGTGTTGTCCATCTGGAACCAAGAGACAACAAAATCCATAATCGAAAAATCTGTAGGCCCGCAAAAATATAGAGCCACGGCATTGCGACCGGTTTGTTGTAACCCAGAACAACAAGTGAAAGTATCCATGCCACATGAACGCTCACAACAAGCGGATAGTGGCTGGCACCAACTTCACGGGCTCCTTTTTTTAGCAACCTAGCCGTGTTGCGTTTTGCGATTACGAGCTCAGAAAGGCGTTGAACGACGATAAACGCGAGGAAGAGCAGGGCGGGTAGCGAGGCATCAGGCATTGATTACTCCTGTTGGCTCAGTGTGATCGGTGGCAAGGCTTGCAGATGATGATGGCTGCGCCACAACCGTGATTGGGAGGAACGAGGCAGTAAAACCCGGGCCGAGTGCGCACATCATCATCAGACCTGGTTTTGGTTGTTCCAGCACGCGTTCTAAAACAAACAGAGCAGTCGGTGCTGACATGTTGCCATAATCCCGTAATACCTCTCGTTCCGCATCAAGGGAATTGGAGGGCAGGTCCAGTGCTTGCTCCAACGCTTGAACAACCTTAGCGCCGCCGGGATGACAGACAAACCGGGTAAGATCCTGCATGGACAACCCTTGCGCTGATAACCTGCGATCCGTCACATCTTTGAAATGGTCTCTAGCAAAGTCAGGAATGGACCGATCAAACACCACACCAAGCCCGCTCTCATCTACATTCCAGCCCATAATGTTGAGTGTATCGGGCCAAATCTCCTGCTGGCCCGAACCCAGCTCTATAGTTTTGCGCGTGTCTTCTGGCATGTTGGTGGAAAGGCATGCAGCTGCAGCGCCGTCCCCAAACAATACAGTTGCGATGATATCAGCCTTGGTGAGACGATCAGACCGGAATGAGAGCGTGCAGGCTTCCAGTGCAACCAGCAGTACGTTGGTACCGGGTTTGGCTTGGGCAAGCTCGCGCGCGATTGCCATGCCGGATACACCGCCAGCGCAACCGAGGCCGAAAACCGGAACCCGCAGAATATCCTGCCGAAACCCCATTTGGCTCCATGCCTGTGCTTCCAATGTTGGGGTGGCAATGCCAGTGGATGAAACTGTTACGATTGTGTCTATGTCTTGTGCACGCAGGCCTGCCTTCAAGAGCGCTCTTCGGGCAGCATCAATAAACAGTTCTGTTCCACCGCGTAGGTACACCTCATTGCGTGTCCGCCAGTTTTGTGGTTCTAAAAACCATTCCAGCGGCGCAAGAGAATAGCGTTTTTCAACGCCTGCATTTAAAAAAGTGCCAGACATGCGCTCAAACTGGGCGAACTTTGGACCGAGGATGCGGCGTGCATACTCCAACACCAGGTTCTGAGTTAATTCGTAGGGCGGCACCGCTGTCGCAAGGCCGGTCAGATAAACGGGCATTCGGCTCTCCAACCCTGATTTATTGTTATGCCATTTCTGCTCTTCAACGTTATAGGCGGTGAACAAACCTCTGAAAATCCGGCGTTTTTTAGGGTTGTTTTGCTGGGGATGGATTGTTGGTGTGAAAAGGTGGAGGGTTTTATCAGGCTTGGTTAAGCACTTCCTTATTTGTGGCCGTTTTCATGCGATAAATGGTTACGAGCAACAGTGTGCCGTTTGTCAGGTCATTTATTGCGCCGCCCCAGGACCCGACGATGACAGCATTTGAACACCAGAGGGCAGCACCAACCAGCATGACAACGCGCATACGGATGCCGCTTAAGCAGAACATGGCATAGCCGTTGAGGAGGGAGGCAGACCATGGTAAAAGGTCGAAGGGAGAGTCATAAATGGCAAGGCTCATCAGCGTTTGCACAATAGCAAAGCCAAAAAACCAGCGATTTCCTTTGTATTTCAACGATATTAAGGATCGCAAACCGCTAAGCGCAAGGCTTAGACCAGCAACATATGCACCCAGTAATACGTAGTGTATGCAAAACAGACTGGCGCTGAGGAAAATCAGGCTGCGGAGCAACTGATCTCGGGAAGTTGAAAAGCCAACCATGTTGACTGCAAAAGCCGTTATACCAAGGGCTTGAATAATATAGAGATCCATATGTCGGCGTCTTTCGTCTGGGACGAAGACATTAAGCCGAAAAAGGATTTCGCCGCGTCTGTATTATCGCGAAGAATACTGGCTAGAGTTCAGAAAAAGCGCATACTTTACGAACTTATGCCTCCAGGAGACGTGTATATTTGTGCAGGGTCAGCGTTTGGTCGTTCAGTTGAACAGATTTGGTGCCTGTCGCGTCCTGTTGGAAGCCACAGGCTTTGAGGACGCTTGAGGATGCCGGATTATTAACTGCGGCAAAGGCGATTAGGGAGGACGGCCCGCCTTCCGCCTTCAAATGTTGAATAAGCGCGAGGGTTGAGGCTTTGGCAAATCCCTTCCCGCCGAATGCTTCTCCGATGCGATAGCCGAGTTCTGCACCTCCATCAGTACTAGCGCCTGCTGCACGCAGATTAATTCTGCCGATCAGTTGGTACTCTTCGTTTCTAACGAGGAAAAAATGATCCTCGTCCATAACAAGCTCGCGGATAATCTCTTTGAGGCTTTCCAGTTCAAAATAGTCTTCGGTGCGAGCTGGAACCCATTTCTCAAAGAAAGACTTATTGGCTCTTTCAAATTTCAGTAAATCAATGGCATCACTCTCGGCCAACTCATGAATGTGTACCGTTTGCGGAATTGGAATTGTTGCCATGGAAATATCTTCTCGAAATATTGGGTTCGTCCAACCATACCCATGCAACAGAAAAGTGAAACCCCCTCACACGGATGTGCGAGGGAGTAATCCTCCCGTTATTGGATGAGTTTGGCAGTAGAGTTATGCTGCCAAACTCATTTTGGTTGCGGGTGTAACACCGCGGATGACCATGATGAGCTGTTCGGTATTGTAAGGTCAGAGCCAATTGGTTGTTTCCGTCTGGGCTTGTTTGATCGTTGCAAAACAATTTTGATCCAGTCATTCCTGCCGAACAGTCCGGCTAAAACGCTCTATATATGCATCCTGCGCTGGTTGGCCGGCTAAATATGCAAAATCCTGATGCCCTGATTTCTACCCGGAACAACAATAGTTCACTGATCTTCTCGGGCCCATTGCCAACCCGATTGGTCTCAGGCATCCCACTCATTCCGTCACTTGTTTCAAAGCACGTATGATCCGCAGTGCTGGGAATGAAATACCCACTTCAATAGCCGGTCTCTCCCAGTTGAAGTCATCAAGGATATTCAAAGTTCTGAACCGTCGTCCTTTTTGTCAGACATGAAGTCCATTGGCCAAACTAGATTGGTTGTTGCCGGAGCTTCTAACTTATTCGGCTTATCCCGTTTCTGCCGCTTACGTGGTTTGGTCCGAAGGTTTAGCTCCAAATACTGGTAAATGCGGCAAGCTCGCTCATAGCGATAACACTGTTGGTTTACTCCCAAGAAATCGATATCTGCTTGTTGCCACGGCTGTGCGGGTTATCTCTTTACGTTGAGATGGACTTCGTCCTTTTTCCCAGAGCTTCTTTCAAAAATTCTTCTTGTAGGATGAGCTCCGCGTACATTTCATGAAGCGGCGAAGCTCGTCCTCTGTCGATCTTATCGACTCGATCAAAGATTGGGGAATTGCCAGTTGACCGGTGCCTTATTCATTGGCTCTGGCATCCGCTTTGCCTTCGCTCGTATTGAGCGCCGAGGCCTACGCTTTTCTTCCAATCGGGATGATCTCACGAGAAGCCGGATTGTACGGCTCGCCCGTCCACTCTCCTAGCCATTCATCTACGTGCAGGCCCGCCTGTTTTATCAGAGCCTTGATCTTGTTTTGATTGGTGTATTTGATCTGAGAGGGTGCACTATAGACCTCGCCCGTCTCCAGATGTTTGTAGACATTAACGAAACTGAGGATACGATTTTCCTCATCGTACTCGGAGATGTTCCAGCTTTCGATTTCACCGAGATCTGGATGCACACGACACTGCAGTGTTTCGTGTTTTTCTCTTGTCTTGCGGCCCCCAAAATCCGGGTTGCGGGTGTCAAAGATAAAGCGCCCATTGGGAGAGAGGTGTTTTGCTATGCAGTTCAAAGCGGACAGTTGGTCTTTTTCATTCAGGAAAAACTGAAAGGAGTGGCCCGTCAAGACTACAAGATCGAAATGCTCATTGAGAGAGAAGTTGCGCGCATCGCCTTCAATCCACGTCACATTTTCTCCCCCCGCTCTAGCTCTCGCAATATCCAACATTGCTGTGGCGGGGTCCAACCCAACGACGTGTCGTCCTTTTGTGAGCTGAACAGTGAGCTCACCCGTTCCGCAGCCTAAGTCCAAAATTGAACGGGCGTTTGCTGCCTGAGCTTTGCAAAAATCATAGTCAGAGCGGACAACTTCACCAAGCTCATAAAACTGTGCAACGGAAGGGTCAGTAAAGATTGTGTGGTGAATCATCTGAATGAATGGCTTTCGATATAGGGGCAAAAAAGAGTTTAGTTCGCTCCCTGTCTCTGAACAAGACTTGGACAAGTCTGGATAACCTTTGGATTCACAAAAAAAATAAATGCGTGCTGCATTGCTGAAATAAATTAAACGCACATGGCTTCAGAGCGAACAGTAAAAATATAATGATGAATATTGTTCACATTTGGTGATGTGCAAAATTGACCTAGAGTAAGAAAATCAAAGGCCTGAATATATTTACGAGATATAGCAATTCATCAATCACTCCAGCTTGATGAATTTGGATCAACTAGAAATTTTATATTTATTTTCCTTTTGCGATTGCAAAATTTGCATGAAGACCATTCAGTGGGCAGGATTTTTGGAGGTAGTGTTGATAAATATACTTAGTGATGATTAATATCATCCCGCATAATTACTAGCTTTGAATTTGCAAATTTGTCATCTCAGGATGTTTTGGGAGAGGGAACTTATTATGAAGGCTACTCGTTACGTCGTTCAAGACCTTATTAAGGCAGAGACACCTACAGACAGATACGCGCAGAATTACAAGTTCATCGAGCAACTGATGGTTGAAATTAAAGAGCATCGGCTATTTTCTCACCCGGTGATTTCTGATCTTCAAAACGGCGTTTTATCTAAAGCTGCTGTCACAGATCTACACATGGATTTTCGTCTGCTCACCAAACAGTTCACTGATGTGATTTTGATGGCGCAGTTTTTGACGCGTGAAATTGATAGCAAACGGAACATGGACCATATGTCCGCGCGGTTCCTTATCACGCTGAATCTTCTTGATGAACTCGGCTTTTATGCCGGTCAGGGTGATTATGAAGGAACACCAAAACACTCACATTACCTCTTGTTTGAGCAGGTGATTGATCAACTGGGTGTACCTCGCGAAGGCCGTGATGCTTACAAATGCGGCGCCCCAGCTGTAGAACTTCACCGCTATGTTGAGGAAATCATGAATGATTTCCTTGGCGTCCTGATGTACATCGCGGTGACAGAAGAAGAGGCCATGGTGTACAGCCCACCAATGCGCGAGGCTGCTCGTGCAGTCGGTGTCTCCGTCGATGCGGGATACTACAATGCTCACGGAAGTAGCTCAGATGATGAGACCGACGCTGAAGACGATGAGCATCAGAATGATATCCTTGTTATTCTGTCTCAGTTCATGATGCCAGAAGACCATGCCCGTGCGCACGAACTCGCTTTTGCGTTCTGTGATCGCTGGTGTGCTTTCTGGGAAAACCAGTATGCTGTACAAGAAGCTGCGTAGCCGTTGATAACTCAGGGCGGATTTATGTCTGCCCTGAGTTTGGCGAGGCGGTGACCGCAATTGTGGTTCCAGAATCCGGAAAAACCCCTAACCTTGGAGGGATTATGACTTCTGTTCGTCTTGTGATTCCAACGGATATAGGGGCACAAGTCGAAAACCTCACACCAGTTTTAGAGCAGCCAACTATCATCCATCTGCGTTGCTATGTGCGTTGAATTGCAAGGAAGTGGTAGATTTTGCGTTGATCTGTTAAATTATGCGGTCCAACGATGATACCAACAGATTCCTCGTCATAAAAGATCCAGCCGCGGAGGGTTGGACCTTTCTTTATTAGGTAAAGGTTGTTGCCTTACTTTCCTAGACCCTTTGCCCACGCACTTTTGGAAGGTATGCCGCTCTGTTTCTTCAAGATCTTTGATAAATATTGGAGCAATATATACGAGGATATTACAGGAATTCATGAAATATCCCAAAGTTGATTTCCGCATCTATTTTTTGATAAGGATCAGATATTCTAAATTTATATGTGTAGAATTGTTCAACTTGAATCAATAAAAGATATTTATTATGCATCTCCCTCACTTGCGTATTTTGATTTTATCAATGGCATTTTGTTTGTTGGGCACAATAGCTGATGCGTCTGCCATGCAGATCTTCGTCAAGACATTAACGGGTAAGACGATCACGCTGAAGGTAGAGGCTTCCGATACCATCGACAATGTCAAAGCTAAAATTCAGGACAAAGAGGGTATTCCACCTGACCAGCAACGACTGATTTTTGCGGGCAAGCAGCTTGAGGGTGGACGAACACTCTCCGACTACAATATTCAGAAGGAATCTACGCTGCACCTTGTGTTGTTCTTGGGAGAAGTGACCTTATCGGATACTCTCAAAGCGCTGCAGCGGAATGCACAGTTGGAGACAGAGCGGTCGCTTCGGCAAAAAATGCGCAACTCAAACCGTGTTGTTCTGAGCGCACTTCAGCGTTCTCATGATGAACTTGGATTCTGGACTTCGGGGTCTGTCACTCTTTTGAATGAAAGCGGTTTGGGCGTTTCAGGAGAGTTCAACGCTCAATTTGGTGCAGATGTTGAATTCACTTCCAACTCTACATTCGGATTCTATGTCGGTCTGGATGCAGCTATCACAGATAACGATGGGGTTTTCCAAGGCAGTGCGAAAGCATTTGGCGGAGAAGTTGGCGTCTACAGCACATTGGACCTTTCATCGAATGTGTTGCAGCGGCCTATGTGATCGCTGGTTTAAATCAAACCCTTGCAGACCTTTCAAGGGATGAAAATTCTTACTCCTACGACTATTCCAGAGCAGTATTCCAAGCAGGTGCTGTGATTGAAGGTTCCTATGATTTCGGATGGGCTGTTTTCTCTCCGAATGCTCAGCTATCCCATGCACATGGAACAGGCGAGACCGTTGCCTATGACATTGATGGGGAAGAGCAAAACAACAAACTGAAGTTTGAAGCTGTAGATTTGACCCGTCTTCAACTGCAACCAACGCTTGCGTTTTCTCTGGTTCCTTCTTTTATTCCAGGTGAAGCCTTGAATATCACAGCGTCTCCTCGCTTCGCCTGTGAGCGCATTCAATCTGCACGTATCTCTACGCAATGCGGAGGAGGTGCAGAGCTATCCTTTGCTCAGAGCTTTGCAGCGAACCAAGGATTTTTGAAGCTTAAAGCGTCCTACGAAAATCTTGGAGATAATGACAGAAGCCTGCTTCAATTCAACGCCGCGCTGCGTTTCTAAGAGGCGAACGTGCCTGAAGCGAACGGAACTATATGGTGTGCCGGGAATCCGAGTACAATACTTCTTACGGGAAAATACGCGGGTAATTCGGTTATTCTACTAGTTTCGGCTGGACAACATGTGCAGGACTCAGGCAAAACAACCCTGGATTGAGTTATTAGTTTCAAAAGTGTGGGTGTTGTTTTGATTTTGCGGAAATTTATGAGCCTTGCGATCTCCGGTTGTTTGCTTGTCAGTGCAGCTGGTTGTGCGTCCTCACCAAGCAGCATTAAGCCAAGTTATGTCTCAGCAAACAAGTACAGTTCTTTTACATGTAGTGAGCTCAATGAGGAATTGTTGGCTGTTGGCGCTCGTGTTCAGGAAGTCTCCGGCGACCAGAAAAGTGCAGCAACAGCAGATGCTGTCATCATGGGTGTTGGCCTGCTGGTGTTTTGGCCGAGCTTGTTCCTGCTGGCTGCGACAGAGGACAACAAGGAAGAGCTGGGACGCTTGAAAGGGGAATATGACGCCCTGAAAGCAGCTGCGACCGAGAAGCGGTGTAAACCAGTTGCCCCTTCTAAGACTGTTAAAGCCTCCAAGAGCTAGCATCCTATAAATTCAAAAAAGCCCTTGCTGTTTGCGAGGGCTTTTTTAAGTCTTCAGCGCCCTTTCCGGCCACCAAATGCAATCGTTCGCGTCATTTATTGAGTTTTGGTTTTACATTAGTCTGAAGTGACCTATAAGGCGGCAAGATAAAAGCCTAAGGCAACTGGAACACAATGACCTCCCAAGACGAAATCAAGAACTTTCCTCTCGCACAGATTCTCGTAGAATATATTGACGTGCGTGAAACCGATGCATCGACCTACCGCATTTTGAAGCCCAAGACGATCGCATTGATGAAGACCGCTCTTGAGTTCGTTAAAGCTGATATTGCGAATATTACGGTTGAAGGGTGGACGCTCGAACATTCTGAAAACCTGTTTGCAAAAGCGAAGAAAGAGCTCAGTGCTCCGCTTGCAGCCTGTGTTGAGAATTTGGTCTCCGGTGCATTTTACTGGCTGGAACTGCCAGAGATGCTTGAACGCCCACCAGAGGTTCGGGTCAAAAACCCTACACTCAGTGAGTTGCAGTACAAGCAAGTCTGGAAAATGCTGGAGAAATCCAAGTACAACCGCAGGGACAGTCTGTCTGCAACACTGGCACTTGAGTTCCTTATGGCGACTGGTTTGCGTAAATCAGAGGTCATGAAACTGGAATGGTCTTCCATTGATTTGGAAGCGGGTGTTTTAGAGCTGACCAACGCACGCACAAAGGTATTTACCCGCGAGCTTACGAGCCTCCAGCGTAAAATTCTGCGCGAAGCTAAAGATTTGCGGAAAAACGAGGAAGATCTCCACGTCTTCCCAATGAGTGGCGGCCGTGGTCACGGCTTATCGCTTGGAAATATCCTCGCGACACGCATGGAAGAAGCTCGACTCGAAGGAACGCTGGCAAGTATCCGTATTGCGTTTTACTCCTTCGTGAGGGATCAGGAAGAGCTGGAGCTTTCCGAGATCAACAGCCTGTCTGCTGAGCACGTTTCTAAATTGCTGTTCGTCGACAAGGCCTAAGCAAACCAGCACGGATTACTTACAACCCTGCCATAATCTGGCAGGGTTGTTTTTTTTGCCAAGCTAAGAGACCATGAGATTCCTCATGTCTCTCATGCTCGAAACATCCATTAGGCGTTACTGTGTTCTTTTTCCCAAGCTTCCATATCAAATCCTTCGACGCCGAAGGTGAAGTTTGGTGGAATTACATCTGTGCGTAGATGTTTGACCTTCTGGTAGTCCTCAGAGTTCCAAAAGGATTGCAGAGCGTCCATGGATGGAAACCGGAAAAGCGTGAACCGAGCACCTTCTTTCCATTCCCCCTCATACATATCCATAAATTGTTTTGGATCACCCCCGACGAGCAACTCTCCGCCGTATTTTTCCATCAGTGGGTGAATTGCATTGCCGTACGGATCGAGAGATCCATGACCTTCTGCCATGAATGAACTTGCGACGAGATAAGCAGGTATTTGTTTAGCCATTTTGAGCTCCGTTACTTTTACCTGTTGTTTTAACTGAGCAAAATGGTGTGTAAGTTCCGCTAATACCCAGTGATCACTCGTCTTGTAATTCCTCAAGTTAAGTTGAGGTCAAGGAAAAATGTATTTTTATATATTGAGATCAAGTTGGTCCAAGGCAGCAGAAATTCGACTTCCGGAACACGCATCATTCACAATGAAGGCTCAAACAGCTGTGGTCTACTCATCCAGAGTTTGGATAGGATCATCTCCCATTACATAGCGCGGCCCGCGGCCATAGCTGGCGGCAGCATCACCGGCATTATAAAGTTGGCATTTGTTCAACGAGAGGCACCCGCACCCCATGCACCCCTCAAGACGTTCTCGTAGGGCATTCATCTTGGCGATGCGTGCGTCCAGATGTATCTTGAAGTGGGTGCTGAGTTTGGTCCAGTCCGCTTTGTTGGGGGCGCGTCCTTCTGGCAACCGTTTCAGTTGCACGCCAATCTCGGCAATGGTGAAGCCAAATTCCTGTGCCACCAGAATAAACGAAATCCGGCGAATGTCGGCCCGCATAAAGCGACGTTGCCCGCCATTATTACGAGCCGGCATAACCAGCTCTTTTTCCTCATAGAACCGTATCGCAGAAGTTGAAATGCCAGTTCGCTCTGCCAGTTCACCAATGGACAGGAGATCAGTTTTCTTCAGCGCTGGTTTCATTTGGAAAATTGTCCTTGACTTCAACTTAACTTGAAGGATTAGACAGGGTGTTATCAGTTGTCAAACACAAAAGGATACACCGATGACGAGCGCATTTCTGGAGCACGTAAACGTGACAGTTTCTGACCCTGACGCAACTGCAAACAGGCTGGTGAATTGGTTTGGCTGGCGCATCCGCTGGAAAGGCCCTGCCAAGAATGGCGGCACAACCGTTCATGTGGGCAATGACACCAGTTATCTGGCGGTGTACTCAGCAGGGGCACCTGAAGACCAGAAAGCCGACAGCGGTAGTTTCAAAGGCGGACTGAACCATATCGCAATTGTTGTTGATGATCTTGACGCGGTTGAAAAACGAATTCTTGCCGGTGGATACAAGACCATCAATCACGCCGATTACGAGCCGGGTCGTCGTTTCTATTTTTATGATGACGATGCAATTGAATTTGAAATTGTCAGCTACGCAAAACAAGGCGTGAGCGTTTAGGATATTGAATGCTTGTTTTGCGCTCTGTAAGGAGTGTACAGAGCGCAAAACACTCGAATTATTGGCAGTTCAGCTTGCTGAGAAGCTCAGGATCTGCAGCACTTGTTGACGTGCCGCCTAACTTATCATCATAGCCACACACCAGCGCCTTGGCTGTTTTGTCGATCATGTCTGGCTGATCAGTGTAGGCGATCATGCCAGTCCCCAGCAGTGTGTAAAGCCCTGTTGAACTCGGCGGGGAGAGATAGCCTTCCGCTTGTACAAGCCCCACTTTGCCATCAAAGATGCCTGCTTCCAGCAAGGTTGCCCGAATGCTGCCTGCCTCTGGAACGCCGGTGACGCGCACAACATCCCCCGGCCTGATGTGGGTTGGAACAATCCCCGTAATCAAGGTGCTGCCGATCTGAAGAAGATTGCTGGCCCCCACAGACAGGTTGCTGCCGATGATTGTTGCCGATTTCCTTGGTGGGACCACCTCTACACGGGTCGCGATGACCAGCTCATCCTGCCACAGGCCACTGATAGCAACCCAGTCGCCTTCGTTAACCGTTGAGGCAAGTGTGGGACCGGCGAGAACCTGTGTTCCCATGATGCTGAGGGTCCGACCCGATTGACTGGTTATAATGTCTGTAACCGGACCGATAATCGGCAAAATCCGGCGAATGCTTTGTGCCGTCCAGTTTAGTCCGGATAAATCAGCAATCACAGCCACCGTATCACCGGGCACCAATTGCGATGCGATAAGAGGGGCGAGTGCATTCTTCACCGGCAGATCAGGCGGGAAGGTGATGCGCTGATCATTGACGATGATACTGCCAAGGCGGGTAATGGTTCCGACAATGCCTGTTCCCAGGATACCACCTTCGCGTTCGTCCTTTTCACTCGCAAAAGCAGGGGCAATCATAAGGGTCGATGCAATAAGAGCAGATAATAAATGCCTTCGGGCTGTCATGAGGCGGCCTCGTCAGCTTTTGGTTTTATTGGCAGGACATAAGCGCCAAAGGCGAACCGGCCAGTCGCGGCTTTTTTCTCCGCATCGTTCATCTGCATCTCCCGTGCCTGAGCGTTGACGTCTTCCAAAAGCATCTGTGCTTTCTCTTGCGTCAACCTGTTCAGTTCCTCAACTGATTCTTCTGACAAATGGGAGTAGCGAAGAATTCGATCAAAATTGAGGGAAGTACCTTGAGTTGCAATTAAATTGTGGGTAGCTGCCGCCATATGTGTAGAAAGTGTCGCTTGATAAGCTGCCACTTGTTCTGCACTTCCCGGTGCTGGCAGCAACGCATGCATCAATAATCGATACTGTCCGTCTTGCAATTCCTTTACCACACCCTGTTCAACCAAGGCCTCAAGCACTGTTCCGGGGGCCATATCGGCACGTGTCAAGCGGATGAGATCATCAAATCCGGGAGTGCTCTGGGTGCTGTGCCTTGTTAAATCTCGGGGGACACCATTCTCGCTTTGGAACTCTGGAGCTGTTGCCCAATAACTAATTGCCAGCGCCGCCGCGTTAACTGATTTTCGAGCTGTAGATGGCTCTGTTTCGCTCCGTAAGCGTTTGACATCCTTACGATGCAGGCCCGTCTTCAGGCTCACGCGGCTGTCGGATGTCTTCGGTCCGCTTTCATCCAGTGTTGCCTGCAAAAGGGCGCGCTTCAAAGCCTCCGTCGCAGGCCCAATTGTGACGCCACGCGCCACCATTGCTTTTGCAAGCGGTGCAAGAAGCGCTGTGAGGGCAGTCTCAAAAGGGTCAGTTTGCTCGGGACTCATTTGGGTTTCCTGTGCTGTCTGATTCTGTAACCATTACACCAAAACTTTTCATCCTACGATTTCGTTACCGGTAGTTGATGATTTGTTATCCCATAATGGGAAATTTTCCCATTACCAAGAAGACGAGAACTTTCAGAGGGAGAGGATTCGCCATGTGGGATATTGCTGCAGATTATTTGAGAGACATTCGGCCAGTGTTTCCGGCCATGCCAAAGGTGCAAACTAGGGCACCACGCAACCCGGCCTTGTCGGTATTGAGTGACATTGATCAGGAACGGTTTCTGGATTTTGGCTGGGGGCCAGAAATTACACCACGGTTTCCGACGATCATATCCGCCATAAACCACCATGCTGCCCAGCAACCGGATGCGATCGCTGCGGAGTGCCAAAACCAAACGCTCACTTATGGCGAGCTGGATGCAGCTGCCAACCGATTGGCTTGCGTTCTGGTTGAATATGGCGTGCAGCGCGGCGATGCCGTTTGCCTTTACTTGCACCGCTCCATTCCAATGTTGGTGGGTATTGTCGCCAGCCTGCGCGTTGGGGCAGCCTATGTACCGCAACACGTCGGCGTAGCGCCTGCTAAAACGCTTCGGCACATTGCCAGTGTTACCGGTGCCAAAGTCATACTCACGTTAAGCAGTCTCGCCGATCAGATTCCGGCAACTGAAGACCAGAGATTGATCGCGATAGATGACGTGATTGCGGATGTAACAACTGGCGGTAAAACGCCAACCGGAGATCGCTATCAGGCGCGGCCAGAGGATCTCTGCATGATCCTGTTTACCTCCGGCACGACGGGTGTGCCCAATGGTGTGCAGGTCACGCACAAAAACCTTTGCAACATCTTGCAGACCTCTCCGGGGGATCTTGGTATGCGTCCGGGGGTACGGGTGGGTCAAATCCTTTCCATTGCATTTGATATGGCTGCTTGGGAAACATTAGGCGCGCTTTCCAATGGCGCGACTTTGGTTATTCGCGGCAAGAGCATTCAGGAAACTGCGGAACAGGTGGATGTGTTGATCGCAACGCCATCCATCTTGAATTCGCTTGATCAGGATCGGTGCCGACAGATTCAAACAGCAGCGGTTGCAGGTGAACCCTGTCCGCGCCCACTCGCGGATACGTGGGGCAGCTTTTGCCGTTTTTACAATTCCTGCGGCCCGACTGAAACCACCATCATCAATACAGCTGAGCCTCACTTTCCGGGAAAAGAAGTACTTTCCATTGGACGACCAACACCAAACAACACTGTTTATGTGCTGGATGAGAACCTCCGCCCTGTGCCAATTGGCAAGAAGGGGGAAATGTGGGCTGGGGGGGAGTGTGTCACCGCTGGTTATCTGGCCAACAAAGGCCTGACCGCAGACCGCTACCGGTCAGATCCATTCCGTCCGGGCCATATGGTGTTCCGCACCAAAGATCTGGGCCGGTGGACCGAGACAGGTGAGCTGGAACACTTTGGCCGCGTTGATGACCTTGTCAAAATCCGCGGCTTTCGGGTGGAGCTGGACGGCGTTTCCAACACGCTGGAAGCAACTGATGAATGCGATCAGGCGGTTACACTCAAGTTCGACAATCGCAATCTGGTGGCCTTCGTCAGCCCCGCCACGGTTTGTACCAAAACGGCGGCTCAGTCGGTCAAAGACAAGCTTCCTTATTATTGCAGTCCAACCCTCATCGTTGCCATGGATGAGTTGCCCCGCACCCCGCGCGGCAAGCTGGACAAACGCGTGCTTTTACAACTGGCACAGGACCATATTGATACGCAGGGCGTGGAGTTAAACTAATGACAATTGAAGCAACGGCTGCGCAGCCTCGCGCCATGAACTGGCGTCGTGTCACGCGCCATCCATCCTTGATGGAATACAACCGTCTCGTGTTTTTTATTGCAGCCGCCAACATCGCCGTGTTTGTGATGGGATTGCAAGATGGGCGCTGGTTTGGAGAGACTGGCTTTGCGCTCAATGCCATCGCAGATCTGGCGCTGATCAACCTGTCTCTGGGTATTTTAATCCGCCAACAACGTGTGGTGAATGTGCTGTTCTGGCTGGCGACACGCATTCCAACCAGCTGGCCGCTGTGGATGCGGTGGGGGGCCGGTAAGGTGTTCCATTTTGGCGGCCTGCACTCAAGCAGCACAGTTTTTGGCACACTCTGGTTTGCGTTCCTGCTGTTTGCCATGGTCATGAATCGGGTTGAGGGAGCTGCTTTGCCGTCAAACCAAACGCTTGGCCTAAGCGGGGCCATGGTTGCTCTGCTGGTGGTGTTGATTGTCACGGCACAAGGCAAGTTCCGGGCTCGTTTTCACAATGCGTTTGAGAAGATCCATCGCTTCGTTGGTTGGTCCGTGCTGGGCTTATTCTGGGCGCAAACCCTCTCCATCACGCAGGATACCGGCGGTGTTTTGCTGGAAACGCCTGCGTTCTGGATGTTGTGCCTGATCACACTGTCCATCCTTTCCCCGTGGTTGACCTTGAAGCGCGTGAAAGTGGATATCGAAAAGCCGTCTGACCATGCGGTTATTGCCCGCTTTAATTACGGCGATACGCCATTTCCCGGCAGCTCCAACTCACTCAGCCACACCCCGTTTGGGGAGTACCACGCGTTTGCAAACATTCCCTCGCCTCATGATCCAGGCTACCGCCTTGCCATTAGCCGGGCAGGGGATTGGACCAGTGAGTTTATCGCAAACCCGCCAAGCCATGTTTGGGTCAAAGGCATCACGACTTCTGGTGTGGCACGCATTGAGGTTCTGTTCAAAAAGGTCGTCTACGTGGGGACGGGCTCTGGTATCGGTCCGATCCTGCCGCATTTGCTGGCGGGAGACGTGCCAAACAAGCTGATCTGGTCCACGCGTAATCCACGCAAAACCTATGGCGACGCGTTCGTTGATGAGATTGAAGCCAATACAGACAATCCGGTGATTTGGGATACGGATGCGCTTGGCAAACCTGATCTGGCAGTGTTGACGCTGAAAGCTGTTCGGGACAGTGGAGCAGAGGCCGTCATTATTATTTCCAACCAGAAACTGACACGCAAGCTCGTTCACGACATGGAAAGCCTCGGCATTCCGGCCTACGGCGCAATTTGGGATAGCTGATTATGTATGAAACCATTGAAACCTCTGTCGAAGGCCGTGTTGCAACAATTCGTTTCAACCGTCCCAAAGCGCTGAACGCCCTTAACTCACAAGTGTTGGAGGAGGTGCTGGAGGCGGCAACCAAGTATGATGCAGACCCAGCTATCGGGTGCCTTATTCTGACGGGGAATGAACGGGCCTTTGCCGCTGGTGCTGACATTGCAGAACTGAACCAGCAAGATTACGCCAGCATGTATGCCAGCAACTTCTTCGCGGGGTGGGATCGCTTTGCAGCCCTGCGCATTCCTAAGATCGCGGCTGTTTCCGGCTATGCCCTTGGCGGCGGGTGTGAGGTGGCCATGATCTGCGATATTCTGCTTGCGGCAGATACGGCCAAGTTCGGTCAACCTGAAGTCAAAATCGGGTGTATTCCGGGGATTGGTGGTTCTCAAAGGCTCACCAAACTTGTTGGCAAAGCGCGTGCTATGGACCTTATCCTGACAGGCCGCATGATCAAAGCGCAGGAAGCCTATGACATGGGTCTCATCAGCCGCCTTGTCCCTGCCGATGAACTCCAGACTGTTGCCATGGAAACCGCGCAGATCATTGCAGGCTATGCCAAGGACATCACCATGATGGCCCGTGCTTGTGTGAATGCAGCAGATGAAAACAGCTTGGAAAATGGCATAAGGTTTGAACGCCAGATGTACCATGCCCTGTTCGGCTCAGACGCTCAAAAGGAAGGGATGGCTGCGTTCCTGGAAAAGCGCTCCCCAAACTTCAATCAGGCTGGTGAGCTGGACAACGCATACTAAAAACAACGCGCCCGGCTTTGAAAATACTATGGTCGGGCGGGTTAATATGCAAAACCTCAATCTCCAAGAAACGGGTTTTCGCGCAGTCGCTTTGCAGCAAAGTCAATAAACGAACGCACCTTTGCGCTGGCGCCCCGCCCTTCCATATGCACTATATGAACGGGTAGCGGAGTTGGCTCGTAATCTTCCAGTGCGATTTGAAGAGCGCCAGTCTCCACATCCTTGCCGACCTGATAGGAGAGCAAGCGCGTGATACCAGCGCCGCCAATGGCTGCCTGAATAGCCGCGCAGTTATGGTTGCACCGTAAATGAGCGTTGATTTTGACGGTCTCCGGCTTCTCTCCTGAAAATTTCCATTGGTTGGTTGCCTCAACCGCAGTTGGATGAATGATCTTATGCTCGGTAAGATCCGAGGGTTTTGTCGGCAAACCATGCTTTGCAAAATAGTGAGGAGAGGCACAAACCACACGCCGAATGCTACCCACTCGGGTCGCATATAAACCGGAATCTTGCAGATGACCCAGCCGGATGGCGACATCCAGATTGTCTTCCACCAAATTGACGATGCGATCATAAAACACGGCATTCACGGTCACCTCCGGATACAGCTCCAGATAATCTGTGAGCAGTGGAATGATGTATTTCTGCCCGAACAAAATAGGCGCAGTGATAGAAAGCTCGCCGATTGGCTTGGCAAAGCTACCTGTGACGGCTGCTTCAGCGTGTTCAATGCTTTCCAGAATACCCTTCACATCACACAGGTAATGCCGGCCAGCTTCAGTCAGGCGGACGTGCCGCGTGGTTCTGTTGAACAAACGCGTACCAAGGGTTTGTTCCAGTCGTGCAACGGAGCGGGTAACGGCAGGAGCGGACAGGCCCAACTTCTTGCTGGCTTCCACAAAGCTTTCTCGTTCTGCGACCTCCGCAAACACGTGCATTGTTTCAAGTTTATCCATTTCAATCCCGTCATAATGCTCATTTATTGCACTCACCGTAATAGTGAATTGCATTATGGCCTAATTATTTTTGCTCAAACACGGATTACATAAGGTGCATCATCGGAATTCAATAATAAGGAGATACTCCATGTCACGCATTCCTACCCCATCCTCCATTGATGCTGCACCACAGGGCTCGCAGGTTTCCCTTCAGGCTGTAAACTCCCAGCTTGGGTCTGTGCCTAACCTGTTCCGCATCGTTGCCAACAGCCCACAGGCCCTTGAAGGATACTTGGGTTTGAACGGCGCTCTGGGCAAAGGCTCTCTACCAGCTGCAACGCGTGAGCGTATTGCACTGGCTGTTGGTGAGCAAAACGGGTGTAACTACTGCCTCGCGGCTCACACATACCTTGCCACCAATCTGGCAAAGCTAAGCGCTGAGGAAATTGCAACCAACCGCAGAGGCAGCTCCCAAGACGCAAAAGCAGCAATTGCTGTTGAGTTTGCCGTCGAGATAGTGAAGCACCGTGGTCAGGTTTCAGACGCTGCTGTGCAAGCCGTCCGCGATGCGGGTTACACCGATGCGGAAGTTGTCGAAATTGTTGGCCATGTCGCGCTCAACACCTTGACCAATTACATGAATGAAGTTCTGGGAACAGAAGTTGATTTCCCCGCTGTTAAAGAACTAGCCTAACACCACAGGCAGGAGGAGCCCAATCCACCTGCCACCCTGCCGGAGATCGTCATGACCAGACCACCAGTGCCTCCGTTTACGCGAGAAACAGCCATCGCCAAGATCCGTGCTGCGGAAGATGGGTGGAACTCTCGGGATCCGCAAAAGGTAGCTTTGGCCTACACGCCAGACTGCAAGTGGCGGAACAGAGCTGAATTTGTAACTGGCCGCCCTGAGATTGAGCAATTGCTCATTCGTAAATGGACCCGAGAGCTTGATTACCGCCTAATCAAGGAACTTTGGACTTTTGAAGGGAACCGGATCGCAGTTCGCTTTACCTATGAGTATCATGACGACTCCGGACAGTGGTTCAGAGCCTATGGCAATGAAAACTGGGAATTTGCCGAGGATGGGCTGATGCAGCTTCGCATTGCCAGCATCAACGAACATCCAATCAAGGCAGAGCACCGCAAATTCCATTGGCCGCTGGGGCGTCGCCCGGATGATCATGCCAGCCTGAGTGATCTGGGTCTCTAACAGCAGGAGTTGGTAAGATGTATTCCAGTGACATTGGCTTTACCCCAACCGTGAAAGCTATCCAAAGCCGCAAGGGGTCCCGTCGTGGGTACGCCAGCATGGAAGAGGGCGGGGGTTGGAAAACAGAAGTAACTGAGGACCTTGCTGGGTATATTGCAAATCAGCGCAGTTTCTTCCTGTCGACTGTCAATGCAGATGGTCAGCCTTATATTCAGCATCGCGGCGGGCCTGCGGGTTTCCTGAAGGTGCTGGACAATCGCCGGCTCGGATTTGCCGATTTTCGCGGCAACCGGCAGTACATCAGTCAAGGCAATCTCTTAGATAACTCAAAGGCCTTCATCTTCCTCATTGATTACGTGCAGAAGACACGGATCAAGATTTGGGGAACTGCTGAGGTTATCGAGGATAATCCTGAACTGGTTGCGCAATTGATGCAGTACGACCAACCCTATAGAGCTGCACCAGAACAGGCGATCATCTTCACCATTGATGCATGGGATGCCAATTGCCCACAACACATTCCTGCTCGCATCGATGTAGAATGGGTGAAGTCCGCATTGGATGAGAAAGACCAGAAGATCGCAATGCTTGAAGCCCATATCAAGGACCTTCAGGGTTCAGTGGCGCTTAGCTAAATCTATGTGATAGCGGGTGAGCCGAGCTGATCCGCTATTGCGCCCCCGAGAAGAAGTCGCCCCACTGCCTCTTCTCAATCTCTTTCACCGCTGTCAGAAGCTTTTCGCTAAATGCATTTGCAAGTGCGGACGCGGGCCGCTGTGATGGCAGCAGAATTGAGATCGCCAGCACCACCTTTGGTGTGAAGGGGCGGAACACCAGTGAGCTTTGCTCCCGTGCTGTGTTGAGGTACCCGTCTGCCGTCATCGGATCACAGATGCAATAACACAGCCCATCTTCCACCAGTTTCAAGGCCGGAAGAAAATTCCGCAGTTCAAAACGCTGGTTAAACACGGCCTTTTGCTCGTCAAACGCCATGCGCGTTGAAACACAGTTCGGGTGCATCTCTGGCAGGGTTGCCAAGGGGCGGCCAGACAGGTCTTTGGCCTCTATCACGTCTTTGCGGCTGAGGGGATCATCGCTGCGTACAGCACAGATGCAATTGAGCAGAAAATCATGTGTGGTCAGAGCGGAATTGTGCGGCGGAGTTTCTGCCAGTCCCACATCATACTGCTGAGAGGCGACCCATTCCTCAATCATGTGAGAGCCGCGCATCATCAACGAGACCTTCACCTCGGGCTTGTCGCGCACAAAATCCGAGATCAATTGCGGGATGAGCACCTGTGAGGAGGCTGGCATAAACGCCACATTCAAGCGCCCTTGTTTCAGCGATCCGATTTCCCGCATTGTACGAGTGGAACGCGCAAGGCGGTCGAGAATAGCTTCTGCCTCACCCAAAAAGAACTGCGCTTCCGGCTTACGGATCAGCTTTCCGCGCTGACGCAGGAACAGTTCAATCCCAAGTTCCTGTTCAAGGTTCGCGATAAGGGAACTTATCGCAGGTTGCGTCCGGCCAAGGGTACGTGCTGCCTCGGAGATGGACCCAGTGCGCATCACTTCACGAAATGCCTGCAACTGTCGAAAACTAAGGTTCATCTAGTCCTCTGTTATCTTGTAGCTATTCTGCATACTATAAATAATATCTATACTCCCATAGATTAAATTAGTTTGATTTTATAGGTCAAAATCTAAATCTTCCCGTCAGAAAGCCGCGGACATCTACTTAGGGAGGATTGCTGATGGATCGCTTTATGAGCCTGCTGTTGACGGGGCTGATATGTCTTGTTGCATTAGGCCAATTCGTACAGGTGATTACGCGCTACCTGCTTGAAATTCCAGTTCTGGGACTGGAAGAGAGCCTGCTTTTTCCAACACTCTGGCTATACATGCTTGGCGCCGTGAACGCGTCTCGCGAGAACAGCCATATCCGTGCAAACGTGCTTGAAATCGTTCTCAAAACACCTAGACAGATTGCCATTCTGGCTTTGATTGGCGAGGCCCTGAGTCTTGCAATTGGCTGCTGGCTTACCTACTGGGCGTGGGACTTTACCCGCTATTCTATTCGGGTCTGGAGAGAAAGCCCAACGCTCTACATTCCGACTTTCTACGTTGATATCTCGCTCGTTGTTGGCCTTGTCTTGATGATGCTTTTCACCGCTTTCCAGCTTTGGAGACATTTCAATCAGATCCTGACCGGGGATTTCCCTGCACCGATCACTAGCAGCACAGAATCCCCAAAAAAGGAGCCTGCCTGATATGGTTGAGATTGCACTTTTATCCGTCGCCGTTCTTGTCATTCTACTCACGCTTGGTGTGCCCCTGCCGTATTGCTTTGGTGCAGGTCTGATGACCATGTACTTTGTTGGTGATGTTGTCATGAAGGGCAACATGCTGTGGGGCTTCTACCAGCTCGGCAACCCGGTCCTGCTTGCTATTCCGTTGTTTGTCCTTGCTGGGACGATTATGAGTGTGAGTGGCATCGCCGCCAGTTTGCTCAATTTCGTCAATATCTTCATCGGCCATCTGCGTGGTGGTCTTGGTGTTGTGGCAACAATCAGTTGTGCCCTTATTGGCGCAATTTCCGGTTCCGGCCTCACAGGTGTTGCTGCGATTGGTCCTCTGCTCATTCCAGAGATGGAAAAGCAAGGCTACCCGCGTGCCTATGCAACAGCGCTCATCGCCAATGCATCCTTGCTTGGCCTGCTGATCCCGCCAAGCGTGACTATGATTGTATATGGCTGGGTCACGGACACGTCCATTCTGGCTTGTTTCCTCGCAACGCTTGGCCCCGGTCTGCTGATCATGTGCAGCTTCTCGGTGGTGAACCTGCGTCTTGCACGGAAGTTTGACCTGAAGCTTGAAGAACGTCCGCAGGGCAAAGCCTTTGTAAAAGAGGCCAGCTCTCGCGGGTTCAGAGCAACTCCAGCACTGCTTATGCCGGTCATCATTCTTGGTGGCATTTACGGCGGCATCATGACCCCGACAGAAGCGGCCGCTGTGGCTGTGATCTACGCGATCCCTGTTGGTTTCTTTATCTACCGTGGTCTGACTATCAAAACTTTCCTTGGTGCAGGTAAAGAAGCGGCAACATCCGTTGGCGCGATTATGCTGATGATCCTGTTCAGCATGATCCTCTCTCAGATGTTCGTTCTGGAAAGTGTTCCTCAGGAACTTGTGGAAGCTATCTTCGCCATCACAGACAACAAGGTCATGTTGCTGATCCTCATCAACGTCCTGTTGTTCCTCGTTGGCATGGTCGTCAATGATGTGACTGCGATCATTCTGATTGCGCCGCTGCTTTTGCCTCTTATGGATGCAATTGGCATCAGCCCAATCCAGTTTGCCGCAATTATGGGCGTCAATACCGCAATGGGCGGTGTGACCCCACCTTACGCTTCTATCCTTTATCTGGGTGCCCGCATCGGCAAGGTGCCAGTTACTCAGGTCATCCGTCCAGCCATGGTCCTCATCTTGTTTGGGTATCTGCCGGTGGTGTTCCTCACCTCCTTCTGGTCGGATCTGTCTCTCTTCATTCCGCGGTACTTTGGTTACTGAGCCCATCAGCACATAAGAACCGAAAGTGGGTTGTGGGAGCAGCTCCAATAACAGCAACCTAAGTTGCGATTGAAAAGAAAACACAGAGGTGAACTATGATTTTAATAGCATTAAAAACCACTCTCGCCCTTGCAACCATTGTCGGTGGTATGAGCGCAGTTTCCATGGCGCAGGCTAAAACGCTGAAGATCAGCCACATTCGCCCACAAGGGGCAACTGTTGATCTGGAAGTGAAGGACCTTTCCAAGCAGCTGGAAGCCTTAACTGAAGGCAATCTGAAGCTTAAGATCTTCGCAGCAAGCGCTCTTGGTGATTACACAACCGTTCAGGAACGTATTTCAGTTGGTGCTATCGACATGGCAGTGCAGCCAGCAGCTACCGCTGTTGAACGCAAGATGCAGATCAGCGCTTTCCCATACGTTGCAGAAAACTGGGCGCAGGCGCAAAAGATCTACGGTCCGGGCGGCGCTATTCATGATGCAATGAAGGGCCTTTACGCCAAGCAGGACATCACCATGCTGGCAGCCTACCCGGTTTACTTCGGCGGTATCGCGCTCAACCGTGAGGCTGTGTCTCCAGGTGATCCGAACGTAAGCAAAGGCATCAAAGTTCGTGTTCCCGGCATCAAAAGCTTTCAGCTGACAGCAGATGCACTGGGTTACATCAGCTCGCCAATTCCATTCTCAGAAGCATTCACCTCGGTTCAGACCGGTGTTGTTGATGGTGTGGTTGGTTCCGGCGCAGAAGGCTATTACGCTTCCTTCCGTGATGTTGCAAAAACCTACATCCCAGTGAACACTCACTTTGAAGTCTGGTACCTGATCATCAACTCCGAAAGCCTTGCCGATCTTGATGACAGCTCCCGCGCTGCGTTGATTGAAGCTGCGAAGGAATTTGAAGCAAAGCGTTGGTCTAAAGCGGAATCTGATCAGGGTGCGTTTGAACAAAAACTAGCTGGCTATGGTGCAACTATCGTTCCTCTCTCCGATGATGAACTGGCCGCTGCTGCGAAAAAAGTACGCACAGAGGTTTGGCCACAAATTCTGTCTGACATTGGCGCAGAATGGGGTCAGTCCATTCTCGACAAAATCGAGAAATAAAGACTTACACCGTTAGGTCTTCATAGGGATCAGGCAGCACTGACCCCCAACCGGCCCCCACTGGTTCCGGTCACCAAGCTGCCTGATCCACTCATACTTCGAGTAAGAACTCAGTCTTCCCCGTTTTGAAGCTAATCAATACAGGTCAGGTTCCAATGTTTCGTTCACTGCGTAAATCAGAGACTCGGAATGTCTCGCTCACACTCAACGGTCAAACCGTTCAGGTGGCAGAAGGCTCCAGCCTTTGGGCTGCTATGGCGTTGCATGGCGAAACACACACACGGCTTGCCGCTGTTTCCGGTGAGCAACGCTCAGCCTATTGCGCAATGGGCGTTTGTTTTGAATGTCTTGTGAAGATTGATGGTGTTTCAAACCAGCAAGCCTGCCTGACCACTGTTGTGGACGGCATGAGCGTGAGCAGCCAAAAGCTGACGGAACAGACCATCGCTCCGCTTTGTCAAAAAGAGAGAGCTGATCATGAGTGACGTTTTTGATATTGCAATCATTGGAGCTGGCCCCGCTGGCATGTCCGCAGCCTTGCAGGCAGCACAAAGCGGTGCCTCCGTAATTGTGCTGGACCGCAAAGCGACGCCCGGTGGTCAGATCTACCGGAACGTGACAGATAGTCCGCTGGAGAACCCTTCCATACTCGGCTCAGATTACACGGATGGCGAGAAATTGGTTCGTGCGTTCCTGAGTGCTGATATCGAGCGTCACCAGAATGCAGATGTTTGGCACATTGGCGAAAATGGTGAAGTTCTCTATTCCGTGAACAATCAAACCCGCCGCCTCGTTGCCCGTGAACTCATCATTAGCCCCGGCGCAATGGAACGACCATTCCCGATTGAGGGATGGCAATTGCCCGGCGTTATGACCGCCGGTAGCGCGCAGGTGATGCTTAAATCTGACGGACTTGTAAAAGACAACGCGATTTTTGCCGGATGCGGCCCACTGCTTTACCTCATCGTGGCTCAATACCTGCGCCTTGGTGTGACGATAAATGCGGTGGTTGATACAACACCAGCCGGATCGATTGGCCGGGCCTTTAAACATGTAGGTGGAGCGCTAAAAAAGCCTGCTTACCTCGTGAAGGGCCTGCTGCTGCTTAATGAGATTCGGCGCGCTGGTGTTCCTGTCTTCAAACAGGCCTCCGATCTAAACGTCATTGGCGAAAGCAAAGCTGTTGGATTGCAGTTCAAGCAGCACGGCAGAACCCACTCCGTCAATGCAGACCATGTTTTCCTGCATCAGGGCGTTATTCCTAACCTCAACATGACCCGCGCATTGGGGATGGAACATCACTGGTCCGAGCAACAGTTATGCTGGACACCCACCTTGGATGAGTGGGGCCAAAGCTCCATCCCACACATCGCCGTTGTTGGTGATGCTGCTGGCATTCAAGGCGCGGAAGCTGCGCAACATGCAGGCCAGCTCGCGGGATTAAACGCGCTGTGTAATCTTGGCAAGGTGAGCAAAGCAGACTTGGGCGCACAAAGCACACCGCATTTGCGGGCGATTGCGGCGTTCAAACAGTTTCGCCAGTTTCTCGATGCCTATTACCCGCCAGCTCGGGAAAACCGCATTCCAACTCAATCGACAACACTGGTATGCCGCTGCGAAGAACAAACTATGGGCCAGCTCCGCGCCGGATTTGAGCAAGGGGCAACGGACCCCAATGCTCTCAAAGCCTTGACCCGTTGTGGCATGGGGCCATGTCAGGGCCGCCAATGCGGGCATACGGTCAGTGAATTGCTGGCTGATTGGCAGAAGAAGCCGGTCTCCGAGGTCGGGTATTATCGTTTGCGTTCGCCTCAGCGCCTGTTGAGCTTGGAAGAACTCAGCCACTTCCAGCAGGTTCAGCCTTCCATGAAATCAGCTGAGGTGCCTTCATGAGCTTTGACGTGATCATTATCGGTGGCGGCATTCATGGCAGCGCCACCGCTTACCATCTCGCACAGGCCGGCCTTAAGCCGCTGGTGCTGGAGAAGGACTACGTTGGGCGTCATGCATCGGGTGTAAATGCAGGTGGGGTGCGCTTGCTTGGCCGGGATGAAGTCGAAATTTCGCTTTCACGCGTCGCGATGGCACGGTGGCAAACGCTGGATGAGGAACTGGGTGGTGATACGGGATTCCGTCGCCGCAGCCTGATCAACATCGCCAGTGATGATGCTGACATGAGAAAGATCAGCACTCGCATCAACCGCCTTGCAGAGCTGGGTTACGATCATGAAGTACAGCTCAACCAGCAGGAACTGCGCGAGCGCCTGCCCCATGTAGCGCAAGACTGCGTCGGCGGTGTTGTTTCCGAACTGGATGGTTACGCGATCCCCTATAAATCAACCAGTGCGTACCGCCGTGCTGCGGAGCGGATTGGCGCAAAGTTTCACGAGGGTGAAGCTGTGCAAAGCCTTCGGCAGATCGGTGAGGGCTGGCAGGTTCGCACCGACAAAGGCACCTATGATGCAGGCGTTCTGGTCAACTGCTCTGGCGCATGGGCAGACAAAACTGCTGTGATGATGGGTGATAACACTCCGATGTCCTACAGCGCTCCGATGTTGATGATCACGGCTCGTATGCCTCACTTTGCAGGTCCCGTTGTTGGTGCAATTTCGCGGCAATTGTCCTTCAAACAATTTGAAAATGGTACAGTGCTCATTGGCGGCGGTGCAAAGGGATTTGCAGACCGCGAGACCAATACAACACGGCTTGATTACGCAAAACTGGCTGCAGCAGCCGAAACCACCAAAACGTTTTTCCCGATTATGAAAGAGGCGGTTATCAACCGCATGTGGGCGGGGCTAGAAGCTTATATGCCTGACAACCTTCCGGTGATCGGGGCAGGGGTGAATGCCAAAAACGCCTATCACGCCTTTGGTTTTTCCGCACACGGGTTTCAGCTTGGACCAATCGTCGGTGATGTGTTGACCCAGCTCATTACAACGGGCAAAAGCACTTGGGATCTCAACGCATTTCGCATCGATCGATTTGACCGCAAAGTTCTCTGACACGTTCAAACATTGCAAATAAAAACAGGAAGACAAAACCCATGACCATCGAACGCATGGACTCCAACCACCGCATGAGCAAAATCGTAAAGCACAACGGCACGATCTACCTGTGCGGGCAAACGGCTGCTGATGATGCGAGCTGGGACATGACCGAGCAAACCAAACGCTGCCTTGCTAAGATTGATGCGCTTTTGGAACAGGCTGGTAGTGACCGCAACAAGATCCTCTCCACCACCATTTATGTGCGTGATATGAAGGATTTTGCGGCAATGAATGCTGTTTGGGATGCATGGGTTGCAGAAGGCGAAAAGCCAGCACGCGCTTGTGTAGAAGCCCGCATGGCACGCCCAGACATTCTGGTTGAGTTCACTGTAGTTGCAGCTCAATAATAACATCAGAGCCTGCTGGTCCTCATCAGCGGGCTCATTATCTGCCCCTTTCGCACCGCCAGAAAGACATACTGAATAACCGGAAAGCATAGCCCCGCTTCCCGGTTTTGGCACGCATTTGCGTAGAGCAATCCGCAAATGGATATACATGTCTCGTTGCTCTTATCGCTCCGGTTACTTTGTTTGCGGTTTCATCGCATTTCTAACCAACTGTTGAGCAAAAACACACGGGATCTGTATTAAAACACCACTCCAGATATCAATGCGAGCAGACCTTATGAGCCCACATATGCCCTTAGAGTTTCCCAATGCCCTGCAAGCTTTCAACTTGTCCTCCAACCTCTCATGAAACAGGGGCAGCGGGTTTAAGGATACAGCCTTTTCATTGATGACTGGAGGTCAGGGTGGCGCGGAAATTGAATGAATCCTCAGCAGTTATCGTTGGTGGAACATCTGGCATTGGATTTGCCGCAGCAAAAACGCTTCTAAAGTCTGGTCTCCAGAAACTGACCATTTGCGCCCGTGATGTGACCAAGGGCCGAAATGCCTTGAGCAAACTGGCTGCTGAATTCCCCGGCGCATACTTGCATTTCGTGCAGTGTGATGCCTCTGATCCTCACCGGACCGAAACAGCAATTACCCATGCCGAACTCGCGATGGGTCGGATAGACATACTTGTCAGTTCCGGGAGCATTGGAGCTCTCCCCAGACCACTGGAAGAAGTCAAAATGCAAGATCTCATGCCATCAATCACCGCTTTGATGTCCAGCATTTTGCACCCAGTTCGCGCTGTTATGCCCGTTATGACGAAACAACGCTGCGGTTCAATTATCTGCTTAACGTCTGATGTTGCGTTTAATCCTACATATGGCAGCACCGTCATCGGAGCTGGTTCGGCAGGCATTGTTATGTTTTGCCGCACATTGGCAGAAGAAGCAAAACTGTCCTGCATCCGGGTCAATTGTGTTAGCCCAAGTATTGTGCACGGAACTTCACTTTACGAAAGGCTCAAGAAAGATCCTTTTGCGTCTGATATCATTTCAAAAGTCGAGAAAAACGCTCAGCTGGGTGAGATCATGCCTGACGAAGTTGCCGAGGCGATCTGCTTTCTGGCCGGGCCGAATTCAGCAAAAATAACAGGGCAGACGATTAATGTTTCGGGTGGAAGCAGCACCGTTTGAGAGCAGCACTTTGCGCTGAAATGAACTCAAGGCGACCCAAACTGGCTTGGCGTTAGACCAAGGCGGTTTTTAAAAATTGAGCTCATATGCGCGTGAGATGAAAACCCACATTCATAGGCAACACTGCTGAGATTGTTCGGTTGGGCACGCAACAATCTCCGTGCGCGCGCAAGTCTCCGCTCAATTATGAAATCGTGAGGCGTTTTGCCGGTCGCTGCCTTGAAGGAGCGGTTAAGGAACCCAGCCGACAGGTTTACACAGCGCGCCAGATCTTCAACCGTGAGGGAAGAGGCCAGTTCGTCCTCAACCAATTCTTCAATCTTCTTCAACCGTGCATCCGTCATAGACGCAAAAGCCGACGAGGTGCTGTGGCTTCCCGCTTGAACCTGTTCAACCACGTCCAGCAGCGCAAGCAACTGTGCTTCTACCTCCAGCGGATCAACCTCCTCACCAGAGAGGAATGTCTTACGCAGCACATACGCACTGGTGATTGCTTTGGGTGAGATCGCATGATTGAAACGATGCTGATTTGAAAGCTCAGCGCAATAGCCGTTAGGTATTGCAAAGGTCAGATACTCACCGCCACACGCACTTTCAGATGTAACAGCACAGCCCTGCGGAACATAAGCCAGGCTGTTGGGCCGTGTCCAGAAATCCACCAGTCGATCACTGTTAAAAGCATGGGCCCCGCGCTGGCTTTCAAACGCAAAGCCAATGGAAGCCTGCTCTGCTGTATAGGCAGCACAATAGGCATTGCTGGGAAGCAGCTGAATGTTCCATTTGCCAATGATATGCGCCAGTGAGCTCATGCTCTCATTTATCCAATTCCGCAGTGCCTCATAAGACTTAGCCAGCCCTACTGATAGCTATACGCCAAATACATCTTTTCAAACAAGACAAGCCGCATACTTTCCAGCTTCCATTCAATCCAGAAAATCAATTTGCCCTCTGCACCCTTTATACCGAGGCCGTGGACACTGATAAGGTCAGTTTTTTGAAAGCCAACACAGCGCTGCAGATTTAAACTGAAGCAAGTTTATCTATTTTTCCTCTGCTAAAGGATGCCCTATGCCCCTGTTTTCGCTGGAAGACCTTGAAGCCGCTCACAAAACTGTTGGCCAGTTTGTGCCGCCAACGCCAGCCTATGCCTGGCCTTTGCTTGCCGAGCGCACGGGCGTTGATGTCTACATTAAACACGAGAACCACACGCCAACAGGGTCCTTCAAAGCCCGCGGCGGGTTCATCTATGTGGATTCATTGGTTAAATCCGGCGCAAAGCCGACCGGTTTGGTGACAGCGACACGCGGCAATCATGGCCAGTCCATTGCCCTTGGTGCGTCCCGCAATGGTGTCCCAGCCTACATTGTTGTCCCCGAGGGTAATTCTCTTGAGAAAAACGCCGCCATGCGCGCTTTTGGGGCAAAGGTGATCATCGCGGGGAAGGATTTTGACGAAAGCCGCAAAGTCGCTCAAAAACTGCATGAAGAACATGGCTATCATCCAGTGCCAGCTTTTCACGAAAACCTTGTCAAAGGTGTCTCAACCTATGCGTTGGAGCTGTTCCGCGCGGTTGTCGATCTGGATGTGGTTTACGTCCCGATCGGTATGGGATCTGGCATTTGCAGCTTGATCACCACCCGTGATCTGCTGGGCCTGAAAACCAAGATTATCGGTGTAACAGCGCAAAACGCGCCGGCATTCGCCCTGTCATTTTCCGCTGGCAAACCAGTGCAGACCGAAACGGCGAACACCTTTGCAGACGGCATGGCCTGCCGTGACCCGCAGCAGCAACCACTGGAGATTATTCTCAAGGGCGCTGAGGATGTGGTGACAGTGAGCGAGGCGCAAATCGCAGAAGCGATGGCGGCCTACTACACCGACACACACAATTTGGCAGAAGGCGCAGGTGCAGCTCCACTGGCGGCCTTGATGGCGAACAAACAAGCCCACCAAGGCAAACGCGCTGGTGTCATCCTCACCGGAGGCAATATAGATCTAAGCACGTTCCTAGAGGTAATGAACACACACCTCCAAGGCGCAGCCGAGCCAGTCTCTGCCTAGGTCAAATCGGGGAGGGGATACTCTCCTCTCCCCAGATCAGTATTGATGTAATCATCACTCCGGTTGGAGGTTTTGGTCTTCTATCGGAGTGTCGTCTGAATCGAACGACAGGAATCTCTTGTTCGCCCATGCAATGCCAACCAGCGTCAGCCCAAGGCCAATAAAGGATGTGGCTCTAGCAAGGCCATAAAGACCAGACATGTCGATGAAGAACACTTTGAGACAGGTCACACATATAAATGCAAGCCCGAGTTGTCCGACCCGCTTACGTTGCTTGATGGATGCAAAGCTGATGAGGCCAACCGAGAATATGAGCATAGCCACGGTGTAACTGTACAGTTCCTCAAGCAAGACACCTGGCTTTGTTAACACTGGTCCTTGCCAGAAGGCCCGAATTTCCAACCCAACGAACAACAGTAACATTAGTCCGGAGATGCCGCGTGTTACGTTCTGGAGCTTCGCATCAAGTGTCCAGAACCGCTCTGTCGCCAAAAGCAAGGCGAGTGCTGGATAAAGGTACGCGATGCTGAGACTATCAATCGGGAAATAGCCAAACACATAAGCACCGGATAATGGGTTCATCACAATGATGAAGACACAACTGAGAAGAGCAAGCCCCCAATAAACCAAGAACAGGTTGGACCGGAGTTTTACAAATGAACTTGAAATACTCATCCGCTTCAGTTGCACGCTTACCTGTACGGCGAAGATCAAAGCGTAAGTCCCGAATGTGACGTAGTTCGGTATATAGGCTTGGTCGCGATAGAACACATTGAGCAACGCACATCCAAACAAGGACAATGCAGCCCAAGCCGTCGTTTCAAAAACAACGGCTTCACTGGAACTATCCCTCTTATTGCCACGCCACCAGCCAACTGCGCACAGCAAAAGAACTGGTAGGAACAAGAGGGCAAGGTCCCCATAAGTGGCCTCGCCATGCTCTCTGACATAGCGCTGTGTGCTGAAGAAAATGACGGCACTCAGGAAGACATAAAAAGCTTTCCGTGCGTGTTTAAGGGCAAAAATATCTGAGATTTCAAGAACTGCAATTGCACTCATCATCAAGACGATGGGCAACGCTATTTCTCCAAGGAACAGATAGGCGAAAGGTAAGAATAACAAAAACGCAAGCGCTGAGCTGGCTTCCACACCAATCTCGAACTTTTTGTAAAACCGCCGGAAATAGACGGCCACGCAAGTTGCCAACCCCAGCGCAACAACATAGCCAAACGATCCAGCTTTGCCATAAAGATCCGGCGCTTGGAGCGACACAAACACATAGTAGACGAGTGTGCCGATACCGGGAAGGCCAACAGCTGCCCAGTGCCAATAGGTTGAGCGAACAGAACCACGCCCGCGCAGCAAGCTCCCCCCTGTTACAGCCGCAACGACAACAGTCAGGGTGCCAAGGAAATAGCTCATGTCCCCCGCTCCCATGCCCCATGGCGAACCCACGAGTCCAGAGAAGGTCAACGCAAATCCGAACAGGAGAGCCGGTGCGATGAGGTCCAGCGTTTCAGCTTTGGATAAAAAGAATACATGGCCGACGAGAAGACACCCAAACACCAGCACCATTGGTTTTATCAACTCTGTATTCAGGTGAGCGAAGTACAGGCCGAACAGCACAACAAGTGTTGCAACTGCGTAGCTGAGGATCGCGGGGTATGTTTGCCGATAGTTTTTGAACTCCGTATCCAGAGGCCACCAAGAGTAGGAGGATTTAGGCGGCACTCCAAATGCAGGGATAGTGAACGTAAGCACAAGAATAGCCGCAAGCATAACGGGTGTCAGGTTCAGCTCCGGCATTTGGGACTGGAGCAGAAAAACCCACACAAAAACGGAAAGGACGCTCAAGGCGGAGAGCCAAATCCATTTTCGCAACCGTTCAACAACAAAGCTTGTTGCCAGAACCATCGCAAAATACAGATATAACATCGCAGAAGGTTCTGTACTGCTCACCAGAAGCGGCGAGTAGTAAGCGCCCAAAATACCAACGGTCGCCAGAACGGGTCCGTAAAGAAGCCCTCCACCTATTGCGAGCCATGAGACGATTGCCAAACCAATAAACGTTGTTGTCGGCCCGATAAGCCCATACAGCGAGTAGGCGCCAATGGTTGCGCCAAACAAAGATGCCAGACCACCGCTGGCGGCAGCAACAAGCGGGCCAAACGGATCAACCGGTTGGGAACCTTGTTTGCGGCGGATAAACTCGGCACCGCAGATCAAAAGGAGTCCGAAGCCGATCGAGCTGCTGACCCGCATGGTCGGGGAAAGGACACCGTTTTCAATACCGTACTGGACAAAGAAAATGCCGCCAAACCCGAGTGAAAGCGCACCAAGCCAGACAACCCAGTTCTTTTTAAAGTTCCCCAGCATCGCCCTGAAGACCTTGCCCATCCAAGCTTCTGCTCGATCCCCTTGGCTCCGATGATTTGCCGAGTAATGAGGAGCACTTTGCTGAGGTTTTGCATCAGCAACGGACGGTGCAACACTCTCAGTCGCAACACCTTCATCTTCCAAAGCTTCAGAGGCACGTTTGGACAGCACCGCCTGCACGATTTCCGCGCGGGTATTTGCTAAGGCAGCAGCATTTCGAGCCGTTTTGGAGGCTTCAACCTGTTCTGCAACACCGCTGGTCGTTGCTGATACAGGCGGGTTTTCAACCACTGCTTCCTCTGGTTGTTGCCTGGTTTGGTTCGGGGCCTGAGTACGCAGGTCAGCAATGCTTTTATGCAGCTCTTTAACTTGATCATTCAGGAAATTTAGCTTGCGAGAAATCTCTACAAGAAGGCTACGCATGCCAATTCCAACAGCCAATAGAACGGCAATAAGCAAAAATATAATAATATCCACTGGAAGCCTTACGCCCTCAAAAATAATTCCTAATGCAATATGTATTCATACACATGAATGGTCAAATACACCATATTCAATAGCTGGAAATAAGACATACTTTCTTGCTTCGTTGGACAGCTTACCCAGCGACTGCGTTACTGGGTCACAACTCCAATCATAGGAGAACAGTTTACAAAAAATCAGAGTGAAGTGGGTATTCTGGCTCAGCTGAGCGGTGGTGTTTGTAAGAACAAGAACAACATGACCATTCCCGCTGCTGTAGCCAGTGATTTGGAGCTGAACATGCAAAACGGACTGGAACACGGTAGGTCAACGCGCGAACTCCCTGTTTCCCAGCAGCCGGAGGTGGATTACGTGCGCATCCGCTTTGCGGGAGACTCTGGCGATGGCGTTCAAATGACCGGCACACGCCTTGCGGAAGCTGCGGCACGCTTTGGCAATGACATTGCAACTTTTCCTGATTTCCCGGCCGATATCCGCGCACCAAGCGGCACTATTTACGGTGTCTCGGCGTATTCTCTCAATATTGGCCACACAGAAGTTGACACCTTTGGCGATGAGACAGATGCACTTGTGGCGCTGAACCCAGCTGCCCTGCGCAAATACCTTGAGGGTGTCAAACAAAACGGCCTGCTGATTATCGATGTAGATGCCTTTACCGAGCGGGCTATCTCCAAGGCCGGGTTTGCCGGCAACCCACTGGAAGACGGTTCCCTTTCCAACTTCCGCGTTTTGCCGCTGGAGATCACCAGCAGCACGGAAAAGGCGCTGAAGGAAACAGGACTTTCCTCCAAGGATGCCAAACGCTGCAAGAACATGTGGACCCTTGGTCTGGTTCTGTGGCTGTTTGAACGGTCCACCGCTGACGTTGAACTATGGGTCGAGCAGAAGTTTCACAAAAAGCCTGAGCTTGCAAAAGCGAACGTCCTCGCCCTACAGGCAGGGCACCTCTATGGTGAGGTAAGCGACCTTCCGCCGGATGTCTCGCGTTACCGCATTCAACCAGCCCCGCTGATGGAGGGCGAGTACCGCTCTATCAACGGCAACGAGGGCATGGCCTACGGCCTATATGCGGGTGCAGCGCTTGCTGGTCTTGAATTGTTTTACGGCTCCTATCCCATCACGCCCGCGTCTCCCTTGCTGCACACAATTGCGAAACTGAAGGAACTGGGCGCGATCTCGTTTCAGGCAGAAGATGAAATTGCCGCCGTCTGTGCGTCCATCGGGGCTTCCTATGCAGGGCATCTGGGGGTGACTGGATCATCCGGCCCCGGCATTGCCTTAAAGACAGAAGCCATCGGTCTGGCGATCATGACAGAGCTGCCGCTGGTTATTGTCAACGTCCAGCGCGGCGGGCCTTCCACAGGTTTGCCAACCAAGACCGAGCAGTCGGATTTATTCCAAGCCGTTTGGGGTCGCAATGGCGATGCTCCGCTACCCGTTATTGCGCCAGCACATCCCGGTGAGTGTTTTGATATGGGTGTGGAAGCTGTAAAGCTTGCCACCAAACACATGACACCATTGATGGTGCTCTCGGATGGTTACATCGCCAACGCCAGTGCGCCGTGGAAACTACCAGATTTCAGCGATCCGGCTTATGCGCCATTCCCCGTTAAAAAAGCCAGTGACCCGAACGGGTTCCTGCCGTTTGACCATGATCCGGAAACCATGGCACGCCCGTGGGCCGTTCCGGGAACCGCAGACCTCATGCACCGCATCGGTGGGTTAGAGAAGCAGGCCGGTAGTGGTGCTATCTCCTATGACGGTGAAAACCATCAGTTGATGACCCAGATCCGAGCGCAAAAGCTGGAAGCTATTGCCAAGAGCATTCCGCCACAACATGTGGAATCCGGTCAAACCACCGGCAAGCTGGCGTTGCTGGGGTGGGGCTCCAGTTGGGGACCGATCCGCGTGGCTGCCAGACGTGCTGAGCTGGACGGTAAATCTGTCTCCCACATTCACCTTCGCCATCTTTGGCCGTTGCCACTCAACTTGGAGGAGCTGCTCTCCGGTTTTGACCGCATCCTTATTCCTGAGATGAACAACGGTCAGCTTGCAACGATCCTGCGCAGTCAGATGGACTTGAAGTTTGAAAGCGTCACCTGCGTCAAGGGGCGTCCGTTCCTTGTACGTGAAATTGCAAAAATCATCGAAGATGTGTTGGGGGCGTGACCATGACTGATCTGAAACCAAAAGATTTCGCCAGCTCCCTTGATGTCCGCTGGTGTCCGGGTTGCGGTGATTACGCTGTTTTGAAAAGCCTGCATAAAGTGCTGGCAGATACAGGCGCGAAGCTGGAAGACACCCTGTGCATTTCCGGTATCGGGTGTTCCTCGCGTTTGCCCTATTACATGGCGACCTATGGTTTTCACACCATCCATGGCCGTGCGCCTGCCATCGCATCCGGTGCAAAGCTTGCCAATCCGGATCTGGATGTTTGGGTGTTTACGGGCGATGGTGACGGCCTTTCCATCGGCGGCAATCATTTACTCCATGCGCTACGCCGTAATCTAGATATGCAGATCATACTGTTCAACAACCAGATTTACGGCCTGACCAAAGGCCAGTACTCTCCAACCTCCAAACGAGGCGTGCGCACGCCAAGTTCTCCCGGTGGTTCAGTGGAAATGCCGCTTAATCCGGCCCGGTTTGCTATTGGAGCAGGGGCGAAGTTCATTGCCCGCAGCATTGATACGCAGGCCAAGGTGCTTGGGCCAGTTTTGGAAGCGGCGCGCGCGTTTGATGGAACAGCATTTGTGGAAGTGCTGCAAAATTGCGTCATCTTCAACGATGGTGCGTTTGATGATCTGAAGGACAAAAAGCTGAGCCCGGACCATACTCTGGTGGTGGAGCACGGCAAGCCAATGGTGTTTGGTGTCAAACGCGACAAAGGCATACGCGTCATGCCCGGCGGGTTTGGGTTGGAAATCGTTCCACTGGAAGAGGGTAGTTTAACTGAAATAGATCTTCTGGACCACGATGAAACCAACCACTCCCTCGCCCTCGCGCTTGCTGAACTTGGCGACAAAGACGGTGAACCTACTGTGCTTGGCATTCTCTTCCGCGAAGACGCTCCCGAATTTGGCGCCGCCAGCCATGTCGGCCTACCGGAATACCCCCTGAGCATGAACGAAAAACTCAGCCGCCTCTCCGCAACCCTGCGCAAAGCTGAAACGTGGGATGTTGGCGAAGAGGTGCAGTAACGCGAACCGCAAATGAGACGATGTGTGCAGGCGTTTTTGGTGTACGATTGTTGACCGCTCATGGCCTTGTTGGGTGTGCGGCAAGATCTCAAGTGCAAAATAACGAGGGGATGGCGCACCATCTCCTCGTATTTTCAACAAACTGCCCCACGCACAACAACTGCACGCCGCAAGAGTGCAAAATTAGTGTTCTGGCAACACGCCTTTCGTCAGGCAGATATTGCCATAGTGGCGGGTTTCCCCAGTCTGAACCACCGCGTAAGCGTTTCGTGCATTTTCATAGAACTGGGACCGGTTTACGTAATTGAGCCGGATTTGGGTATCGGTATGCTCGTTGAGCAGCTCCTGAAACGCGGAAATCACTTCTGGGGCGTCTTCCATATCCTCTGGCGTTTGCATGACGCTGGCGGGCGCATCCTCTTTTTCTTCGACGGGAAGTACTTCCAAGACGGCCTTCAGAACATCTGTTGCCGAAATTCCATCCAAACGGATAAGACGCTTGGCAGTACTTTCGCCGGGAAAGTTGGCATCGGCTATGACAATGGTGTCGCCGTGGCCCATCGCCCGAAGAGCGTGAAGAAGATTAGGGGACAGGATAGGATCAATTCCGCGCAGCATGGAAAACCTCATTAGGTGTTTGAAAAGACGCTATAATAGTCTTCGCAGAACCGGGAGAGATTGCCAAGGTGGAATGCAGTTCAGGATATTGATCCCATCCGTAAAGCCCTAAAGTCAGGTCAAAGATAGCGCTCAGGATTTTGCTGGTTTGCTCAAGCTTTGTGCCCTCAATATCCCACGCAGAATTGTTGATATCGGTACAACCGTAGGACAGTGACACCCACCACTAGGCCATTGACTGGCAGGGTATGCGGAAATTAATTCATCCGTGTATTTGGAGAGTATATGACAGCGGAATGAGCTGGATGATTGGCGTAGGAGGCACCAGCGAGATGTTCCCAACTGGTAACTTGAGCTCACATACGACACCGTTCATTCGCATCCTCTGTTGGAGCAATAATACTCGTATGATTGAGAAGTCTGCATATTAGATGCCATACATGATATGACGTTTAGCCGTATATCTCGGTTGGGGGCAACGCATTCGCAAGTGAAAAATTGCTGTATTTATTATATTTTAACTAGTTAGTTTTTACTATGTATAAATCACCATATCTCATCTATTCGTGAGTTTTTTAATTACTGCACATTTCGCAGGGTATTCGTTAATGCATAGATTACAGTTACTCCTTTTGGGAGTGCTTTTTTTGGGCGGATGTAGCACAACCGGCATATTTGAATCTGCTCACAAGCAAACGACTGAATACTTCTATGTACATAAAGAAAGACGTAACTGGTGTTACACCAAAGTAAAAGGTAATGAGGCCGTCGCTCAGGTCTGCGACCTGAAGGGTAAGTTGAGATACCGCCCGTATCCCGTCCTAAAAAATACCCCTCCAGGACCATTACCAGCCCCGGTGATCGCTTTGTTCGACTATGCCGAGACCATTGAAAAAACTGGTGTGAACCCGCAGGCTCTTGTTCGCTGAACAAGGCGGCCTATTCCACCAGAAATGGAATGTCGTTGAGTGCATAAACGCCCGCTTCAAGTTCGTAACGAATACGCGGCTTGCCGTTCTCCAATAACATTATCCCTTTATCATCAATATCTACGCTGAATATCTTGTCGTCACAGCGCACTTGCTGATCTAGTGGCGCAGCTTGGGCTGATAGAAAATCCAACTCGTTGCAGTAGGCGACGATGCCGTGGGAGAAAATCTCTTCACTCACGTTCCAGAGGCGAGCCACCAAGTAGGCATCGCGCATATGGCTTTCTGGCGTTATTCGGCCATTATCTGCGCTGGCGTTTAGCTCTTCAAACAGTTCCGCGCCCTTTAGTTTTGCGCCTTCGATAAATATGCCGCCATCGTTTTGCTCATTTTGCTTCACCTTCGGAGAGCCAGCACTCATCTCGCTGGTATTGCCAAGAAACTCAAAATAGAGCGCGTTTGCATGTTGAACAGTGGTTTCAGCAGAGCTGTTTTCCGCTGTCAGTAACCCCACAGACAGGATTGCAATTCCTCCCAGCAATAGTTTGGAGAACAGATCACGGGTAGTTTGCCGTGCAGATTTTATGCGATGATTACACATGCTTCCTCACAATGCGGGGGAGAACGCGGCACTCCCCACTGGGAATGCCGCTGATACTTAGCAACCTACTGGGATCAAAGTGGTGTGCTGCTCTTCAAGAGTGCGCTTAGTCTGGATGAAAACAGGATCATGATGCTTGTTTACAACCCTCGCACCGTTCATCTGCATGTTACCCTGCCAGGAGCGGGATGCACTGCGCAGCTTGATGCCGCGTGTGTTGAACTCAATGAGCGCGCCTACTTTTCTCACTTCAAAGCAGCGGTCTTTATTCTGGAATTCACGTTTTGTGAATGTCTCGGCTTGGGCAGCTGTCATTGCCAAAGGAAGAGACACAGCAAAAACTGAAGCAAGTGTCGCGCAGGTGGAAGCTTTAAAGATATGGCTAAATTTCATTACAACCCTCATCTGGTAGATGTACCAATACAATAAAGTATAGGCACGATAAATACTCTGTATGCTTGTATATTTTCCGATGAACATGGCTCATCTGGGCATATAAAAGTTTAAATACGTGAGATAATCAATATTTAATTTGAAAATTTAAATGAAAAGAAAAGTATTGCTGTAGCGTATATAATTTGCACTTGTAATATGAAGTAAACATGGAATTTAAAATGGCGAGCGGACTTTGTTATGCTATTGAAAACGCGCGAAATAGTGTTAATTGAAGTGTGCGTGTATCCTGAGCTGCATACATGCAAAACCATAAAATGAGAACGCAACTCCCCTCATTTAGTCTTTCATATTTTAGGGAGTTCTGGCCGAAATCACTTTAAATGCAGAATGCTATAGCGGAATTGAATTCATTTATAAAAATCACTCAGAGTATTTTGGGTTAGTATTTTCAGTGGTGCGAATGGGTTAATTTTTCAGAAATCGGAGAATTCTTGCGAAAGAAGTCTCTCGAAGTTTTAATGAGATGCATTAATCTTTTCCAAGAGCCCATTTGTGCGCGTAGTCTTTGAAGGATTTAAACACCGGGCTCTGGTACTTCTCCGTGTTGTAAACGAGCGAGAACTGTCTCTGCAGAGGTTTTTGGAGTGCAATCACCTCCAATCTCCCATCTGCAACAGCGCCAACAACCGAGCGTTTTGAGAGGCAGGCATGGCCAAGGCCCGCAGCAACGGCATTTACAATGGCGGTGGTACTGTTCAGCTCAAACGCTTCCACCCATTCATTCAGGTCTGACCCGATCTCTTTATAAAAGAACTCCCGTGTACCAGACCCAGGTTCGCGCAATACCCATTGTTTTCCCTCTAAGATGGAAAGCGGCTGCGGTGCCCCCCTATCCTGTTCACCGGTGGACGCGCGCACGATAACCATCTCGTCTGACATCCACGGTTCGACTTTTAGCTTTTTCTCACGGATTTTTGCTTCGATGAACCCCAAATCCAGTTCGAAGTCCAAAAGCATCCGGCAGGTTTTGGTGCTGTTGGAGAGCATGAGAGATTGGTGCAGATACCCCGTATCCCGGCGAAAATCACCGAGCAGCGTGGGCAGCAGATGATTTCCAATCGTGTAGCTGGAGCCAAGGCGCAAATTACCGTTGGTTGCATCATCAGCCTCAAAGATCTGGGAGATGGCAGCAGCTCTGTCCAATAACTCATCTGCCAGTGGCAACAACCGCCTGCCTTGTTCATTTAAGATGAGTTGTTTGTTGGCTCTGTCGAATAATCGCCGCCCAAGTTGTCGCTCCAGCTCACTCAAAGCCATGGAAATTGCCGATTTAGTGAGGTGCAGGCGTCCTGACGCAGCGGTTAAGGACCCTTCCTGCGTAATCGCGACAAACACTTTTAGCTGACGAAACGTTACATTCATTTCTTAAAGTGGCCTAACCTGAGTGTATTTTACCTATTCGTTCAATTTAATTGAACACAGTATTCAAAATATTCAAATTTCCATAACATTGCAAATCAACTAGGTTGAAAAAGTTGTAAGTCATCGTTTTTTCACCTTTAAGTTATTGGCCTTTCCTATGAACATACTCAGAAACCGCCTTGCTAACGTTCCCGCACCCTTGGGCGGGCTTGCCCTCGGCATCGCAAGTTTGGGTTGGAGTTGGGAAAACGCCGGAGACTTTGGCGGAGCGCTACAACTCACAGGCGCAGTCTTGGCGAGCGTTTTGCTCATCTTCCTGATCGGAAAAATCACGCTGGCTCACAAAGCGCTTTTTGAGGACCTTCGCCACCCTGTTGTTGGCAGTGTTGTCCCCACTACGGCCATGGCGCTGATGATTTCATCAAAAGCACTTTCCGAGATCAATGTAAATTATGGAGAGGTCATCTGGCTTGCGGGCATCGCGCTGCATCTGGCCTTTTTGGCGGCCTTTATATACCACCGTGCCAAAGATTTTAAGATCCAGCAAATGGTGCCCAGTTGGTTTGTTCCGCCGGTCGGCATCATCGTGGCACCTGTTGCCTATCCGGGAGGCGCATTCGAAGGGCTTGCTCTTTTCCTTCTGTGGTTTGGTCTTATTGCCTATGCGGTCATGTTGCCAATGATGCTGTACCGCCTGATTTTCCATCCCGAGGTGCCGGATGCTGCAAAGCCAACAATCGCCATATTGGCAGCACCAGCAAGTCTTTCACTGGCTGGGTATCTGGGTGTTGTTTCTCAACCATCCCCGATTATGGTTGCGGTGCTTGGCGGTATCGCTGTCTCAATGACAGCGTTGATTTATATCTCATTCCTGCGTTTGCTCCGACTTCCGTTCTCACCCGGGTTTTCTGCCTTCACCTTCCCGTTGGTGATCGGCGCAACGGCTCTCTTCAGAACCGTCAACTGGATGAAAACACTGGACGCTCCAGCAGAGTTGGTGTCTCAGGTGAATACTCTGGCCCTTTTTGAGCTTTATGTGGCAACTGCAATCGTCGCCTATGTCAGCTTTAAATACCTGATGTTCTTCGCACCGGCGTTCCTGCCAGCCAAAGCACCAGAGCGACGGGCCAACTAACTGGATTTGCTGAACATCTTGGTTTTGTCAAACAGTTTTTCCAAGGTGTTCATGCGCTCGCGGGTGATGTCCCATGTTGAGGTGGTCATTGCCTCAATCATCGCCTCCAGAATGAACATGATGACAACAGTACTATCCCAAGCGGAGGGCGCTTCAATGCGGGCGTTGAAAACGTACTCAGCATTGACCGCCGCTGGTGAGGTCCATTGATCAGTAAACACGATGACGACGACACCGCGCTCGCGGGCGAGATCTACAAAGCGTAGAATGTCGTGCTCGTAACGGCGAATGTCGAAGACAACAACAATGTCTCCCGGTTTCATGTTCAGCAGGTAATGCGGCCATGTGTTTGCATTGGAGGCAATGGCGATCACGTCATCGCGAATAACCTGCAGGTGGGTGAAAAAATAATCCGACAGCGCCCGTGTAATTCGTCCGCCCACAATGTGGACTGCACGGCTCTGGTCAGTCAGAATCTGCACCGCCCTATCAAACTCCTGCGTATCAATTTGTTGTAATGTTTGTTTCAGGTTGTCGATTACTGCGTCAGCAAACCTGTTTAAAATATGTGCATCTGGTGCATTGCGGGTCCAGCGCTCTTGTTTGGCGATGGGGTTTGAAAGGGTGGCCTCCAACTCATTCCGCAAGGCTGCCTGAAGCTCGGAAAAGCCTGCAAACCCAATCTTTTGTGACATTCTAACAACGGTTGGGCTGGACACGTTTGCAGCCTTTGCCAGCTCGGAAACACTGCCTAGTCCACAAACCGGGTAATTTGCAAGAAGCGCGACCGCAAGCTGGCGCTCAGCGCGTGTTAACCCATTAAAATGCCCCCGTAATTTCTCCGCTACTGTCTGTTCTTGTGGGTCCTGCACGCGTGTCACCTGTTTTTATATGTAATTTTGCCTAGTTTTTAGGCTTTGTGAAACGATCCATTCAGATTACCTTCTTCAGGAACGTTTCTTTCAGAATCTGTTTTACGGGTAAAATCTCTGAAAGTTCAAGCAAAAACAAGATGTATCGGAGGGGTGGTCTTGTCTCAGGTCAACAATGACCAGATAGATTCTACCGTGGGCGCAACGGTTGAAACGATTAATACAGGCGGTTCGGCACCGATTGTATTGGTTTGTGAACATGCCTCAAAAACAATTCCTGCTTCTCTGGATGGGCTCGGATTGAGCCGGAAGGCTGCCGAAAGCCATGCAGCCTGGGATCCGGGTGCCTTGGCCGTCGCTTTACTTCTATCCAAACAGCTAGACGCTCCGCTCGTCGCTCAGAGAATTTCGCGCCTCGTCTATGATTGTAATCGCCCGCCGGAAGCGCCAAGCGCCATGCCGGAAAAAAGCGAGATCTACGATGTGCCGGGCAATGTTTGTCTGAGTGACGAGCAGCGATTGACCCGTACCGAGCAATACTACCGCCCGTTTCAAAGGGCCGTTCGCAAAGCGTTGGATGGGAAGCTGGCGGCAAGCCAATCGCCCATCATGGTGACCGTGCATTCCTTCACGCCCGTTTACAACGGCAAACAGCGTGATGTTGAACTCGGAATTTTGCATGATGATGACACGCGGTTTGCAGATGCTTTGCTCGCCGTTCTGGAAGGCAATACGGACTTTAATGTCCAGCGAAATGAGCCATATGGGCCGGAAGACGGGGTTACGCATACCCTCGTTTGTCAGGCACAGTCACGCGGTATTTTAAACGTCATGATTGAACTAAGAAACGATCTAATCGCAAAGGTGGAAGGGCAGGAGAAGCTGGCAAAGCTGTTGGGAGATGCAATTTTGCATGGTTTGTCGGGCTTCAAAGAGAGCTCTGATCGCCGCGACGAAGGATCTGATTCAACAACAAGGGCAGCGAGATAACATGCCAAGGGGAATAGTTGTATTCATCAGATATGTGGACTGGATCACCAAGTATGTTGGTCGGTTTGCCATGTATCTCATCTTCGTCATGCTGGGGGTTTTGCTTTACTCCTCGTTTGCAAAGACGTTTTTAGCACCACCTTTGTGGACGCTGGAAACAGCACAGTTCACCATGGCGGCCTATTACCTGCTTGGCGGCGCATATTCCATGCAAACCCAATCACATGTGCGCATGGATTTGTTTTACGGATCGTGGTCTCCGCGGCGCAAAGCGGCCATGGATGTCATGACCATCCTGCTTTTGATCTTCTACCTTATCTTCCTTCTGTATGGCGGTCTTTCCAGCTTGGAATATGCCCTCAAATACGGCGAGGAGAGCTACTCGGCCTGGGCCCCTAAAATGGCGCCCATTAAAGCCGTTATGTGTTTTGGAATATTTTTGATGCTGCTCCAAGCAATTGCGACGTTCTTTAAAGATCTGGCAGCCGCCCTTGGGAGGCCCATGCCATGAGCTATGAACTAATCGCCGTTCTTATGTTCTCCAGCATGATGCTGATGCTCCTCACCGGGCAACGCGTGTTTGCTGCAATCGGGTCTGTTGCTGTTATTGCTGCCTTGCTTTTGTGGGGCAATGGCGGCTCTGAAATGGCCTTTTCCGCCAGCATGAAGCTGATGAAATGGTATCCGCTCCTCACGCTGCCACTCTTCATTTTCATGGGGTATATGCTCTCTGAATCCGGGATTGCGGAGGATCTTTATAAGATGTTCCACGTCTGGACCGGAAACCTGCCTGGTGGATTGGCGATCGGCACAGTCGGCCTCATGGTGATGATATCTGCCATGAACGGTCTGTCTGTTGCTGGTATGGCAATTGGAGCAACCATTGCTCTGCCCGAACTGCTACGCCGTGGGTATGACAAGGTGATGGTGACGGGCGTTATTCAGGCCGGTTCCTCACTGGGCATTCTTGTTCCGCCAAGTGTTGTGCTGGTTCTGTACGGCATGATTGCCCGTCAACCCGTGGGTAAACTCTGGCTTGCCGGTGCGTTGCCGGGTCTGTTGCTTGCTGGTTTGTTCATTCTTTACATTGTGGTCCGCTGCAAGATTCAACCCGAACTTGGGCCGGTTATTTCTGCGGAAGAGCGTGCGCAAATAACGTTCTCTGAAAAACTGCGCCTTTTGCGGGCTGGCATCATTCCGGTCGCTATTTTCTTCTGCATGACCGGCCTGTTTTTGATGGGCATCACCAGTCTGGTGGAAAGTTCTGCGGTTGGGGCAACAGCTGCAACAATTGCGGCTGGTTTAAAAGGTCGCCTCAACTTCCGGCTTATTCATATCACCACGGAAAAGACGCTTCAGATCAGCTGTATGTTCATGTGGATCATTCTGGCAGCTCTGTGCTTTGGGGCCGTGTTTGATGGACTGGGCGCAGTGCGTGCCATTGAAGGCTTCTTTGTTGGCGACCTTGGCCTTGGTCCATGGGAAATCCTGCTCCTGATGCAGCTTTCCTACATTGTCATGGGTATGTTTTTGGATGACACGGCCATGCTGGTGATTGTGGCTCCGCTTTACATCCCATTGGTGAAAGTGCTGGGTTTCGATCTTGTCTGGTACGGCGTGCTGTACACCATCACCTGTCAGATCGCCTACATGACACCGCCGTTTGGCTACAACCTGTTCCTGATGCGCGCTATGGCACCGCCGGAGATTTCGCTGACTGACATCTATAAGTCCATCGTTCCGTTTGTGGCGATCATGGTCTTTGGGTTGGCTCTTGTTACGATCTTCCCGCAGATCGCTCTGTGGCTACCAAATCTTTATTATGCACGCTGACGAAGGAGCTGTTTTGTCAGCGTAACGATTGATATTATTTGAGAATACCGGCTGGAGAGAGAAAAATCACCTCCCTCACTATAAAAAGTTCCACCGGTGCTGAGGGTTTGAAATTCATATTCCAAGGGGAAATGAGTATGACCAATAGACGTGATTTTCTTAAAAAAGCCGGTTTAACAACCGTTGCAGCTGCTGGTGCTTCCACTCTTGCAGCGCCTGCCGTTCACGCAGCAGGCCGCAAAATTACATGGCGTTTGCAGACCTATGCTGGTGCAGCACTTGCACAGCACGTCATCAAGCCATCCATTGATGCCTTCAACAAGGCTGCCAATGGCGAGATGGAAATTCAGCTGTACTATGCAGATCAGCTGGTTCCAACTGGCGAGCTGTTCCGTGCGATGCAGCGCGGCACAATTGATGCAGTGCAGTCTGATGATGATTCCATTGCTGCGCCAGTAGATGTTTCCGTTTTCGGTGGCTACTTCCCGTTTGCTTCTCGTTACAGCCTTGATGTTCCTGCCCTGTTTAACCATTGGGGTTTGAAGGAAATCTGGGAAGAAGCTTACGATGAAGTTGAAGGCGTTAAATGGCTTTCAGCTGGTGCGTGGGATCCTTGTCATTTTGCGACAAAAGAACCAATCCGCAGCCTTGCTGACCTTAAAGGCAAACGCGTCTTCACCTTCCCAACAGCTGGCAAGTTCCTCACACGCTTTGGCGTTGTGCCGGTAACATTGCCATGGGAAGACATTGAAGTTGCGATGCAAACTGGCGAACTGGACGGTATTGCATGGTCCGGTATCACTGAGGATTACACAGTAGGTTGGGCAGATGTCACCAACTACTTCCTCACCAACAACATTTCCGGCGCGTGGGCAGGCTCTTACTTTGCCAACTCCGAGCGTTGGGATGAGTTGCCAGAGCACCTGAAAACCCTCTTCAACCTGTGCATGGATAGTTCACATTACTACCGTCAGCATTGGTACTGGGCAGGCGAAGCAAAGCTGCGCACGCAAGGCGAGAAGATGGAACTGACAACTATTCCTGATGAGGAGTGGGCAACTGTTGAAGCAGAAGCTCACAAGTTCTGGGATGAAATTGCAGCCAAATCCGAGCGTAATGCACGTGTTGTTAAAATCCTCAAGGAATACAACGCTGCAATGACGAAAGCTGGACGTCCATACCGTTACAGCTAAGTGACGACGCATTTGAAACCGGTTGGCCCCTATGGGGGCTGACCACCCAATTCTTTTAAGGTCTCAGTGCCACTGGTGTTCGCAGGAGAGGCGATCACATCAGCCACTTTCAAATTGGTCCTCGGGGAACAGGTATGTTGCGAGAAGAAACTAAAAAGACACGTAGAACCGGAAAGTTAACCCTCGACGATTTGCGTGAGCTGGTCACTGCTGGTGAGATCGATACCGTTGTCGCGGCACAGGTTGATATGCAAGGCCGCTTGATGGGCAAGCGGTTTCAGGCAGAATTCTTTGTGAACAGCGCATGGGAAGAAACTCACTGCTGCAATTATCTGCTGGCAACGGATATGGAGATGAGCACGCCAGACGGCTACAAATCCACCAGTTGGCAAGCGGGTTACGGCGATTATGTCATGAAGCCGGATCTGGATACCTTGCGTGTCATTCCATGGCTTGATGGCACCGCACTGGTTCTCTGTGATGTTCTGGATCATCGCACCCATAAAGAAGTTCCCCATTCGCCTCGCGCCATCTTGAAGAGACAGGTGGATCGTCTTGAAGGCATGGGCATGACCGCCAATATGGCGACTGAGCTGGAATTCTTCATCTTCAAACAAAGCTATGAAGAAGCTGGAGCTCAGGGCTATCGCGGGCTATCTCCGGTTTCCAATTACAATGAGGACTACCACATCTTCCAGACCACCAAGGAAGAGAACGTCATGCGCGCCATTCGTAATGGCCTTAACGGCGCGGACATTCCAGTGGAGTGCTCAAAGGGCGAAGCTGATGCAGGTCAGGAAGAGATCAACGTTCGCTACTCCGATGCGTTGAAGATGGCAGATCGCCACTCAATTACTAAAAACGGCTGTAAAGAAATTGCATGGCAGCAAGGCCAGAGCGTGAGCTTTATGGCGAAGTGGAGCAATGAGGCATCTGGCAACTCCTCACATGTTCACCAGTCACTTTGGGGTAAGGACGGCGAGTCTCTATTCTACGATCCAGCTGGCGAATACGGCATGTCCAAATTGATGCGCTACTATCTGGCAGGGCTATTGAAACACGCCAGCGAGATCACCTATTTCCTTGCGCCAAACATCAACTCCTACAAACGTTTTGCGGAAGGCACTTTTGCGCCGACCAAAGCGATTTGGAGCCTTGATAACCGGACCGCTGGTTACCGTGTGTGTGGGGAAGGCGGCAAAGCCGTGCGTGTTGAATGCCGTGTTGGCGGCGCTGATCTCAACCCATACCTTGCGATGGCGGCTCTGCTTGCTGCTGGAATTGATGGTATCGAGAATAAGCTGGAGCTGGAACCAGAGTTCCGCGGAGATGCATACGGCACCGAGAACATTCGCGAGATTCCAAAGACGTTGCGCGATGCGGCGCAAGAGCTAAGATCCTCTGAGATGCTTCGAAACGCGTTTGGCAGCGATGTGATTGATCACTATGCGCACGCAGCCAAAATCGAGCAAGACGAGTACGACCGCGGTGTAACTGACTGGGAAGTTATGCGCGGATTTGAACGATCCTGATTTATGCGGCCCTTACGCTGCGAATGATGAGTTGACCATGATCAAGACACTAAAATGTATTTCGCCTGTAGATGGATCTGTGTTTGCAGAACGTCCGGTGGCAAACCAAAAACAAGCAGAAGCTGTCATCGCTGAAGCAAAATACGCTCAAAAGGAATGGGCCTCTCGCCCGCTGGAAGAGCGCATTAAGCTGGTGATGGCTGGTGTTGCCAGGATTGGTGAACAGAACGACGAGATCGTGCCTGAGCTCGCGAAAATGATGGGTCGTCCTATCCGGTATGGCGGTGAGTTTGGTGGCTTTAACGAGCGGGCTTCTCACATGGCGACAATTGCGGCGGAAAGCCTCAAGCCGATTGTGGTTGAGGAAAGCGACAATTTCGAGCGTCGGATCGAGAAAGAACCTCACGGTGTTATCCTCGTTGTCGCGCCATGGAATTACCCTTACATGACCGCGATCAACACTGTTGCCCCGGCTCTGATTGCCGGTAACGCTGTGATCTTAAAACACGCGACCCAGACCTTGCTGGTTGGAGAGCGTATGGCCTCCGCATTTGCTGAAGCGGGTGTGCCTGCACAGGTGTTCCAGAACCTCTTCCTTGATCATGACACCACATCGCACCTGATCGCAGGGCGTCACTTTGGCTTCGTGAACTTCACCGGCTCTGTTGGTGGTGGCCGTGCAATGGAAATCGCAGCAGCTGGCACCTTCACCGGTCTTGGCCTTGAACTTGGTGGTAAAGATCCCGGTTATGTGATGGATGATGCAGACGTTGAGGCTGCAGCTGAAACGCTCATTGACGGTGCCATGTTCAACTCCGGTCAGTGTTGTTGTGGGATCGAGCGGATCTACGTGCATTCTTCCAAATATGATGCGTTTGTGAAGAAGGCTGTTGAGATCGTTTCCAGCTACAAACTCGGGTCTCCGCTGGATAAAGAAACAACCATCGGTCCAATGGCAAATGTCCGTTTTGCCGAAGTTGTTCGCAAGCAAACAGCAGACGCTGTTGCTGCTGGCGCAACCCCGATGATTGATGCAAGCCTGTTCCCGCAGGATGATGGCGGGGCCTACCTTGCACCGCAGATCCTGACCAACGTGACGCACTCTATGGATGTCATGCGGGAGGAAAGCTTTGGACCCGTTGTTGGCATCATGAAGGTTGAGAGCGACGAAGAAGCGATCGCTTTGATGAATGACAGTCACTATGGGCTGACAGCATCGCTTTGGACACAAGACCCTGTACGTGCAGCTAAAATTGGGAGGCAGGTTGAAACTGGGACCGTGTTCATGAACCGGGCTGACTATCTGGATCCTGCTCTGTGTTGGACTGGTTGCAAGGACACTGGTCGTGGTGGCGGTCTGTCGTCCATCGGCTATCAGAACCTGACCCGTCCTAAATCCTACCATCTCAAGAAGGCATGAGAAAAATGTCGTTGACAGCAAACTGGAGCTACCCAACTGCTATCCGTTTTGGAGCTGGCCGCATTAAAGAACTGGCCGAGGCCTGTGCTGCTGCTGGCATGAAAAAGCCGTTGCTGGTGACCGACAAAGGCCTTGCCAGCCTGCCGATCACATCTAACACGCTAGACATTATGGAAGCGGCTGGCCTTGGTCGCGGCATGTTCTGCGATGTTGATCCAAACCCAACCGAGATTAACCTTACCGCTGGCGTTGCTGCGTTTAACGCAGGTGGCCATGACGGCGTGGTTGCGTTTGGCGGTGGTTCAGGTCTTGACCTTGGCAAGCTGGTTGCTTTTCAGGCTGGACAGACGCGTCCGGTTTGGGATTTTGAAGATATTGGGGACTGGTGGACCCGCGCAGATGCGGATGCGATCTACCCGAATATCGCCGTGCCGACAACAGCTGGTACGGGCTCTGAAGTGGGCCGCGCAAGCGTCATAACCAACTCGCAAACACATGTGAAGAAGATCATCTTCCATCCAAAGATCCTGCCAAGCATCGTGATCTGTGATCCTGAGCTGACTGTTGGTATGCCGCAGATGATCACTGTTGGTACAGGCATTGATGCGTTTATTCACTCGCTGGAGGCATTCTGTTCCCCTCACTATCATCCAATGTCTCAAGGCATTGCGCTTGAGGGTATGCGACTGGTCAAAGAGAACTTGCCAAAGGTTTTTGCTGATCCGAATGATATTGAAGCGCGCGGCCACATGATGAGTGCAGCGGCGATGGGTGCAGTGGCTTTCCAGAAAGGCCTTGGCGGCATCCACGCTTTGGCGCATCCGATTGGTGCGGTTTACAACACACATCACGGTATGACCAATGCAGTGATTATGCCCGCTGTGTTGAAGTTCAACCGCGCTGCAATTGAGGATCGCATTGAGATGCTTGCGTCTTATCTGGGTATTTCTGGCGGGTTTGATGGGTTTTATGATTTTGTGATGAAGATGCGGGCGGACATGGGCGTTCCGGAGACTTTGAGCGCGTTGGGTGTTGGCACAGATAAAATTGATGTGTTGGCAGCTGAGGCAATCAAAGATCCAAGTGCTGGTGGTAACCCCGTTGAGCTGACGCTGGAGGCGGCGAAGGCTCTGCTTGTTGAAGTGATCGGTGAGCCAGTAAGCGCTTAACCTGTTACATATCAATAGATAAGCCCCGCAGAGCAAGTTGTTTTGCGGGGCTTTTTCGTTTTGAGATAGTACTATTTAGTCCGGCAATTCGATGCAATCGTGCAGATAGTCCAATCCATCAGGGCTGAGCTCAGGGCCGAGTATGGTCTTGAGGTCAGCGTTGTAATCGCCAAGCCACTTCATTTCCGCTCGCGTCAGCTCCACCATGTTGAGCATTTGCGGTTCAATCGGAATGTAGGTGAGGTTCTTGAAGGAGAGGAACCCATCGGCTTCCTCTATGATTTCAAAGAGGTTTTCGATGCGGATACCAAACTTATCCGCCACATAGAAACCCGGTTCTATGGACATCACCATGCCTGCACAAAGATCCACCGGATTGTACGGCTTTCCAATGCGTTGCGGCTGTTCGTGGACGGAGAGGTAATGACCAATACCGTGGCCGGTTCCATGGTCATAGTCCAGACCAAGATCCCAAAGCGGTTTGCGGGCGAAGCCATCTATGTGATAGCCTTGTGTGCCTTTTGGAAACCGTAGTGAAGCCAGTGCGATAAAGCCTTTGAAAACAGCGGTGTAGGCGCGGCGGAACTCATCATTGACTTCGGAAAACGCGAAGGTGCGCGTTGCATCTGTGGTGCCGTCAATGTATTGGCCGCCAGAATCCAGAAGGTAGGTCTGTTCTGGTAGAATTTCCGTGTTGGTAGCATCGCTCGCAGCATAATGACACATGGCAGCATTGCCGGAAGCTGCTGAAATACTTCGGAAACTTGGATAGACGAAACCGCTTTGACGTTGGCGCTCGCCTAGTATGCGTTCTTCTGCTTCCAGTTCATAAACCGGATTACCAGCTTTTGCACGAAGGGGAACTTCTCGTTTCAGCCAAGCTGCAAACTCGGTCCATGCAATGCCGTCGCGGATGTGGCAGGCGCGTAAGCCATTGAGTTCGCAGGAGTTCTTCTGTGCCTTTGTGAGGGTGATTGCACCGCGTTGCATCAGCGGAATTCCGCCTGCCTGCTTTACTGATATGCGTGCAGCAACGGGAGAAAAGTCTGGATCAACAAGGACTTGCGCGTTCTCGCCAGTCAGGTTTTCAATGCCATCCAGAAAATCGCGAGGATCAGCGGTTTCAACGCCGTCTAATTCATAGTCTTCTAGAGTGTTGGAGAGTTTACGGGAATTCACAAACCAACAGGCTGAGCCGTCATCTTTCAACAAAAGGAAGGAATGCGGGATGGGATTAAATTCCACATCATCCCCGCGCACATTGAGCAGCCATGCGATGTTGTCCGGTTGTGTTTCCACCAGAAGCTTGGCACCAGCCTCTTTCATCTGAGCAGCGATTTCTCCGCGTTTTTGCAAGCTGGTTTTGCCCGCATGTTCAACGGAGTAGGGGGTAACCGGAGCGAGTGGTTTTTCTGGCTGATCCTCCCAGACTTCATCCACCAGATTGTACGGTGTAGCGACCAGTGTGGCTTTGGCCTGTTCCACGCCTCCGTCAAATCTATCCCACCAGTTGGAGGGAATAAGCATGGGATCAACCCCCACTCTTTCCCCGCGGTTCACGTTGGCGGAAAGCCAGTGTTCCAGCGGTTCCTCAAACAAATGTTGGAAAGCGAACGTTTCAGCGCTGCATTGGTTGCGGACTTGAACGGTATAGCGCCCATCCACAAAAACCACGGCCTCTTTGAGGGTAATAAGTGCCAGACCAGCGGACCCGGTAAAGCCGGTTGTCCACGCCAAGCGCTCATCGTGAGGCGCGCAATACTCCCCTTGATGCTCGTCAAAGCGAGGGATGATAAGTGCATCCAGCGAGTTGCTTTTCATCTCCTCCCGCAGGAGGGAAAGGCGATCCATTATGGTCTCAAACTTCTGATTTTCCAACATAATTTGCCTGATATATACTTTTTATTCTATGACTGGATGAGGGTTTCGGCATGGTGATAAGCAACATGACCCAGCTCGTCAATAGCTCTCAATTGGGGAGTTTCACTCTGGCATCTTGCAGTAGCATGAGGGCACCTTGCATGGAAAGCGCAACCCTTGGGAACGTTAAGAGGACTGGGTAATTCTCCGGAGATTGAAGGCCGGGTATTGCGCTTGTCTGGATCTAAAGAAGGAGCTGCTGCGAGAAGGGCTTTGGAATAGGGATGTCTTGGGGCGTTAAACAGCTGTTCTGAGTCCCCGATCTCAACAATTGAGCCCAGATAAATCACCGCAACCCTGTGGGATACATGGCGGACAAGTCGCAGATCATGCGCCACAAACAGGATTGTCAGCTTGAGCTTGTCCTGAAGCTCCAACAGCAGATTCACCACCTGCGCCTGAACAGAGACATCCAGCGCGGAGACCAGTTCATCGGCCACCAACACCTCAGGCTCTACGGACAAAGCCCGTGCAATTGCAATGCGTTGGCGTTGCCCACCCGAGAATTCGTGAGGTAGTTTTTCCGCAGCATCTTGCGGCAGACGCACCAGCTCCAGCAGCTCTGCAATGCGATCATCAATCTGTTCTGGCGGGCGCATTTTGTGAACGCTCAGGGCTTCACACAAGACCTGCCGTACACTCATGCGGGGATTGAGGGAGGAGTAGGGGTCCTGAAACATCATCTGGACCCGGCGGTTATACTCCCGCAGCGCAGCCGCATCTTTGGCAGCTACTTCCTGCCCGTCATAATGAATGGTGCCCTTATCCGCCTCGTAAAGCCGTGCCAAACAACGGGCTAACGTGGACTTGCCACAGCCAGATTCTCCAACGATACCAAGCGTTTCCCCTCGCATGACCTCAAGGCTAACCCCATTCAGGGCTTTGACTATGCGTTGAGGTTTGCGTTGAATTGCGTCGAAGAGGGTTTTTTTGAGTGGAAAGTGTAAATGGAGGTCCTTTACCTCCAGCACCGGCGCTTCCAAGGTCATGCCAGCTCCTCCTGTCGCGCAACGTCCAGATGATGGCAGGCAGCTGAAATACCTTCACCGATCGTTTGCAATGATGGTTTCACTTGATAGCAATCCTCCTGCGCCTTGTTACAGCGCGGAGCGAAGGAACATCCAACGGGCAATGCATCCAAGGCAGGCGGTGTCCCCGGAACAGAATAGAGCGCGGTGCGGGGGGGGATATTTTCCGGCACCGATTTGAGCAGGCCAAGCGTGTAGGGATGGCGCGGTGATTTGAGGACATCGCGAACGGATCCGTTTTCAACCAATCGGCCCGCATACATAACTGCGACGCGATCGCAGGTTTGTGCGACCACACCCAAATCATGCGTAACCAAAACAATAGCCATGTTGAGATTTTTGGCGAGCGACAGCAGCAATTGCAAGATCTGGTCCTGAATGGTGACATCAAGCGCCGTTGTCGGCTCATCGGCCAGCAGCAGTTCCGGGTTGGAGGCGAGGGCAATGGCGATCATCACCCGTTGCCGCATACCGCCGGAGAACTGGTGCGGGTAATCCTTCAAGCGGGAGGAGGCGCTGGGAATGCCAACCGTGTCTAGCAGTTCAATAGCGCGGGCCCTGCGTTGGCGGCGGTCCAGTTGCGTGTGAGCTTTCAGGTTCTCTTCAATTTGCAGGCCAATGTTCAGCAGCGGGTTGAGGGATGTCATGGGCTCCTGAAAGATCATGGAGATCTGGCTGCCCCGAACCGACTGCAACTGCTTTTCGCTTTGGGGAATGAGATCTTCCCCTTTCCAAAACACGTTACCCTCAACTGTGCCATGTTGTTTCGCCAGCCCGGTGATGGAGCGCAGGGTGATGGATTTGCCAGACCCGCTTTCGCCCACAAGGCCGAGGACTTCGCCGGGGTTCACCTCCAGCGAGATGCCGTCGACCGCTGTGAGGGTTTTGCCCTTACTGTGAAACTTGGTGGTGAGATTGCAGACCTTGAGCAAAGGTGTTTGTGAGGTGGTCATCAGGATGCTCCTCGTGGACGTAGAACATCAGCAAGACTATCTCCCACAAGGGAGAACCCAAGGCCTGTAATCACAATCGCAATGCCCGGCATTAAGCTCAGCCACCAGGCTGTGGTGATGAAGTTGCGCCCTTCTGCAATCAGCACGCCCCATTCGGCTTGCGGTGGCTGCGCGCCAAGGCCCAGATAGCCAAGCGATGAGCCGAGAAGGATAGCCAGCGCCATGTCTGTCATCCAATAGGTGATCAGCGGTGTCATGGCATTAGGCAGCAAATGGCGGAAGATAATGCGGAAGGAGGAATAGCCCATCACACGCCCCGCCAAGGCATAATCATTCGTCATCTGGGTCATGACTTCAGCGCGGGTGAGGCGGGCGTAATACACCCACTGCACCAGCGTGACGGCCACATACATGTTGGTCAGGCCGGGGCCGAGAACCGCAACAACGGCAATCACCAGTACCAGAAACGGGAAGGTGATGGTGACATCAACAATGCGGCCAAAAATGATATCTGCAATGCCGCCATGATAGGCGACCATGGAGCCAACAAAAATACCGATCACCATGGCAAAGAAGGTTGCAAAAAACGCAATCTGCATATCAACGGAATATGCCCAGATCACACGAGACAGCGTGTCTCTGCCCAGATTATCCGTGCCGAACGGGTGATCCCAACTCGGTGGTTGTTGTAGGGTCGAATAATCAAATGCGCTGGGATCATACGGGGCAAATGCCCATGGAAATACCGCCAGAATGATGGAGCTGGTGAGAATGAAAAGGCCAAGCAGAAAACCGGGGCGCAGCAGGGCTTTCACCCGTGGATGCATGCCTTTTTTCAAAGAGGCTTGAGCCTGTGAGGTATCGAACTGGGTCATGCGACACGTAACCTCGGATCTAGCCATGTCTGCACCAGATCGGTGAACAGGAACACGACGGAGACCATCACGGCAAAGGTGAGGGTTAGCCCCTGAATCAACGGATAATCGCGGGCGAAAATGGCCTCCAGCATCAACCGGCCCAGACCGGGCACCGCGAAGACGGTTTCAGTCACTAGCGTTCCGCTCATCAGGTTGCCAATGGAAAGGCCCAGAAGCGTCACGGTGGAAATGAGCGCATTGCGCAACACATGCCGGCCAAGAATGACGCCGTTGGAAAGGCCTTTGGAGCGGGCAAACTGAATATACTCAGCATCCAGCACCTCAATCACAGCAGAGCGCAAATTTCGCATGATGATTGCGGAGGTGTAGAGCGCCACTGTCAATGCAGGCAGCATCAGATGGTGCATGTGCTGTAAAAACGTTTTGCCGTATCCCCCAACCGGAAACAGCCGCAAGGAAGCCGCAAGAAATGTGAGCAGCAACAGTCCGATGTAAAACACAGGTGTTGAGAGGCCAATCTGAAAGACGCTGCGAATTGCGATGTCGACAGGGCCGTTTTTGTTGAGCGCGGCGATAAAAGCCATCGGCCCGGCAATAAGGATGGACAGGCAGACCGCGTAAATGGTGAGGAACGCTGTAACGGGCATGCGTTCCAGAATAACTTCGGTAACGGGGGCTTTGAGCAGAATGGACGTGCCCATATCACCTGTGAGCGTGTTTCTGACAAAGTAGAAGAACTGCATCACAAAGGGTTCATTCAGGCCCAATTTCTGCCGGATCAGTTCAAGTTGCACTTCTGTTGCCTTGGCATCCGCCATTGCAATGGCCGGATCTCCCGGCAACATGCGAACGAGTAAAAAAATCACCACCATCACCAGCAGAAACACAGGAATAATCTGCAGGAGGCGGGACACAAGATAGGAAAGTGAAGACATTCCTCAGTCCTAATTAGGGCAACAGCGAAATGAGCCCTGAATGGGCCGAAGCGCTGGCTCACAAAAAGGGCGCTTCGGCAGAGTTTGGATTGCTGGGAAGGTTGGAGAAGTTATTTTGCAATCCAGGCAGATGAGAACTCATTGTTCCCCAGTGGAGTCTGGAGATATCCATTCACGTTGGAAGAAAGTGCCACAGCAAACGGAGTTTCATAAAGGAACAGCAGCGGTGCAGCGTCTGCATATATGTCCTGCATACTCTTGTATTGCTCACTGCGTTTTTCCGGGTCAATTTCAGTGTTGGAGGCTTCAAACAACGTGTTGAATTCTGCGTTGTTCCAGCCAGTCCCAACAGCTTTACGGGTTGGGTAATAGCCAAGCCAGCCAGCAACCTGCGCCGGATCATTCACGTCATTCACCCAGCCGTAGGTGTGGATGTCGAACTCGCCGGAGCGGTTCTTTGCGCCACGAGTTGGGCCATCAACTTGCTCAACCTTCAAGCTCACACCAAGCGGTGTCCACATCTGCTGAAGCGCTGCAAACAATGTGGAATCGTCAGAAGAGCCGGCCAGTGTGGTGAGCGTGATTTCAGTGCCTTCTTTTAGGCCTGCAGCGGCGGCAAGTTCTTTTGCTTTCGCCATATCATAAGGGTAAAGCGGGCCACCATCATGAGCGAGCTGCGTGGTGGATGCCATCAACGGAGATGTCATCGCCTTACCAGTGCCGTGTGTAATCAGCTGAACCAGCGCATCCTTGTTGGTTGCGTAGTTGAGCGCCTGACGCACGCCCTTGTTCGCCAGTGGGTTGGCAGACCCATCTGCACGGGTTTGACGGGTGTTAATCGGGCTGTAAACGATGCGGGTGGATGGGTACAATTCCATGTTGATGGCAGGATCAGCGGTCAGCTCTGCTACACGGGAAAATGGCACGAACTCAGCCCCGTTCACTTCGCCAGCCTGAAGCTTCAGGATACGAGTGGCATCATCGGGGATGACGATGAAGCTCACTTCATCAAGGTAAGGCAGTGGCTTGCCGTCTTCACCTTGACGCCAGTAATGCGGGTTGGCGGAAAATGTCATAGTGCTGCCGCGTGCACGGTCCTTCAAGCTGAACGGACCGGAAACAGGTGTTCCGGGCGCAAACAGAGCGGTTGCTTTTTCCTGATCAGTGGCACCCGGTGCCGCATCAAATGCAGCCTTGGAAACAATTGCGGTGTTAAAGGTTGCCAGAATGGAGATCAGCGCAGGATCAGGGTTTTTCAAGGTAAGCGTGACGGTGTTGCCATCCGTGGACACGCCCCCAACCGATCCCATCAGGCCAGACCACGGACCCAAATCGGGGTTCATGGCGCGTTCAAGAGAGAACTGCACGTCATGTGAGGTGATCGCGGAACCATCGGAGAACTTGATGCCATCGCGCAGGGTGACGCTGATGGTTTTGCCGTCTTCAGAGACGGCATAGCCAGAGGCGAGGCCCGGTACGATTGTTTTGCCATCTGCGTTGGTGCGTAGCAGCGTGTCATAGAGGTTGGTGACCATCCAGATATCCGGGTTCCGGTCTGCGTAGACTGGATCAACCAGATTGGAATCATCGTAGCGCGCAAAGGTCATAGTCCCGCCACGCTCAACCGCGAGTGCGGAATTCATGGCAAGCATGGACACGCCGGTAAGCGCGGCAATCAATAAAGTCTTCATGGTAGTCCCCTCAAATGATACGTGCCGGACATGCTGTGTTATATTATTGCGCATGCGGGCCCGCAGGTGATGGCTGCTCCCGTAATTCCATAAGCCACCACTGATATATCAGTATTATCTCTGATATATCTCTGTTTGCAAGAGCCAAAACTCACTAAAGAAAAATTTTCATCACAACGAAACTCTCTGAATTAATAGTTTAGGGGTGAAATATTGCTGTAATTGCAGTTTCACTGAGAGAAACTTGTGCTTTGCCTCTAGGTAATCTGCGGTATCTACACCTGAACCTTTGCGACCAACAGTTGAATAAATCTAGACTTATGGGACTAAACACAAAAAAGAGGCACCGGAATATTATTCCGCTACCTCCTCATAAATGAAGCATACTCATCCAAACTAGGATTGTTGTTAGGCTAAGCGTCTTGCTTAGGTGCAGCCTTTTGGAAGGCTTCCAGCTTTTCTGTCTCAGCAATAATGGCATTGACGCGGGTGAGGTGCGAGCGATCTGCGCCCCAACGATCTGCGTTGTAGACCTGCGGGACAAGGCAAAGATCCGCCATGCTCACCTGATCGCTATGACAGAATTTGCCGCTCTGCCCGTCTGCGAGCAGCGCCTCAAATGCGTTGAGGCCTTTGCTGATGTATGCGCGCATCCAGTCCACTTTGACTGTGTCATCCCCGCCGCTCAACTGCACAATACGTTGCACGATGCCCAGATTACAGACCGGGTGAATGTCCATCGCAATGGCGTGAGATAAAGCGCGGACCCGTGCCCGTTCACGCGCAGTTGCAGGCATTAGGGCTGGAGTCGGGTGGAGTTCATCCAGATATTCAACAATCGCGAGGGACTGGGTGAGTATGTCACCGTCCATGTCCAGTGAGGGGACAAATCCGAGTGGATTGCGCTGTAAATTTTCGTCGCCCTTCTGCTCGCCCTTCAGCAGGTTGACCGTAACCATGTCATACTCAAGCCCTTTCAGGTTCAGCGCGATGCGCACCCGATAGCTCGCTGATGAGCGCCAGTAGTCGTAAAGAGTAATGTTAGACATGGTATCGGCGCCCCCCAGAGCACTGTTCCCTCAAGTAGGTTCGTTGGCTTTCGTGATCTCGCCTCGTTCGTCAACCAAAGCCTCAGCATTGTGCTGAACTTTTTCCATGAGGGCGAGCAGCACATCCTGCTCCTGCGCACTCAGGTTGGCAGTCAGGGCGGTTTCAACGTCACGCACCAGCGGAACGACATCCTTAAATATACGCAGGCCTTCAGCAGTTAGCCGCAAAACGGATTTTCTGCGGTCCTCCCCGTCAATATCCCGGCGGAGAAATTCCTTTTTGCGAAGCGATTGCACGGCGCGGCTGACATTCACTTTGTCCATGCTTGAGCGCTCAACAATTTCCGAGGCTGACAGCGCATGATTGCGGCCAAGAATTGCCATGGTGCGCCATTCAGAAACGCTCAAGCCATATCGCTCCCGGTAAACACTTGAAACCGCTGCGCTTACGGCTGTGCCAAAAACACGGACCTTATAGGGGAAGAAAGTACCAAGTTGGAAATCATCCCGCTCTGTCGTGTTCGTCGGTTTCGCCATCATTGAGACTCGTTGGTTTAAAATGAAACTATTATGCTTCTACAGTGGCACAGTTACCCTGATAGTATCAACTGCAACTATATGTCAAGACCGCACATTACGCTACTGATATATATGCGAAAGTAGTATAAACCGATATTTTCTGCCAGTTATGAGGGCATTAGCGGGTTTTTTGACGCATCGTGATCTGTCTCCCAAGGAAAATGTTATTGACAAAGTTACATGTGAAACTATTCTGAGATCAGATAAATTACTGATTGTCTGAGTCTGGTTGGACTTTGCCGCAATCTTCAATTGCCAAGGATGTGTTATGACGAGTTGGATCGAGAGTGCGAACGCGCCGCACTGCCATTTCCCAATCCAGAATCTTCCCTACGGTGTGTTTGCCAAGGATGGAGAAGAGCCACGGTGTGGTGTTGCGATCGGCGACATGGTTGTTGATATGGCTGTGTTGGAATCTGCGGGCCTTCTCAAGGCGGGCGGAACCACGACAGTTTTCGACAAACCGGCTCTTAATGACTTCATGGAACTGGGCATGGCTGCGTGGGATAGCGTTCGCGATCAGCTGACCTCACTGCTCAAAAAGGGTGGTGATACTGCGCTGTCCGGCAATGAAACACTGATGCCGAAAGCACTGGTGCCTATGAGTGCCGCTCAGATGTTCATGCCCTTCAAGGTTGCCGAGTACACCGATTTTTATGCGGGCAAACAGCACGCCCTGAACGTCGGCACGATCCTTCGCGGTGCAGAAAACGCTCTGCCGCCGAATTGGTTGCACATTCCAATCGGTTATAATGGCCGTGCCTCTACCATTGTTGTCAGCGGAACGGATGTTATTCGCCCTCTGGGTCAGACCAAAGCGCCAACGGCGCAGGTGCCCTCCTTCAACCCATGCGCTCGCCTCGATATTGAGCTGGAAATGGGGACTGTTGTTGGCACGCCAAGCCAGATGGGCAAGCCGATCACCGTTCAGGAAGCCGACGACATGATCTTCGGATATGTCCTGCTCAATGACTGGTCCGCTCGTGATATTCAGGGCTGGGAATACCAGCCGCTTGGTCCGTTTCAGGCTAAAGCGTTTGCGACCTCCATCAGCCCATGGGTTGTGACCAAGGCTGCGTTGGAAGCGTTCCGCACCAACACGCCTGCACGTGAAAAAGTGCTGCTGCCCTACCTCAATGAGCCGGGTCCGATGATCTACGATATTGAGTTGCAGGCACACATGCAGCCAGAGGGCGCTGATAAGGCGACGCTTCTGTGCCACACAAACTACAATCGCATGTACTACTCAGCGGCTCAGCAGTTGACCCACCATGCCATTGGCGGCTGTAAAATGAACACCGGCGATCTGCTCGGCTCCGGCACCATCTCAGGTCCGGATAAATCCGAGTACGGATCCCTGATGGAACTGACCTGGGGTGGCAAAGAGCCAATCACTCTGGACAGCGGTGAGACCCGCACGTTCATCGAGGATGGCGACACCCTGACGTTGACAGGTTGGGCGCAGGGCGATGGCTTCCGCATTGGTTTTGGCGAATGTGTCGGCAAAATTCTGCCATCTCCAGATTTTAAAGTTTAATTAGGACGACTATCATGGCCAAAGCATTTGCATCCAGTGGCGACATGGAAGCCAAAAAAATCTCCTTCACCGAAGTTGGACGCGATCTTTACGCGTTCACCGCTGAGGGCGATCCAAATACCGGCGTTATCATTGGTGATGACAGCGTTATGGTGGTTGATGCGCAGGCAACACCTGTCATGGCGCAGCTCGTGGTTGATAAAATCCGCGAAGTCACGGACAAGCCGATCAAATACGTGGTGCTTTCGCATTACCATGCTGTGCGTGTGCTGGGTGCCTCCGGTTACGGTGCTTCAGAAATCGTCGCTTCTGAGAAATGCGAGGGCATGATTTACGAGCGCGGTCAGGAAGATTGGGACTCCGAGTTTGGTCGTTTCCCGCGCCTGTTTGATGCAGCTGATTCCATCCCGGGCCTCACATGGCCAACTATGACCTTCAAAGACCGTATGACCATCAACATGGGCAACCGTAAGGTTGAACTGATGCACCTTGGCCGCGCACACACCGCTGGCGACATAGTTGCATGGGTTCCAGACGAAGGCGTGATGTTCACCGGTGATATCGTTGAGTACCACTCAGCTTGTTACTGCGGTGATGGTCATTTCAAAGACTGGGGCAACACGCTCGACGCAATCAAAGCCTACAACCCAGACGCAATTGCACCCGGTCGTGGTGATGCGCTTGTTGGCAAAGAAATGGTCGGCAAAGCTATCGAGAACACTCGTGACTTTGTCATGAGTACCTATAAACCAGCCGCCCGCGTGGCAGTACGAGGCGGCACGCTCAAAGAAGCATGGGACGCAGTGCGTGCAGAATGCGATCCAAAATTCGCTGACTACGCAATCTACGAACATTGTCTGCCATTCAATGTTGCCCGCGCATTTGACGAAGCCCGCGGCATCGACACCCCCCGTATCTGGACTGCTGAACGTGACCAAGAAATGTGGGCAGCATTGCAAGGATAAAATGAGATGAGCTTGAGTGAAGGGGTGGTAATACTAGCATTCGTAAATCTTGCTGTAGCAACGATTGTCTGGATGTTGCTCCATTCTTCGCTCATGTCAAAACTGCATGAAGATTGGAAGACTTCTGGTCGTTCAATCTTCCTCTATCCTGTCTTGTACGCCAAACTTTACGGTCAGTTTTTACTTGGAGGGAGACACCGAGATCTTCGCAAATGGATCGGAATAACAGCACTCTGGGGTTTGTTTAGCTTTATGTTCCTCGGAATTTTAAGCCTACGCGCTCTAGGCGAATGTTACTACAACCCGGACTACGCAATAGCCCGACAGATAGAAGCATTCAGAGCCCAGTTTTCGGATAAAAAATGCGTCGATATCTCAAAGAACTCCACAACACAGTCCAACTCCCCTCAACTTTGAGGGAGCGTCGTTAAATAGCTGTTTCTATGACGAAACTGGGAGGTTTTGAATTGAAAAAGATTTTCGAAGTTCCGCTATATCCATATGTCCGATCATCGGATCAGGATGCGGAACAGGTAGTACGCCATAAGGTTGTTGTTGTGGGAGCCGGCCCGATTGGTCTGGCAGCGGCAATTGAACTGGCTATGCAGGATATTGAAGTTGTTGTTGTTGATGACAATGACAAGGTGAGCTGGGGCTCGCGCGCGGTTTGTTACGCAAAACGTCCGCTTGAAATCCTCGACCGCCTTGGCTGTGGGGATCAGTTTGTTGACAAGGGCGTTCAGTGGAACGTTGGCAAGGTGTTCTTTGATGAGCGTCAGGTCTACCAGTTTGATCTGCTGCCAGAAGATGGCCACAAGCGCCCGGCCTTTATCAACCTACAACAGTATTATTTTGAAGAGTATCTGTTTAACCGGGTCGTTGAGTTAAAAGCCCAAGGTAAGCCGATTGAAATCCGTGGCAACAACAAGGTTGTTTCTGTAGATCAAGGCACTGACTTCGCAACTGTTGAGCTGGAAACACCAGAAGGCAATTACAAAGTCGAAACTGACTGGGTGATCGCCTGTGACGGTGCTGCCTCTCCAATCCGCTCCATGATGGATCTGGATTTTGTAGGCCGCGTGTTTGAAGACAACTTCCTGATCGCTGATGTGATCATGGATGCCGAATTCCCAACAGAGCGTTGGTTCTGGTTTGATCCGCCGTTCAACCGTGGTCAGTCTGCTCTTTTGCATAAGCAGCCAGATAATGTATGGCGCATCGATCTTCAGCTTGGCTGGGACATTGATAAGGAAGAAGAGAAGAAGCCCGAGAACGTTATTCCGCGCCTTAAAGCTATGCTTGGCGAGGATGTTAAGTTCGAGCTTGAGTGGGTTTCCATCTACACCTTCCAGTGCCGCCGTATGGAACAGTTCCGCAAAGGCCGTGTGATCTTTGCTGGCGACAGTGCCCATCAGGTGTCTCCCTTCGGTGCCCGCGGTGCCAACTCCGGTCTTCAGGATACAGACAATCTGATCTGGAAACTGGCGCTGGTGATGGACGGCAAAGCGCCAATGAGCCTGCTGGACAGTTACGATGAAGAACGTGTTTATGCGGCGCAAGAGAACATTATGAACTCGTCCCGCGCAACAGACTTCATCACGCCAAAATCAGCTATCAGCCGTGTGTTCCGCGATGCTGTGCTGGAACTGGCGGAAAAAGCCGAATTTGCACGTCCACTGGTGAACTCCGGTCGCCTGTCTGTTCCAGCGACCTATGACGGGTCCTCGCTCAACAGTGATGATTGCGAGGGCATGCCCGCGCGTTCACGTCCGGGGTCTCCGGCAGCGGATGCGCCAACAGAAAATGGGTACCTGCTGAGCCAGCTTGGCAACAAATTCCAGTTGTTGGCGGTTAATGCAGATGTGCCTGATACTGTTATCGTGAACGGCATCACTATTTCAGCACTGCGTGTCGAAGCCAACGCTGAAATGAAAGCTCGTTACCTCGGAGACAAAACCTCTGGTGTGTATCTGATGCGCCCTGACCAGCATGTGGCAGCGCGTTGGGAAAGCTACAACGGAGATTTGGTGGCTGAGGCTATGAACCGCACAATCGGCATTTTTGAACAGGAGGCCGCACAATGAGCCATCTGAATACAAAACCAAACATCTCCAAGCCAGATGATTTTTACGAAGAACTTCTGGTTCTGCATGGAGGTCGTTCTGAGAAGGAAAGCGAAGCGCTCAACGCCAAGCTCATCCTCATTCTCGCCAATCACATTGGCGACAGAACAGTCCTTCGCGAAGCAATGGAACTGGCTGCCAGCACTCAGGGAGGAGCCGAAGCTTAATCGCTTTGGGTTGTAGACACATGAAAATTGAACAAATTCACCACGTTGCGTACCGTTGTAAAGACGCGAAAGAAACCGTTGAGTGGTACACCAAAAACCTCAACATGGACTTCGTGCTGGCGATTGCCGAGGACAAAGTTCCCTCGACCCACGAGCCTGATCCTTACATGCATCTGTTCCTTGATGCAGGTAATGGCAACGTGCTGGCGTTTTTTGAACTGCCAACCAAGCCAGAGATGGGCCGCGACGAGAACACACCAATCTGGGTGCAGCATATCGCCTTCAAGGTGAAGGACCGCGAAACCCTGATCGAGTTCAAAGAGCATCTTGAAGGCAACGGCATTGATGTGCTGGGCGTGACTGATCACTCCATCTTCCACTCCATCTACTTCTTCGATCCAAATGGACACCGTGTAGAACTTGCTTGTCCAGATCCAGAAGAAGAAGAGAAATTGAAGCGTCTCGACGCGGTTAAGTGGGACATGCTTGAAGAGTGGAGCCGCACCAAAAAAGCGCCGAAACATGCTGATTGGTTACACGCAAAAGAACTCGGAAGAGACTAATTTATCTTAGACTACGCGGGAGAAAATGGAGCCTGGAGGGGCCCCGTTTTCCAATCTACGACATTATTTTAATGGTATCTTATGGGAGGGATCCATGGAATTCTTGAAAACGAAAGTTGCGCGCCGCGCATTGCTTGGTGTTGCAACCGTTGCTCTGTTGGCACCGACTGCATTTGTAACGGCTGCCTATGCTGAAACCACTCTGGTTCTTTCCAGTTGGTTACCACCCCGTCACCCGGTTGTGGTCAACGCAATCAAGCCGTGGGCGCGGGAAATCAAAAAAGTAACGGATGGCCGCGTTTCTGTACGCGTGCTTGCAAAGTCTGCTGGTGCTCCACCTGCCCACTTTGATATGGCGGCAGATGGCGTTGCGGACATCACGTACGGCCTGCATTCCTTCACCAAAGACAATCGCTTCCAGCGCTCCCGTATTGGCCAATTCTCCTTCCTTGGAGATGATGCTGTGTCCGGGTCCAAGGCATTTTGGGATGTGTATGCAAATGATCTGGATGCACAGGCAGAGCACAAAGGCACCAAGGTTCTTGGTCTCTTCGTTCATGGTCCGGGCGTGTTCCATAACAACGTGCGCAAGCTGAACACACCTTCAGACATTGAAGGCCTGAAAATCCGTGTACCGGGCGGGTACATTGCGGATCTGGCCAGTGATCTGGGTGCGTCTCCGATCTTCATGTCTTCCGGCGAAGTCTATGAGAAACTGTCTCGCGGCATCATTGACGGTGTGACCTTCACCTATGAAGCTCTGACAGCGTTTAAATTGCTCGACCACGTGAAGTACTCCATGCGTGTTCCAGGTGGGATCTACAACACCACATGGTTCCTCGTCATGAATGAGGGCAAGTGGAACGACATTTCTGCTGAAGATCAGACTGCGATCATGGCAATTTCCGGCGATGCTTTTTCTGAGCGCGTTGGTAAGGCATGGAACGACGCTGATGAAAAAGCGATTGAGCGCATCAACAAAGCTGGCATCGAAATCTACGATGCATCTCCTGCAATGGTTGACGCGATCAAAGGCAAAGCGGCTGCTTATGAAGCTGCATGGGGCGAAGCGATTGCAAAAGATGGCTTTGACGGCGCTGCTGCCCTTACCAAGTTCCGCAATTCTACAGGCGTGGAAAATTGAGTTGGTCTAACAACACTTCGGGGAGCGCATCGCGGGTGCGCTCCTTGGTCAAGCTCATTGAGCTTGGCCTTGGAATATGTTGCGCGTTACTCCTCGCGGGTATGACTGGCCTTACAGTTGTTGATGTGGTTGGCCGTTACTGGTTCAACGCCCCTGTTCGCGGGGCGTTTGAAGTAACTCAGTTGATGCTTGGGGCTTTGGTTTTTTCCGCCCTGCCGCTCACCACATCACGCCGGGAACATGTTGAAGTCGACATGATTTACGGCATGGTTCCCCCTGTTATGCAGTCTTTGATGACTGCGATCTCAGGGTTTGTTTCTACCGTTGTTCTCTTTGTCCTGTCCTGGCGCCTTGCTGCACATGCTGTTCGCCTGATGGAAGATGGATCAGTGACCAACGCCCTCGATATTCCGCTGGCCCCGCTTTCCTGGATTGCGGCCGCGTCAGCCCTTTTGAGCGGAGCTTACACGCTCGTTCTGTTCAGAAAAGCATTCCGCAGAGGTTTTTAAAGTCATGTTTGAGTCCCTAGTCGGCTTTACAGCTCTGCTCTCATTGATCTTTTTGCGCGTGCCCATTGCGTTCGCCATGATCCTTGTCGGGTCCGTTGGCTTTGCGTGGTTGCGTGGCTGGAACGCAACATGGTCAGTTGTGAGCACAGTTGGATTTGATACCAGCCTGTCTTACTCGCTCTCCGTTGTGCCGCTGTTTATTCTGATGGGCAATCTGCTCACCATTTCCGGCGTCAGCCACGGGCTTTATGCAGCCGCGAACCGCTTGGTTGGCGGGGCTCGCGGTGGCCTTGCTATGGCCTCCGTTGTGGCCTGTGGTGGTTTTTCGGCGGTGTGTGGGTCTTCTCTGGCAACCGCTGCGACCATGTCCAAAGTGGCGATGCCTTCCATGCGCAAATACGGTTATGCCGATAGTCTGGCAGCCGGGTCCATTGCAGCAGGTGGCACGCTGGGTATTCTCATTCCGCCATCCGTGGTGATGATCATCTATGGCCTGTTGACAGAATCTGACATTGGCAAACTATTTATTGCTGGTGTTATTCCGGGCATTTTAGGGCTTTTGCTTTACATCGGCGCCATTTATGTCACCACGCTCATCAACCCGTCTCTCGCGCCCAAGTCAGAAGGTGTTGAGCCGTTCACGCGAAAAGAAAAGATCGGTGTGTTTGCGGTTCTCGGTCTCTTCGCCGTTATCATGACTGGCATCTATGGTGGGTTCTTTACCCCAACAGAAGCCGCGGGTATTGGCGCAGGAACTGCCTTTTTGATTGCGCTTGCTATGGGCGGCATGACCATGGAGAGCCTGTATCACGCGATGCTGGAAAGCGCGCGCACCACGGCTATGATCTTCATGATCATCATCGGCGCTGAGGTGTTCTCCAACTTCGTCAATTTTGCAGGCCTGCCGGATACGCTGGCCGAATGGGTGCTGAACCTTGACGTTAACGCTTACATGGTGCTGCTCGGTATCGTGCTGATCTACATTGTGCTGGGGTGTGTGCTGGAAAGCCTTTCCATGATCTTGCTCACTGTGCCGGTGTTCTATCCGCTCATTTTAGAGTTGGATTTTGGCGTCGAAGCTTTGAACGACCCGGAGGCTGTGCTGATCTGGTTTGCGGTGATTGTGGTGGTTGTGACGGAGATCAGTCTGATCTCACCTCCCGTCGGGCTCAACGTGTTTGTGCTGCGTAACGTGCTGCAGGATGTGAAGCTCTCCACGATCTTCAAAGGCGTGTTCCCGTTCTGGGTATCCGACCTTGTCCGCCTCGCACTCCTGATCGCTTTTCCGTGGTTCTCTCTCTGGCTTGTTGGGGCCATGTAGCGAAATTCATTGTGAATTTTACGAAGGGAGGGCATTTGCTCTCCCTTTTTTTAGGGGGTGTTCCGCACTCCTCTCACATCCTAACAATCAGAAGAACAGGCAATTAACCCGCGACCCTCATAGTACCTACAACCAGAACAAGGTAGAGGGTTACATGGGTCCTAACATCGCAATTATTGGAGCTGGCCCAACCGGATTGACTGCTGCAATCGAGCTTAAGCGACGTGGATTGACGCCAACATTGTTTGAAGCGCGTAATTGTTTGGGTGGGCAGTGGGCTTACGAGGTGTTGTCGGATGAACCCGTTGATATCCGCGATCCGCAAAGCCAATCGGTTTCTTCTGCCATGTACCCGCGGCTTTGGACCAACCTACCCAAATATTCAATGCAGATCTCTGATTATCCGCTACCTGAGGAATTACAACCGTTCCCCGGCAGAGTTGATGTGCTCGATTACATCAGTGCAACCGCGAAAGCTGCTGGGATTGTGCCGCTCATCCGTTTCAACAGCCCCGTTAAACAGCTCAGTAAGGTGGCTGGGGGTTGGCTGCTTGAAACAGAAGAAAAGCGCGAGATTTTTACGCATGTCATGGTCGCATCCGGTAAGGACAGTCACCCCAATATTCCTGAAATTGAAGGACTGGATAGCTTTGATGGCCCTGTAATCCACTCACAATCCTATCGCTTGCCAGAGATTCACGAGGGCAAACGTGTGGTGTTGATAGGGGCTTGCGTCTCCTCCGAGGATATCTCGCTGGATCTCAGCCCTCATGCCGAGCAGGTTTATATTTGTGGAACATTCCCGCCCAATGGACATAAATGCTATGTCCGCGATGGCCTCTATGGGGATGGTTTCAACATCAGTCAACATGCCCGGCCTAAGCGTGTTGAAGGCAACAAAGTGATTTTGCAGAACGGTGAGGTTCTGTATGACGTGGATACAATCATCCTGTGCACGGGCTATATTTACCGCTTTCCTTTTTTAGAAGGGGAACTGGATGATATAGAGCTTAGTGGCCAAACCATGGGGCCGTTGTATCTCAATATGTTTTATCCAACAGACCCGAGTCTGATTTTTCTGGGCTTGCCGCGGTTTACAGTTCACTTTGCCAATGTTCACCTGCAAAGCGTTTATTGTGCGCAGATTTTGAGCGGCGAACAAAGCCTACCCTCACTCGCAGATATTCAGAAAGAAGCGCACGACGGCTCCTGTGTTTTGCAAAGATTGCCGTCGGACCTCAACGCCTATCACGAGTGTGCCTTTGAGAACTTTACAAAGTTGTGCAAGCTAAGTGGTGAACCAAACCTGGACTGGCAGCGGTTACTGACCGAATTGAATGATCATAAGCGCCTTCACCAGCAGTACTACCGGCAATACCCTTTTGAGTTTAAACTGAAAGAAATGCCTTTCCCCGATACCTAGCGTGCAATGGGCTCCTTTGCATTCTGCTGAGAGGGATGAGGCCTTGCATTTATATGATTCGTATACGATATGTATACAAATCATATAGGAGCTCGTCATGGGTATTGTCAAAATCTCAGATAATCTGCACGAGGAAATCAGAAAAGCGAGCACCGTCATGTCTCGCTCGATCAACGCGCAGGCAGAGTTCTGGATCAAAATGGGTATGTTGGCAGAACTCAACCCAACCCTCTCCTACACTGAGTTGGTGCAGGAGCAGATGAGAGCTTGCAAAGTAACGATGCCTGAGGTGATCAGCACATGAGTGCGATTGTCCTTAAAAATGCCGATGAAATCGTGCTGATGCGGCAATCCGGTAAGCTTCTGGCTCAGGTGTTTGAGATGCTTGAAGATGTTGTGAAACCGGGCGTTTCGACTCTGGAAATCAACGACCGCGCTGAAGAGTACATCGTCAGTGAGTTGAAATCCCGTCCTGCCAGTAAAGGCCAGTATGGGTTTAAGTTCGCCCTCAATACCTCGGTTAATGAAGTGGTCTGCCATGGTATTCCTGACCAGACACGGAAGCTGAACTCTACTGATATTATCAATGTTGATATCACGCTGGAAAAGGATGGCTTCATTGCCGATTCCAGCACCACCTTTGTGCTCCCCAATGCATCCCGCGCGGCCCAAAAGCTCGTAAAAACAACCTACAAAGCCATGTGGGCTGGCATAAAACAGGTGCGCCCCGGTGCGCGGCTGGGAGATGTGGGCGCGGCGATCCAGCAGGTGGCAGAGACCGCCGGATACTCCATCGTCAAAGATTATTGCGGGCATGGCATTGGCCGTGATATGCACGAAGGCCCCTCGGTGATGCACTTCGGCAAAAAGGGCACAGGCATTCTGCTGAAGGAAGGCATGACCTTCACCATTGAGCCCATGGTAAATGCGGGAACAGAGCTAACCGTCACCAAAGAAGATGGCTGGACGGTGGAAACACTGGACAGAAAACTCTCCGCCCAGTGGGAACATACAGTGCTGGTCACCAGCGATGGCTATGAGGTTCTAACCCTGCGCCCCGATGAACGAATTCCGGGGTAAGATCAGCTGGTGATCCGATGATAATGGCGAGGGTGGACCCCTGCCATTTGTGGTGGCTCTTAGTGCCTATAACGTTCCTCGGCTTCATAGTATTTGTCGAAACCGACGGCTTTTTGCAGGTCTTCAAAGCTCATCGCAGGGTTTGGGAAGATGCCGTTTTTCATCTGTGTGAGCGCATCTTGTTGGGCTTTGATCATCGCCATCAGGCCAGTAAACGGGTAGGTGGAGATGGCGTAGCCCAGCTCTTGCAACTCAGCGGGTTGGAGGAATGGCGTTAGGCCGCCTTCCAGCATGTTCGCCATCTTTGGACCTTCCACCTCGTCACAAATACGCTTCATCTCGTCCAAGGTGCGCGGTGCTTCCACAAAAGTCATGTCTGCCCCAATTTCACGGAACATCTTTGCCCGTTCAATGGCTTCGTCCAGACCGTGCTCAGCCCGAGCATCTGTGCGCGCCAGAATGAGGATGTCAGCGCCTTCATTCTTTGCATCAACCGCTGCCCGTATGCGCATGAACGCTTCATTACGGTCAACCACATGTTTGCCCTTGGTGTGGCCGCAGCGTTTGGGTGCCAGTTGATCCTCAATCATCACGCAGGCTACGCCCGCATTTGCGTAACCTTTGACGGTGCGTTTTACGTTGAGCGCATTGCCGTAGCCCGTATCTCCATCGCCAATTACTGGAATGGATGTGGCACCTGCGATGGTGCGGGCTTGGTCCACCATCTCAGCGTAGGAGATGAGGCCAGCATCAGGTTGGCCCAGACGGGCAGCTGAGACGCCAAAGCCGCTCATGAAGGCGAGCGGGAATCCGGCTTGCTCTATGAGGCTGGCGGAAAGTGCATCCCAGCAGCACGGTGTTACATTGAGTTTGCCGCTCTCAAACAGAGTTTTCAGCACGTGGGCTTTCGACATTGTCTTGCTCTCAATCTATGTGTTGTATGGGATATACAGGGCAAGCCCTTGCCAATAGTAAAGCAGCGCTGCTGTTGCCAGCATCATGAGCGCAAACGGCCATGCGCCTTTGGCAACCTCGGAGAGCTTTGCTCCGCCAACTGCTTGAATAATAAACAGGTTCATCCCCACCGGCGGCGTGATCAATGCAGTCTCAATCAAGACCACAAAAAAGATACCGAACCAGATCGGATCAATACCCATTCCACTAAGCGCTGGGAACAGCACAGGCACCATAATCAGCAACATGCTGAGAGATTCAAGGAAGAAACCAACAATCAGCAATACCAAACCAACCGCCAGAATGAAGATAGTTGGGTCTGAGATGTTGGAGGTCAGCATCGTAGAGACATCTTGCGGCAGTCTGTACAGCGTGATCGCGTAGGAAAACACCTTGGCCCCGGCAATGATGAGGAACACCATTGTGGTGGTCTTCATGGATTTGTAGGTGGCCTCTTTCAGACCTTGCCAGTTCATACGGCCCATGGCGATGGTGATCACCAAAGACATGACAAAGCCAATGCCAGCACTCTCGGAAGGCGTTGCAATGCCTGCATAAATGGAACCGATGATGGAGCCAGCCAGCAGCACTGTCGGTAAAGCCATGAAGGTGGCGCGTTTGCGTTCTGCCCATGTTGCTTTGGCAATGCGCTCATATTTGCCGCTGAAGCGGGAATAAAGCATACCGTAGACGATGAACACACTGGCGAGGAACAGGCCCGGCCCAATCCCTGCAAGGAACAGTTTAGGGATCGAGCTTTCCGTCACGATGCCATACAGGATGAGCGGAATGGACGGCGGAATAAGAATGCCAAGCGTTCCGCCAGCTGCCAGCATACCCAGCACGAACGGACGATCATAACCGCGAGATGTCATCTCGGGGATCGCGACAGTTGCGATGGTGGCCGCTGTGGCGACTGAGGACCCGGACACTGCAGAAAACAAACCACAAGACAGGATGGTGGCAACGCCAAGACCGCCCGGCCAATGGCCAACCCAGCTTTGCACCGCAGCGAACAGATCTTTGCCAACACCGCCCTTCAGCAACACATTGGACATGAGCAAAAACATAGGCACGGCCAGCAACTCAAAGCTGTCCATGGAGCCGTAAAGACGTTGTGGCACAGCGTTCAGTGGCAGCGGGAAATACCAGAGCAGAAAGACGCCGAGTGAGCCAAGCGCAAACGCCACAGGCACGCGAAAGACAAGCAGCAGCAGCAGGGCAGCGAGAATAATAAATGCGGTCATCAAAAGCCCCTAAATCTCATGTTGCAAGGTGTCATCTGCCGGCACTCCAACCGTCCAGATTTTCACCGCCTCGGCAATGGCTTGAAGGCCCAGCAAACTGAAGCCAACCCAAACGGAGGCGTGGGTGAACCATTTGGGCAAAGCGAGGTACGTATCGGTTGTGTGTCCGCGCAGGGTAGACTTGAGCCACAGGCCATAGCCGTACCAAACGGCAGTCAGGCAGAAGAGTGCAATCACACAAATAGCAAAGGTTTCAACGACTTTGCGGATTGTCGTGTCCGTCCGGCGGAAGGCAACGTCAATGACGATCATCTCACGGTGTTTAAGAGCGAAGGCACCTGCCAAATAGGCGGCCCATACTTGTCCGATACGGGAAACCTCATCCACCCAAATGGTTGGGCTGTTGAAGACGTAACGAGAAATGACTTCGTAAGTGATGAAGAAGCCAATGGCGAAAAACACCCAGGCAGCAACCTTACCGGTGAATTCGGAAATACTATCAATGAGTTTGATCACGGCTGAGCACCAGATGTGTTTGCCGGAGACGATAACTGCACACATTGATGGGTTCATATGGTGTGCAGTCCTCTCCTTTTATAAAGGAGACCCCGAAGGATGTTAGGAATGGAAAAGGAGCCAGGTGGCTCCCTCTCATTTTTAACAAGGCCAATTTTTGGGCGAGGACGGGCAGACGAGTGGCTTGCCTGAGTGCCCTTACATGTTGTTGGCAGCTTCAACAGCCTTTGCACCAACAGGGCCAGCAGCCTCAACAAAGCGGTCCTGAACAGAAGCGGTTGCCTCTACCCATTTTGCACGCTCTTCAGCGCTCAAACGGACAACGTTGATTTTGTCGGAAACGCTTTCAACCAAAGCGTCTTCACCGGCATAAACTTCATCACGCAGTTGCTTTTCAACCAGTGCAGCAGCGTCCAGAATGATCTTCTGGTTTTCGGCAGAAAGGCCCTCGAAGAACTCGTTGTTGATGACTGCAACAAACTCAATGGCAAAATCATATGAGAGCGTCATGTTTTCCATGACTTCATAAAGCTTACGGCTGCTTACGCCGGATGTACCAGTCATGCCAACATCAACCGCGCCCTGCTGATAAGCAAGGAACTGCTTGGAGCCAGACATAAGCGTTGGTGCGCCGCCAAGGGCTTCAACCGTCCAACCCAAAACCTTACCGTAGGTCCGAACCTTCTGACCCTTGAGGTCATCCGGGGTTTTGATTGGATCACCGTTGTTGAGGTAGATGTTACGGCCATAAGCCTGCCACCACAAAACGCGTGCGCCAGTTTCTTCCAAGACGGCTGCATCGAGGATCTCACGCATTGGAGACCCGTTGCTTGCAGCAGCGCGCAGGTGGTCTTCATCACGGAAGAAGAAAGGCAGGTTGACGATTTCAACGGCTGGTACGGAACCTGCAAAACGGCCAAGGAAGGCTGAACCGGCTTCAATCGCGCCAGAACCAACAGCCTCAGGAACTTCTTTATCCTTAAAGAGCTGAGCAGACGGGAACAGCTGCAAAGACAGTTCGCCATTGGACTTTGCTTCAATGATGTCTTTGAAGGCGTTCCAGTTTTTGCCGAGGCTATGCGTTTCAGGCAACTGAAGAGTAACGCGGATAGTCTCCGTCGCCATTGCAGATGCACAAGATAATGTCAGGGCTGCAGCGCCCATCATGGAAATAAGTTTGGTTCTCATCGGTTTCCCTCTCCAAAACAAATGATCAGAAATACGTGGTATATTAGCTGTCATTTTTTCTTGAAGAAGTACAGGTCGTTATTAGTGAGAAAACGTAAGTATATTGTCTAGATCGCTCAATTTCCGATAAGGCATGTGGGTTGGGTCCAGCATTACGCCTCGCAACTTGACAAGTGCTTTCGTTGGGTTGAGCAACGAGTTGATTGCGGAGCTGACGTGTGGATGAGGCCTACCTGAAAATCGGGGGAAAGTGGTTCTATCTTTATCGCGCAGTGGCAGTGGCGGTGGATGAGGAAGGCAGAACTATCGATTTTTGCCTACCGCCGAGCCGAAATGCTAAAGCGCCTACAAAATTTCTGAGTTAAAGCGTGAGGGTAAAATGTATCTGGTTGACCGGGCCTTTGAGCCGGGTAACGGTGTGATTGCCGTCGCTGTTGGGCTAGTGTTAACTGTTAGAGTATTGTTTGTTAGGTCGCTATCAACATAGTAGCTAGATGCTTATGGGTCTTCTCTGATTAATTGACCCGCCTGCAACAACGCTTGCTGTTTGTACTGTTGATGTGGCGTCAGAAGTTTGCAATGAAGCGCGCATTTGCACCATGATCCTGCACATCGTGGGAAATGAGCCCGTAGTAATTCAGGTCAAGGCGCATGTTCTCGGTTATTTGAGATTCAAGACCAACTCCAGCAGTGCTACATTTTGCGCAATTGGCACGCTGGCGATCATAAACGGATTGCCGCTGTCAACAAATTCCTGAGTGAAGTCTAGGGTATCTTCATTGCTGTATTGCCACGCCGTCAAGCCAACGAGTGACAGCCTATCATAAACATAAGAGGATAAATCCCAAGCACCGCGCGCACCCAGCGTTACAAATGTGAGGCTATCACTTTGATCGCCCGCTCTGAGCCAGCAAGACCTCCGGTTTCATTAAACCTACGGCTTGAAAGGTATACGTAGGAGATGCCCACAAACGGTTCAATGCTAGCGCTATCCAATTCTACATTGGAACCTAGTTCACCAAACACCTGCACACTGCTGGCAAACTGATCAGACACCAGCTGCCCTGCGCCAATCAAGTTAACCTCACGGTTGGTGGAAATGTTATGCTAGGAGCCAGTTACCCCACCTAGCAGAGCCGCGGGGGCAAAGCCTTCCAAACTCATGTATCGCCAAAGGTGAAGTTATCGCTATCTGCGTCTGAAGCAACCGCGCCCACATCGAACGTTGAGCGACCGAACCCGGCGACAGCACCAAAGCGAACCAAATCATTGGCAAGTGCATCAACACCAACCACAAGCCCGCCAACGTTACGGTCTGTTGTATGAGCGTTGTCATCGCTGGAGAACTGAGCCCAACTGCCGTAGACCTGACCCCACATTTCGTAGGCACCGACCGTCTTTGTTGCTTGGCTGTCATTCATCTCAGGCTCTTGGAATGCACGGTGTGCGGTATAAAGCCTATCGTTTACTGCCTGACGTACAAAACGGCTATCCGCCAGGATGATAGCGTGGCTGGAGGTGTTAATCTTCCCATCCAACGGCTCAAGCAAGGCAGCGACCTGCACAGCTGACATTGGAGCAAGAGCACCGAAGAGTTCACCGGCTTCATTTAAAGAATCCAGCGCCTGCAACCGCACCTTCGTTTGGTGTGTCAGCGACACCGCCAAACCTGTTGGCGTTGCGTACAAAGGAGAGCCCCACCACTGGCGTTACAGTATCAATATTAACTACTGCATCCAGGAAATACATATCGTCCGTGATACTGGCGAAGGTTCCAATAAGGGTTGCCCCAGCGCCCAAATTGATAATATCCACTATGGTTGCTGTATTGATGATATCTGGTCCAGCAACTTCCACTAGTTTCAGGTTGATGCCTGTGAGATCAACAATGCCACCAGCAGAAACAATGATCTGGTCACTGCTGATAATACCAGGGTTGTTGGCATCGTAACCGATTTCCATGTTTAGTGTACTTGTGGTGCCCGCATTAAGCCCACCAACTGTTGTCGTGCCGAATGACGCATCTGGGGAGAACGTACCGCCGTTCAAGATTGCTGTGCCATCAATCGTCCCACGGCAACCCAATGTGCCGCCAGAGTTCACTTCAACATCGCCTGTAAGTACAGATAGGTCTGTTGGTGATCCGCCTAGAAGAAACGTCCCGCCATCCACACCTACGTCGGCAAGTCCTTTGGTACCACCAGCAAAAATCAGTGTTCCATCACCTGTTTTTTTAAGGTCTGTATTAACGGAAGGCGAGGCATCCCCTGTCCATGTTAAGGTGGTGCCTGAATTGACGATAGAAAACTCGTTATCGCCAGTGCCGAACCGGAGGCGTGTGGTGGAGAGCACCACGTCTTCAGTGCCAGTGTAGATCAATGTGCCGCCAACAAATTCGACCCCATGGGTGCCTATCTGTGAATCTGAGAAGAAAGGCTCAGGGATGGCCCATTAACATTAATAGGCCCGTTATACGCGGAGTTGTCGCCAAGCAGATTGATTTGACCGTTACTACTAAACGAAAGGAGGTTTACGTCAGTGAAAGCTGCCTTCAAATTAATGAGACTATCGGGGTGTAAAGCCGTAAGGTCGCCTGATGTACCAGAAAACAACAGATTAGACAGCGTGATCGTGTCACTTCCTTTGTAAGCTAATAGGCTGTCTTCCAAGTTTATTGTTTTCTGCCAATATTTTCACTGGCAGAAAACAATAGGGTGTTGCTGATTGGGTTGATATCACCACTCTAAGTAGAGTTATCTCCGGATGAATCTACTTATTTGCCGGACCCAGTTGTGTTTAAATTGGTGGGGCCGGTCAGGTCATCAGAAATGGTAACGCTACCCGATGGGTCTTCGACATCAATCGTGGAAGATGTTCCTGTCAAAGCAAAGTTATCCAACGCCAGGTCGCCTGAAGGCACCACTATCAAAGTACTGTCGTTAAGCGTAAGTTTCCGAATACTCAAGCTATCGTGTTCGCTGAGCTCCAATGTCGATGAAACCACGGTTATATCACCGGACCAGCCGGAGTTGTTTCCGGTTAACTCGGTCGTGCTATCCCCTTGAATGGTTAAACCCGCAGCGCCTGCTAAATCTGTACTGATTTCGAATTTGCTGCTGGAATCTTGAATCGAAAATACGCTGGCGTTCTCTCCTAGGACAGCTTCTCCTGAAGCACTATCCTCGTTGAACGCGGTATAGATTAGAATTCCGCCGTTAAGTGTTGTTGTGCTGGTTCCAAGATTACTTAGATCATCAAACTGAATTTCATCTTCATCAATACTAAGGCCACCAGTCCACGTATTGATGGCGGTGAGAATGAGTGTGCCTGTTTTCGTGAGAAGACCACTATTCGATATGATGCCATCTATAGTCAGTATCCTCTCTTCAACAATACGAATAGAGCCGTCACTCTCCAACTGAATGGAATTGTTGAGAGTTGCGTCTGACTCAGATGAAAATACCAGACCACCTCCACCAAAATAAAGGGTGCCTGCACCAAATTAAACAGCGCCTGCATTTAGTCGAAGACCGTCGTCAAAACTGTTTGTGCCTCCAAGTACCAATGTACCTGCACCCGTTTTATTAAAAGAACTCGACGAATTCACAGCTATATCGCCAAATGTAGTCAGGCTGCGATCCGCCGCAATAAGGAAATTGGTATCACCTTTAAAAGTAATCGCATTTGAAATCGACGCGTCTTTGGTGCCAATAAAGCTTAAGTGCCAGGAATCAAGGTTGATAGACCCGCCGCCTAGAGCATCACCATTTGTAAATTCAAGTGTAGTGCCGCCAGTAAGCTCAATATCCCCGTTTAAATTAATGATCGTTCAACTCAGAACCAACGTACCTCCGACCAGAGCGCGTAAACTTCCTTGATTGTTGATGGTGCCTGAAAGAATAAGTTTCCTCCCAGAGACCCCAGAGAGGGTGTTAAAAACGGCGTAGCCATGTTTTTGGATGAAGATATCACCGCCGATCGCGATGTCGTCAATTGTGGCATCATCAGAAACGACGACTTCCTCGCCAAAGAAAACCAAGTCAGCTTCACCTGTGCTTTCTGTAGAATCTATGGTGAGTTGCGCATTTTCTTTAACGGTTATGGGACCGCTGAATTTACTATTATCCTCATCGAGTATCGCATGACCATCTTCAAAAAGAATGTCACCAGCGCCTTCGCTTTGAGAGACAATTGGTGCGAGCATTGACAGGTTGGTATAGTAGTCATGATTGATAACAATCTGACTTCCCTCGAACACATTTATGGTACCGGCGATAAGCCCGCCTGGGTTCTCACTTGGGGTATCTGATACCGCGCGAATGTTAATAGTACCGACGTAACTGAGATCAACAAGGCCACAGTTTGTTGCAGTATGCGTTCCCGCGAACCCGTTCTTACCGATTGAGAACGGCACGCCATTTTGCACATACATCGTTGCATCGGTAATAGTTATGGTTCCTTCGGCGCCATAACCGACGGTCGCAAATACGCTCACGGCAACTGACGCACCCTCTGAAATATACAAAATGCCGGATAATCTATCGGCACCAACGATAAGGCCCTCAGATGCATCAAAACCTTCTGTGTCTAGCGTAACTGATACGCCTCCTGTTACGACTTCTTGCGCCGTAGTAAAGGAAGAAAGGCCCCTGATTGAGAGTACCAAAACGACAGTTGCTAGTGAGATAGAGTTTACGCGTCTTTTGGACCTGCGAGCAGGTGAAAATGCACTTATTGATTACCCCGGGTGCGCAAATGAAGGGGTGCGCTTATTCTTCTCTTGATGTACTTCAGCTCGACCAGCAATTCGTGCGCAAACGAGGCGACGAGTTAACATATCAGTTGCGATAAACAGAAATAAATACCCCGGTAAAACTACGTTAATTTAGTACTCAGTCCTGCAACTAGCCCGCAACCTGACGTCAATTCAACAGAGTAAATTGGGCACAAAAATTAAAAAGGAAACCACACATTCGCACCGCATAGACAAGTAGCAGTAGAAACATCAGGGCGAGTGTCCCACATTCATTTTGATCGTTGTATTCTGTCTCGGTGCTGGCAAAAATATGCAACAACATGTTTTCAGTAATTGCAGAGCTTCTGATGTCCTAATATTTAATAAATCAATCCAATCTGCCCGCAAGGTGTTTAGGGTGATTTATGTAAGGCAGTGCTATTTGACTTTTCGGTAGGTTGAGCGGGTGAACTCGCTGATCGAACAACTGGACTGGTTGGTCAGGCGGCCACCGTTGATGCGCGTCATGTTGCAGATTATGTGGGTTCTCTTCTTCAAGAGGTCAGCAAGCCATATAAGTGGATGACTTGCTGTTCCCTGTTGTGCAGGCTGAGTTGTACCAATTTCCTCTGCTGCAATCGGTTTGGCGAGATGCAAGCCTCCGCCGACCAGATCAACGAGCGCAAAGAGCAGTAGAATTGGGTGGAGGGTTAATGAAAACGACCAAAGCATGGAAGCAGCGAAGAAAATTCGCAGGATACCTTCATACCTGCCGATTGAAAATGGCATATTGCGCCAGCGCCAGATGGCCCACCCTGTGCCGAGCACGCCCAACATTTGCCCAAACAAAAGTTGGACAGGCAAAACCGTAGGCCACGTGTTGCCCCCAAGCGCGATATTCACGGTACTCAGCGTTTCGATATGGGCTGCGTTGATGAATGGAATGGCGAAAAGTGTGAGGGCAAAACCTCTGCAACAGTAATTCGCTTTGTTATTTGGAAATATGAGGATCAAACTCTGAAATGGGATGAGTTTGCAGCAATTATTGTTGGAAGGACCTATTCCAAAAACGGCAAGGTTCATCGCAGTCGACCTAGCCAATTTATATAGCATTACCAGCGGTTATCAGCAGCTCCGTTGTCTTTCTTGTGGGTTAGGTGCCTTATGTTCTCTTAATCAATACGTCCAACAAATCTATTCTGTCGACTGTCTTGCGAACGCAAAAATAGAGACGAGAGGCGAAAATGAAGCCGAGCGCTAACTCAAAAGCACTGAGTGAAATCCAGATGTACTGTAGAGCGCCTTCTTCTAGCGAAAAATTTAGAACAATGACGTAGGCTGCAGGAACGCTGCCGAACCACATGGTTACGATGCGAACCCAAAATACAAACGTATTTTGATGAAAGCTCTGCAACATGCCGCTGGAAATGAAGGAGAGCGCAAAGGCTACGGCATAAAACCAGATCAAGGACGTGACTGATATAGAAAGTTCATAAACATCAATGCCATAATTGCGAATTGAAAAGAGCGTGGTGATCTCCTCATCAAACGTTTGTAGCATGACTGTGACAAAAGCGACGTAGGTGAGCGCTATCATAAGAGAGGCACTGGCAATTTTTCCGATACGATCAAACTGGGCTTTGCCAACTGCTTGAGAGGCTAATATGGTTGCACCATTTGCAATGCCGATGACAGGAATGATGCCGATATAGTTCAGGATAACGTTGAAGTTGTTGGCGGCAAGGGCAACAGTGCCGATGATGGAAGCTGCCCAAAGGATTGCGGTGTTACCAATCTCATCAGCGCTGTCATGTGCACCAAGCGGCAGGCCGCGTTTGAAGAGTACTAAAACCTGAAGAGGTCCGCGTGATATGTGGGTAAGGCTTTTCAATTCCTCAATGACTGCAACTCGTAAAGCCAGTGGCGTTTTGGGTAGGTACACCAACAGCACGGCAAATGAGCCTAGGACTGTTCCGATGGCAGAACCAGCCATGCCCAACTCCGGAAATCCGTAGAGTCCGAACACCAGCAGGTACGTCATAGGCATGGAAACCAGTTGTCCCACCAGGCTGGCTTTGAAAATGAGTCGGGTGTTGCCGATAGCGCCGAAATAACAACTTGCTGCTCCGTCCAGAATCATGATGGACCCGAACAACATGGCCCAACTCAGGTAAATGTTCTCCAGGACGACAATCTCTTCGGGACGTGCGCTGAACTGAGACAGGTTCATAAGCAATGGAAGGGTTAGATTGAGCCCCAACACGCAAAGGAGCGCGACAACAAAAAGGCGCCCCCCGAGTTTGCTGGCAGCCTCGGCTCCATCGCGTGCATTAATTTCAGCAACGGCTGAGCGGCCAATCTGTGTGATGCCGGAGAAGAAAGATATAGCGGACATGCCCATGAAGACAGCAGGTCCGGATGCGGTGAGGGTCTGCTCCGAATAAGCAGCAAGACACAATCTATCCACGATCATCATCAGGGTACGGCCAGACATGGCCAACATTAGGGGACCTGATACGCGAATGACATTCGTCAGTTCATGACGAAACAAAAGAAACCTGAGCAAGCATTGAAACGATCCTGCGGAAATGAAACTTCTATAAACTTGGGGTAGTATAACTAACTATTATAGATTGCGCATTATGAGCATTGCACGCATGTAATTAATGCGAGGTCGGTGTTGCAAGAGTATCACGAAAACTGGATAACGCTGCGTTTCGACCTCTCAAGTTAGTCTCGAGAGGTCTTGACCCATCCCCATGTAAAGAAAAGCTCCATCAACCATCAACCATCAACCATCAACCATCAACTGCAGAAGCTTTCGCGGTTTTTTCGTCTATGGGTTCGCCAAAATAGGCGTGGTACATAAACATGATGATGGAGAAGATCCCCCATGAGAAGACAATGTCTCCCGGTACGCGTGCCCACACCAGTGCCGTCATAAGTGGACCGTGGATCGTTTCAGGGGCTCGTGCAAGCCAATAGCTTTCTGTAAAGCTGATATAAGCCTGATAGAGGCCTTGAGGAATTAGAGAAAGTCCCAGCATCATAGCCAAACCGATGTTAAGGCCCCAAAACGCATGCTTTAACCACTTATCGCTCCATCTGTCGTCCGCAATAAGTGATCTCAGACAGAATAGCATCAGGCCGACACCTAACAACCCATAGACACCGAACATGGCAGCATGCCCGTGTGCGGCTGTAGAATTGAGGCCTTGCATGTAATAAAGCGCGAGTGGCGGGTTGATGAGAAAGCCGAGAAGTCCTGCTCCAACAAGGTTCCAAAACAACACAGATGCAAAGAAGTTAAGCGGCCATTTGTAATGCCCAATCCATGACGTATTTTGCTCCAGCTTATGCGTTTGGTACGCCTCAAACCCAACGACGAGTAGTGGTACAACTTCCAGCGCAGAAAAGACTGCGCCCAAGGCCAACACCCCAATCGGTGTGCCACTCCAGTACAAATGGTGGAAGGTACCCAGTACTCCGCCTGCCATGAAGATGATTGTAGCGAAGATCACCGCAACGGCTGCCGTAGACCCACGCAGGATTTGCAGGTTGACAAAAATCAACGCGATAATTGCAGTGGCGAAAACTTCAAAAACGCCTTCTACCCAAAGGTGGACCACCCACCATCGCCAGTATTCCATGATGCTGATGTGAGTATTTTCGCCCCAGAACAAGCCCGCCCCGTAAAGCAGGCCAATTGCCACGGCTGAAAGGAGTGTAAGCGCGATGAGACTGCGATTGTGACCACCTTCGAGGGCCGGGTACAATCCACGTATGACCAATATCGTCCAGAGCAGTAGACCGATAAAGAGAAAAATCTGCCAGAAACGGCCCAAATCCACATACTCATAACCCTGGTGGCCAAACCAGAAGTTCATAGTGCGTGAGAAGAACTGATTGACTCCAAGCCATTCGCCAGCGAATGAACCAACCACAATGATGATGAGACAGGTCCAGAGAAAATTGACGCCGAATGTTTGAAAGGCAGGATCTTTCCCCGAAAGCAGCGGCGCCATAAACAGCCCCGTCCCCAACCATGCGGTTGCGATCCAGAAAACGGCTAATTGTGTGTGCCATGTGCGGGAAATTGAATAAGGCAGAATGTCCGCCAGCGGGATACCATAGAGATCTTGGCCTTCAACAGCATAATGTGCTGTGAGAATGCCAAGCGCCACTTGCGCTGTCATCAACGCAACGACCACCCAGAAATACTTGGCGGTGGCACGCATAGAGGATGTGATGTGGGCGTTGACCAGCGGATTGCTTTTAGCTGGTCCACCTTCCGGAACTATCTGTTCTCGCCACAAGTCATACTGACGTACATAATAAAAGCACAACGTGCCCGCACACCCCAGCAACAGCATGATGCTGATGATCGTCCAGATGAACGAGGCGCCTGTGGGCTTATTGTTGACCAATGGTTCATGCGGCCAGTTGCTTGTATAGGAAATGGTGTCGTTCGGCCGGTTGGTAACGGTGCTCCAGGATGTCCAGAAGAAGAAAGCTGAGAGCTTGTGCGCTTTTTCTGGCGATATCAGTATGTTGGGAGGAAACGCATAGTCATCGCGTAGGTTCTGGCCCTCGATGTTATCGTAGGTTGAAAAAAGTTGAGTAAAATGTTGCTCCACCCGTGCCACAGCACTGGCACGTTCATTGGAGATCGTGGTTGTCTCGTTGCCGGGATTGTAGCGATTTTGCCTCATCTCCTCTGCAACAAGAACCTGGAGAAACGCTTTCTGCTCCTCACTTGGCGGTGCGTAGGCTGCGCCTAACCGTGCTCGGTGGTACGTATCCCGGAGGGCTAGAGCTTCCCGGTGCAGCCAGTCGGTTGACCAATCCGGCGCAACATAACTGCCATGACCCCAGATGCTACCTTGTTGCATGCCGCCAAGGGATTGCCAGACATTCTGGCCTTCCTCAATTTCCTCACGGGTGTAGATCACGTCGCCATCATCAGAGACAACCATACTGGGGATCGGGGGTTTGAGATGGTAAATCTCTGCGCCAAAATAAAGCAGCACGGCAAAGCTGAGAAACATGCCGACACCCAGCAAAATCCAAAGCCGTTTGATCGAAAAGGTTACATCATAGTCCTTGTCAAACATAATGGCGCTGCTCCGGGCCTTTGAGGAAACACTTAGCTTGGAATTCCAATTGAGAGTATCAATCTGTATTCCAACGTGCCTCCCCAAATGTTGGGAGAGGAGATCTAGGTGCTTGCTGGCCGCAATGCGGGTTGTTCGCCGTGATCCTCATTGGTCAATCGGCTACGCAATAATTCGCCTTCCCCTTCCACAATAGGGTAGGCTACCGTGGTGAGAAGTGCATTCAAGTATTTGAGATCACTAATTGTTTCCAGATGAATGGAGCTTGTTGTGCGGCTGGACTGCCGGTTTTGTGTCAACCGGCGTAGGTGTGCTTCACGGCTTTTATATTCCAGTTCCCTGACAACAACTTTGCGAGCAACAAGATCCCGTGCGAGGGCAGGGTCACGCGTAATCAACACACGAAGCGAGATTTGCAAGTTTTGCAAAACAGCTGCATGCAGATCTTGGATTTCCCGCCAACCTTCCTTTGAGAATTCTTTATTCAAACCGGACATCTTCTCAGCCAGAACCAACAAATTCCGCTGTACCACATCACCCATCTGTTCAAGGCAAACACAGTAGTTCATTAGCTCGGTATATTTCTGGTAATCCACCTCACTCATGGAATGGGTGGTGACGTCTGTCAGGTATTCCTTGATAGATATGTGAAGATCATCAATTTCATCATCCATCTTCATCAAGCGTCGGGCTGTATGTGGGTCTTCCTCGCGGAAAACAACCATCACGCCGCGCAACATGGCCTCAACCTTCTCGCTCATATGCAGCATTTCGCGTGTGGCTGCACTAAAGGCGAGGTCGGGTGTTTGCAGTAACTTTCGGTCAAGCAAACTGAGGCGTTCCATCGCGAGGTCATCAGACTGCTCGCCGGCATGATCAGAAATTATCAACTTTGTCAGGCGAGCCACTATACTGATCGTTGGAATGCCAAGCAGTACGACTGCAAGGTTGAACCCACTGTGGAAGTTTGCAATGGCACGAGCCGGATCTGCCCCCAACATATCAGCAGATAAAAGGTCAAGCTTCATCAACAATAGGGCGATCAAAACACCTGCCACGCGGAAGATCATGTTGCCCACTGGAACGCGGCGTACATCTGCACTGTCATTCATGGTGAGAACCAGCGGAATAATACTTGAGCCTATGTTGGCACCGAGGACAAAGAGCAAGGCTCCTTCCAGCGGCAAAACACCAGTGCTTGCAAGTGTCATAATCATCAGCACAACGGCAACAGAGGAATGCAACAACCAAGTCAATGCAGCGGCGGTGATGATAGCAATAAACGGATCCCCAATTAACAGGTTAAGAATAACCGGAAGGGCACCGCTTTCACGTAATGGAGTTGAAGCCATGCTGATGAAAGAAAGCGCAATCAGCATTTGTCCAATGCCGATGATGATCCGCCCACTTTGGCGCATGGTGCGCGTGCTGCCGCGCGAAAACAAAGCACCGCCAACCACAAGACACACGGGCAGCAGCCAGCTGAGGTCTAAAGACAACACCTGTACCACCATGGTGGACCCAAGGTCCGCGCCAAGCATAATTGCGAGGCCTGCGGCCAGCGTAATTGTGCCTTTGCTGATGAACCCCCGAGCCAGAATGGCTGTCGCTGTCGCGCTTTGCAGAATAATTGAAACAAGCAAGCCAGTGGTGAAACTGGTGTAACGGTTTTTAGATGCCTGCTGCATCCAGCCCTGAAACTTCTGGCCAATCGCACGCTCTACCCCGGTCCGGATCATTCTGGTTGCCCAAAACAACAAGGAAATACCTGCGGCAAGGTATAGAAGTATTTCAAAACTGCTCATCAAGGTCTCCGGGTTATAATCTCGCGGTTATCTTGAGGAACTAAACTTAAACGCAGTTGTCGTGGTGTGCGGCAAGGGTTTTTAAGCTGGTTTTCCGGATCATCAAAAATTGCGTGGCATCTTTTGTTTCTGAGAGTGATCAGAATAACTTGATGACACACGTCGCAAATGTTTTGGGAGGCTCTGCGTACTCGTGAATTCAGTCCGGCGGCTATTATTAGCCACCTCAATTAATTGAAGAGTAACTTAAGACACTTATGCCGATAAGACAATATGATATACCCGATTATGGCGATAATTTTGCGCAATTTGTGCGGTTTTTGGACGCTGAAAGACAAGTAAGCATAGGTTGGGTGATGAAGAAATAAATTGAGCTAACTCATTGTATTCAAATGATAATTCGACGAGTAAAACGTTCCGAAAACTATTCGCCAAAATACGCACAAGGTGCGTTTTCCCCAGGCTGGGGCAAACCCGATTTAGGTGACATATCGCATGTTTTCCCTAAAATCGAAGGGACGTAACGCTACGTTTCTCACTTACCCTAGGGGCAAAATGTCGATAGACTTGCATGAGAATTGCCTCCTGGCTTGAGGAGAGCTGGTGATGAAAGACTTTGCAGGCAAAACAGTTGTGATAACGGGTGCCGGTTCTGGAATAGGCCGAGCATTTGCGATGAAATTCGCCGACCTCGGTGCGAAACTAGCACTCAACGATCACGATGTTGAGCGGCTGCGGGAAACGCATGAACTGGTCCATACCAAATACCCAAATTGTCAGATCTTCACTTGTGATTTTGATGTGGCAGATCGGTTGGAAATGCAGCGGTTTGCCATAGAAGTGCAAAGTTTGGTTGGTTCCGCTCATGTGGTGGTCAACAATGCAGGAATACGGGGCGCTGCCAAGCCGTTTTATGCAATGGCGCCAGATGATTTTCAGCGCACTATGAATGTAAATTTCAATGGAGTTGTAAACGGAACGCAAGCGTTTTTGCCGCAACTGATTAAGCAGAGCGAAGCTGCGCTGGTCAATATCTCCAGCATCTATGGCTTACTCGGCATCCCCAACAATTCAGACTACTGCGCGTCAAAATTTGCGATCCGTGGATTCACAGAGGCGTTGATGGTCGAGTTCTATAAAACACCCGTCGAGATTTACGGTGTTTATCCAGGTGGAGCAGCAACAAACATAGTCAATGGCGCGCAATATGAGGCTTACAAGGCGAAATATCTAACAACGCCGCCTGCCAAACTGGTGAATGTTATTGTTAAAGGTATGGCCAAGAAACAACCGAATATCAGTTATGGGAACAGCTCGCTGGCTATAAGACTTGCCGTAGCACTTCTACCGCGCCGGCTGTTGAATAGGCTGTTGTGGAGTGAAATGCAGCAGTTTATAGATCCTGAAGACTATGCGAAATTCAGATAATACAAAAGACCATTCAATAGTGGCAGTTTAAATAAATTGCCGATGCGATTAAGGTATTAAATTGAGTAATATTTGAGGTTGCAATGAATTTTCTTCAAACACTATTCCTGTGTATTTCCCTTATTGTTTTGACGGGCACAGATATTTTCGCAACCGAAGCCCCCACTGAACTGGAAGCTGGCGCTGTAGCAAAATGTGTGGAGGAGAATGGCGGCGGTTATCCCGCCATGATGTGCTACGGCGAGACTATGCAATCCTGCATTGGTGATAGCTACCAAAACAACCGCATGATCTATTGTGCGGTTCAAGAGTACATGGTGTGGGACCAGCGTTTAAATGCTGCCTATCAGGCAATTATGAAACTGGCGAGTTTTAACGTGAAATCCAGCCTGAAGTCCGCGCAACGCTCTTGGATTGAATTCCGTGATGAAACCTGTTCGGCAAATGCATTGATTTATGAGGGAGGGTCTCATGCCAGTCTGGCCATGTCAGTTTGCATGGGTGATCAGACAGCAGTCCGGAGTTTGCAGTTAGAGCAGTTTCTGGAAGAACTGGCTCCAAAGTAAAGTCTTTAAGCGCATATTATTATGTAAGTTGCGCGCAGTTCAGATGACTGGTGAACCTCCTCTATTCCATTACAGGGGCCAATATTGAGGAATAGCAGTACAGGCAAATGTAAGTAGGCTGATCGGATGCTTGTTTCTGAAGGTCTGTGCTGATGAAAAAAATTCTAGTTCATATCGGAGCTCATAAGACAGGTACAACTGCGCTTCAAAAACAGCTTTATGCCAAACATCCTGACCTATTTGATGACCGGACGAGTTTCAAAAACAGCGCATTCATGACGCTCTATGAGAACAGGTTGATTAAACCCAAAGCATCGCAACTGGCTGAACTGTTTCAGGAGGCTATTTATAGGAGAGGTACAGATACATATCGGTTGTCTCATGAACGCTTGATGGGAAAGCCATTTCACACTGGTAGTTTCTATCCATATTTAAAGCGGTATGTGCGTTTGGTTGAAGGGTTACAACGCACTGGCGTGGAGGTGGAGACACTTGTGACAGTTCAGGGGCGGACGGACTATCTGATTTCTTTGTTCTTGCACGGTTTGGCTTGGCGCGGAGCCCGGACTAACTTTCATGACTTTGCAAACAATACGGTGACGAGTTCGTTCGCTTGGCAAGCTGTGGCAGATCAGTTGAAAAATATCTCAGTTACTTACTTGCCCCAAGAGGCAATGGAGAACGATACTGCAGAATTCGTTGGGCATATAAACAAATTCTATGAACTGAAGTTGCTTGAACCTAACGATATTCGTGGGCAAGTTAATCTTGGACTGAATGATCTTGGCTTTGCGGTCATTCCTCAACTTTCCACGATTGAGGATAAAGGGCTCCGCAAGCAATTACTGGCTTGTGCGTTTGATTATTGCAAGAAAGGGGCTCGTGCAGAGGTCATGTCTAAGGACGTGGAAGATATTTACCGAAAGCATTTTAACGAAGGGGATATTGCGTTTGCAAAAACTAACTTTCCCGCTCCTTTTCGCGAAATCTATTCACAGAGCAAACCAATTGCGGAACAGTTCTGGTTCGCCTTTGCAAATGCTGATGCATAGATCCCTAAATACGCATTGAGCAAAAATGATGTTCGAAATTATTCAGTAATATGAGCTTCTTGCAAAACTCTTAGAATTGGTGAGGTTCGTTTGCTGCCAATACAGCTATAAGAAATAGAAGACGGCACGCATTGAATGCCAGCTGTGTAGGCTTTTTGCCCATTTCATAACGTCGACTTCACACCGATTTTACTGTACTGTCAACAACTTGCTGGCATAGTGTGCAAATTACTTAATTGCCCATGGAAACTGGAGCCTTTGTACTTCTGGAAGATCACTCCAGTTATTGTGCAGGTTTCCTAATTGCTTGAAAACTATAATAATAAACTGGGCCTAACAGTCCCGATCAAGATGAGTGAAGAGGCCCCTCGTGACGAAGGTTCAACTCAAAGATGTATCAAGAGTATTCTCCGGCGCGCCTGCGGTTGATCGGATAAATCTTGATGTGTCCAGTGGTGAATTTCTCGTTCTTCTAGGCCCCTCTGGTTGCGGTAAAACCACCAGTTTGCGTATGGTTTGCGGATTGGAACAGCCGACCTCGGGTTCAATTTGGTTTGATGGCCGGGATGTGACCAATCTGCCTGTTCAGAATCGTAAGGTTGGCCTTGTTTCTCAACGCTTTGGCTTATTTCCCCACATGACCGTGGAACAGAATGTTGCATTTGGTTTGTCCGTCCGCGGAATGCCCTTGCAACAGCAAAACCAGTTAGTTGGAGAAATGCTGGAGGTTGTGCGCCTTTCCGCTTTTGCCAAGCGCTTTCCTCCTCAACTCTCTGGTGGGCAAATGCAACGTGTCGCTATTGCCCGCACACTGGTGACAAAACCAGATGTGCTGCTCTTGGATGAACCAATGGCCAGCCTCGACACGCTTCTGCGCACCGAAATGCGCCAATTTATTCGTGATTTGCATGATGAATACGGCATGACAACGCTGCTCGTCACGCATGATCAAATTGAGGCGATGGATCTGGCAGACCGGATTGCGGTTATGTTTGATGGGCGTATTGCGCAGTTGGCAGCGCCCGATGAGATCTACCAGCAACCAGCCAATGAGCAGACAGCACGCTTCATGGGGCACTCCAATATTTTTGAATGTTGCACGCACTCCAGTTCGCATATTCAAAGCCCATTCGGGCCCTTGAAATTTAGCGTTAAATCAAACATCAAACTAGAAGATCCCACCAAGGCGATGGTGCGATATGAGAGCATCACTTTAGGGGATGCATTGGCTCCGGTAGGGCCTAACATCTTTTCTGGCCTTATCAAACGAGCAGAATTTCTTGGCGCTATGATGCGCTATACGCTTCAGGTAGGAGAGGGATCTCTGACCGTCGAAGAAGCATCTACACTTAAACGAAAAACAGGCGATGCGGTTACTGTAACCCTTCCGCCAGAACAAATATGGCTGTTGCAATAAAGCAGCTCTACCGAAATCTTTGGGGAAATTTAATGGGAAGATCGAAAGCACTCACACAGCAAATGCTTCTTGCAAGCACGCTCGCCTTGGCAAGCTTGAGCGGTGCTGCACAGGCAGAAGACGCGCCGGGCCTGTTCCGCAGTGAGTTCTTGAAAGGCAACCTTGGTTGGGAAGATGTGACGACCAAAGCGCGTGCACAAGGCACCGTCAATTTCTATTATTGGGGTGGGTCTGACATCCTCAACCTGTGGATGGATCAAGTAGCCCAGCCAGCACTTGCTGCCGAAGGGGTAAAACTCAATCCGGTCCGCATCACTGCAACAAAAGATACCATTGATGTTGTGATCGCAGAACTGGCGGCCGGACGCGGTGAGGAACAGGGTAGCGTTGATCTGATTTGGGTGAATGGCGAGAACTTCTACTCTTTAAAGCAGCAAAATGCGCTTTGGGGTGCTTTTGCCAATCGCCTGCCAAATTCTATGAACTTCGAATGGGATGAATCTGATACCCGTTCGCTTTTGAACCTGCGCGATTTCGGCGTTAAGACCGGCTACCAGGAAATGCCATGGTCTGGTGAGCAATATGTGTGCTCCGTCAACCGCGCTCATGTTCCTGTCGAAAATACACCCACTACATTTTCACAGCTCAAGACCTACTTGAAAGCCAATCCGGGCAAGTTCACCTATGTGAAGCCGCCTCATTATCTGGGCAACACCTTCGTGCAGTCTGTGCTTTATGCCCATAATCCAGATGGGACTGGGGCGGAGCCCTACCAGAAATCCTTTGAAGAGCTCGGCGGCGCGGAGTTGGCTCGCCTGATGACACCCGGTTTTGAGTACCTAAAAAGCCTCGAGCCGTTGCTGCTTGGCGGAAGTTCCGGTTCGCCGCGCTATGCTGAAAACTCGGGAGAGCTGGACAATCTGTTCCTCAACTCGGAGGTCAATTTCAGCTGTAAGTTTGGCGTGTTTGGCAACCACAATGGTTTGATCACAGGTGCTTATCCTGAACAGGCAGAAGAGATGATCTTCCCGACTGGCAACATGATCAAAAACAAGAACTACCTTGCCGTGCCGTTGAACAGCCCGAACCCGGCTGCAGCTCTTGTTGCTATTAATTACTTCTCCTCCATGGAAGCGCAGGCCTCCATGTTGAAGACAGCAGGAATGCCGGTTGGGCTGGATCTATGGCGCTTAACTGCAGAGGAAAACGCCGTTGTGGAAGCCGCAGCACCACCGCATTATGGCGTGACTCAGCAAGACTTTGACGACAACATTGCACCTGACACAAACGCAAGCCTTGTTGATGTGATTGAGGCGACCTGGCTGGCCGTTATTGAGCGCAAAGAAGATAAACCGCTTGCTGATATCATTGCCGAATTTTCAGGTGAGCTGAACAACTAACTCTGGATTACGCAGATGGCGGTGCACTGCCATCTGCCTCTCTCAATGAAATGAATATTGATGCCTGAGGCACGTCCAGCCAACACCCAAACGACCGCGATGACGAACAGGATGCAGACACTGCGCGATGTGGCAGAAGTAACGCCATTACTTGTGGTTTTGGTGGGTTTGTTTGGTGGGGCCGTTTTACTGGGAGTTTTGCAAAGCTTTGGTTATGCACCTTGGTTCGGCATTAATGACTTCCCAACCACTATTTATTTCGAGCGCCTTTGGTTCTCGCCCGGATTCTGGGTGTCTTTGGGCTATACGCTCTATTATGGATTTGCAGCAACGCTGATTGGCCTCGTCATTTCAGTGCCTCTTAGTATTGCTCTTTCAAAACGCTTCAAAAGCTCTCGCCTTTTTGCAGCTCTCATCCGCTTGCCGTTGATGGTGCCTTATACAGTTGGTATCGCGCTAGCTTTGATTATGCTCGGTAACGGTGGATTGCTCTCCCGGTTCTCCGCAGCAGTTGGCTGGATTGACGACCCATCACAGTTTGCGCGTATTCTGAAAACTCATTGGGGTTGGGGCATCATTGCTGTTTATGTCTGGAAGCAAGTTCCGTTCATGACGCTGACCTTAGCTGCTGTTCTTGCCCGCAAAGGCGAGGATACGGTTGAAGCGGCCATGGTGCTGGGCGCGACGACACAGCAGATTTTCTGGCGGGTCACTCTTCCGCAGATTATGCCCGGTATTGTGTCAGCCTCTCTCATCTGTTTTGCATTCAACATTGGGGCCTTTGAAGCACCGCTTATCCTTGGAGGCGGTTATCCTGATACCCTTCCTGTTCTGGCATGGCGGTATTTTCAGGATGCCAACTACGCATTTCAGTTGCAAGGCATGGCTGTTGTGGTCTCGTTAGCGCTGGTTTCCGGGGTATTCCTCGCGGCGTATTTGCTGGGTTATCGCAGATATGAACGTGCACGGGGGAGAGTTTAGATGAGTGCTCACGGCCCCAAACTGCGAGATATCAAAGCCATAAGTCCTTGGCAGCGCTTGTTCGTGCTTGCAATGGCAGTGTTCACCATCGCACCGTTTGCACCTCTTATCATTCAGTCTCTGGCATTTCGGTGGGCATGGCCAAATGTCCTGCCAACCGTGTGGTGGCATGAACAGCGCACGCGATCTCCTTTTCCACTGGCGTGGGATTATGTTTTCTCCCCCAGCTCCCGCGTGGTGGAAGCAACACTTAACACCCTTGGCATCGGGATTGTTGTGACCTTGCTGTGCCTGATCATTTGTTTGCCCGCTGCTCGCGTGTTGGCACAAAGGGATTTTCGCGGCAAAAATCAGTTGGAGTTTTTGATAGCGCTGCCGTTGCTTCTACCAGAAGCTGCGATAGGTATTGCTTTGCTGATGATCTTCATCACACTGGGTTTGGCTGGAACCTATGCAGGCGTGATCCTCGTTCACTTGATCCCGACAATACCTTACATGGTACGGATGTTAACTGCTGTCTACCAAGGGCAGGGAACCGAGGCGGAAGACCATGCCCGGGTGCTGGGTGCAAGCCGCAGGCAGGTGTTTTTCAAGGTGACGCTGCCGATGATTTTGCCGGGCGTCATTGCAGGCTCATTGTTCACGTTTCTGGTCTCCACCAACCTGTTTTTGCTGACGTTTTTCATCGGGCAGGGCAAAATCATTACGTTGCCGACCCTTCTGTTTGCGAAAATCTCAGGCGGCGCGTTGGACGCAACTGGCGCAGGCATCGCCCTAGTTGCATCAATCCCCGGCATAATCCTGCTTATTTTCACAGATCGCTTCATCCGCAACTACCCATTGGCTGAGTGAGACGGGTTTCGTTGAAAATATTGGCTGGAGGAAACACCAAAAGCCTATTGGCCATCTCCTAAACCAGCTTGATTAACGCATGACCTTCCAGTTTCAACCCAGCCTCAAATATGCGTTTATCCCATGCGCGCCGGGTTCCGATGCCTGCTGGATTGATAAACAACCCATAACCTTCCGCTGCTTTGGTGAGAGCTTCATACATCGGGATATTCGGGTCGTCTTCGGGCAACAAAAGCTCTTTGCGATGTAAGATGGGCGGGTTATCGCGTTTGGAATAATCGATGGCTTTATTTGCGTTTGTCTTCAGGTCAAACGTAATGGAGTGCAGCAGTACCGGGAAACCTGAGACCTCAAACGCCTCGTAATGGAGGAGCGAGATCTTGTCTTTGCCGATTTTGCAAAGATTCCATTGTGCATCTGGCAAATGGGCGAGGGCTTGTGCCAGCCGCTCTGCATCCTCTGGATGCAGAAGGTCCACACCTGACCGATGGAGATAGAGCCAACCGCCGACGCGGCGACCTATTTTTAATTTCTGAGCCATGGCTGTGTTTAGCCGATTGCAGGCGCGTATGCTGTTCAAATCAACCGCAGTTCAAAATAGAAAACGCACCGCCATGGAAAAAGGCGGTGCGTACTCTGCATTAAGCTTGGAGCAGCTTAACGACTTCATCTGTGGTCCAAACCGCATTTGCAATAAAGCGGAAGTTGGTCAGAGCAGCGAGGTAGCCATCACCATCTGGAATGATAGCCGCTGCGGTGCCATCGCTGACGACGCCGACTTCAAAGCCTTGCTCGATCAATTCGCGCATGTGGCTTTCGGTGCAAAGGTTTGCAGACATGCCTGCAAGGATAACCTGATCCACACCCTGCTTGCGCAGTTGCAAAGAAAGGTCGTTGGTATCGTTGCCGTAAACCTTATGCGGTGAGGTGATAATGGTTTTGCCGTCATTGATGTATGGCTTGTAAAGCTCCAACCAGTCAGCGCCTGAACCTTCAAAGCCATCCAGATTAAGCGCGCTTTTGCGGTCAAACATGCCAATGTTGTGCATCAGTTTTTCAAGTGCACCCTCAAATTTCCAACCATGATCGGTTGGGTAATAGTAGTGAGGAGAAACAGCAACGGTAAGGTCAGAGGCCTTTGCAGCTTTGAATAGACGCTCGATGTTGTTGACGGTGTTGTTGCGTGTCACGCTTTCGCCAACCACGCCCCATGTAACTCCTTTAGGTGATAGGAAGTCATTCTGTGGGTCTGTAATAACGAGAGCTGTGCGCTTCAGATCCAGCTTCATGTTGCTTGGTGGCAGAACAGAATTTGCAACCGGTGCATAAGGATCAGGTGCCTTATCGTTAGACTTTGCTTGTGCCGCACCAGCTACAACAACGCCGCCCACAGCGGCTGCTGTTGCAAGCCCACCACGCAGAGCGTCGCGGCGGCTGAGTGTTTTCTTGTGATCATGATCGTTACACATTGTCTGTTCCTTCTTCAAGTTGGTAAGTTGAAGATGCGTCATGCAATGTGCTTTATGGTCCAGAAATGGTACCTTATCGTCTCTTTATGTATCATTCTATCGCGCTGCGCTTTATAGATACACTCATGGATATTCATTTTATTCTCGACGAAATGGAGATACAGGCCCATCCGTTTGCCTTGTGTGAGCTGAACGGTGCCTGCGATCTGGATTTGGGCAAAGACCCACTCGCCACGCTGCACTATGTGCTCGCCGGGGAGGGGGAGCTGGTGCTGCCCGCCCGCCCGGCCATCCCCGTTAGTCGTGGGTCTTTGATCCTTGTGCCTGCTCTCAAAACACATGTATTGCGCAGTTTTGGGCAGATTCAGGATCCGATTCCCAGCTGCAACCCCGACAAGCTGAAGATGGCTCACCTCATCCATAACAGTGACAGTCAGGATAAAGGCCAGTTGATCGCCATCTGCGCTCGCATTTCACTCAGCTTACGGCAGATGGAAAATCTGATTGATCTGGTGCAAGAGCCAATTGTCGAGAACAGAACCGGCGAAAATGCTTTCGCTGCACCTATTGAACGGTTGTTGCAAGAGCTTGCAGAACCTGCCCCAGGTAGCCTTGCTATGGTGCGCGCATTGTTGATGCAGTGCATGATTGAGTTGGTCCGCCGTCGGTTTGATGATCCCCTTGGTGGTTTGGAATGGATGGCTGCCTTACGCGATCAACGCATGTGGCCCGTTTTGCGACATATCCTTGATACGCCGGGAGATTCACACTCCGTTGAAAGCCTCGCCTCCCTGGCAGGCATGAGCCGCAGTGGGTTTGCCAAGCGGTTTCAGGAGGCCTATGGCAGCGGACCTATGGAACTGCTGCGAGATGTACGCATGCGCAGGGCCGCTACCATGCTGCTGGAAACCGACCATCCCATTGAGCGCATTTCACACCTCATCGGCTTCCGCAGCCGCAGTGCTTTCTCACGAGCATTCGAAGGTGCGATAGGCCTCTCGCCGCAGAAGTTCCGGATGCAGAAGAAAGCGTAGTGTGAGGCTTTGCGTCTACCTCACACATAAACCGCAGGGGTGATGACATTCCTCACGCCCGCTGTTTGTAGCTCTAACGCAATGCGTTCCACATCCGGCTTTTGCATGGTTGGCCAGTTGAGAGCTTCGCCTTTGACGCCGTGGTGCTGAAATGCGTTGAGGCGCAATGGTAGGTCTACATCCAGACCAAGCATAAACGCTTTGAGTTGCTCCAGTTCCTCCGGTTTATCTGTCCGGTGCGGGATGAGGAGATAGCGCAGTTCATGCAACTTGCCTGCATCGTAAAGCAGTTTGGCAGAGCTGAGAACTCGCTCGTTGCTGCGTGATGTCAGCAGACTGTGGAGATCATTATTAAACGCTTTGATGTCCAGCATCACGCCATCTGTTACGGGCAATACAGTTTGCCACGCAGTGTTTGGTAGGTAGCCGTTGCTGTCAATAAAACAGGTGAGGTCTTTCAATTTCTCTTCTGTTTTGATGGCGCTAAACAGAGCTATAATAAACTTCAGTTGTGTGGTCGCTTCCCCGCCAGAGATGGTGATGCCATTGAGAAATGGCTTATTCCGGCGCAGCAGAACCAGCACATCCTCAACGCTGTATTGCGTCACCTTCGGATTGGCGTTGATTGGGCAGACGTCCAGACATTTATCGCAATGCTCGCAAATACTTGGATCATGCAGCACCTTGCCTTGCACTATTGTCAGCGCACCGCTTGGGCATTCCGGTATGCAATCACCGCAATCGTTGCATAGCTTCATGGTGTGCGGGTTGTGGCAGCTCGGGCAGGCAAAATTGCACCCTTGCAAAAACAGGACAAGCCGGTTTCCCGGCCCGTCCACACAAGAGAACTTGATTACCTTACTTACTGTAGCGTGGGGTAAGTTCATGGCTCATCACTCGTGGTGCGCGCTCCAAAATTTTACCGGAGTCGGCAGCTTCCGCGCCCAGCACTGTCGTATTGATGCGAGACCCGCCGCATTCCTTAAACTTCGCGATGTCTGACAAACGTACCATGTATCCGGTAATGCGTATCAGATCATTGTTGGAGATGTTGGCAGAAAACTCACGGAATCCCATAGTAAACGCGCCCTTAACCAGTTGCTCCAGCGCGGCTGGGTTGTTCTCAATGGTTTCGTCAAGCGTCAGAATTTCGGAAACACCTGATGGATAGTAAGCATGATGCCCAGCTAATGCTTGCACATGGGTCACTGGGTCCGGCTCGGTGCCATAGGGAATACGAACTCCCGGGGTACAGCCATCATCATCGCTCAGGCCCGCTTGTGAGTGCAGCATAGCCTTACCTTGCCAAACGTTTTCCATTGGGCGTGCTTCAACCGCTTCATAAAGCGCTTTGGAGATGCGATGACCCAGTGTGTTGGCTACCTTGTCATGCCCATATTTGCCGTCACGGCCTTCTTTCTCCTGCAGCTCGTTTACACATTGAGCCATGGCGAAAATGCCATACATGGCGGTGAAACGATCTTTGCGCAACCAGCCTTCTTCAATCAGAAAGCTCTCAAAGAAACCTGATTTGTTGAAGAGGTGATCAATCCGCGCTTCTGTCAGGCGGAAATTCAGGGCGATGTATTTCGGCAGCACATTCTCAAAGAAATCAGCGGTGTCTTTAGAACGGCGCGCCACTTCACGCAGGTTGATGCGTGTCAGAGTAGAGGCACCGCCACACAACGGCAAAACATTGTAACAACTGGCAATGCCATACCCGTAATCATCAAACAACGGTTGATGCAGTGGGTTGTTGGCAATATGCGGCTTGGAACATTCAATGATGCTCTGGCACGCCTGACTGAAAATCTCGTCTGTGCTGACCTCAGGATCCCATATGAAGGTGAGGTTTGGGGCAATTTGCTTCAGCTCAGCGTCCACCTGCATAACCGCACGAGCAACACGGTTATCTGTTGGCCCAACATTGGCATGCATGAAAGCATCCGGCAGAACCCGGTCCAGATAGCGCCAGAACAGCTTGAGTTTGGTGTATAGCTCTTCATCGCTCACGCCGTCACAATAGGGCAGCAGCAAATTATCCAGCCGCCCGATGAACACCGGCATATTGGTGACTGATGGCACGTGATGGTACGCGATCATCAGCGAGTTGATGGCTTCATCCAGTGTTGTGGCTGGCTCAAGCTCAAGGAACTTGCTGCCCTGTTCCAACACAACCGAATAATCCGGCATCACATAGCGCGGTTTAAAGGGCGCGTGTCCCTCGTACATATCGCAGATAACGCGCTCTTCCAGTGCCTTGGCGGTTTCCTCATCAAGCTCGGGGTAGGGCAGAGAATTTTCTGCCTCCAGCGAGAGGTAACGCGCTTTTTGCGCAAAGGAGAGGCTAGGATCCTCGGTGATCCCTTTAAACCGTTCAAGAAGCTCCGACATGGGTCTGTTCCTTATTGCTCTTTGGAACCAATCTTAAACCAGCAAACCGCGCGAAGATTTGAACTACCGCAATTTCCGGTAGGAAATCAGGAGTGGTGCACAGGATGAATTGGCACAGAGGCGATGCGGATGGAAAGCGATCAGTATTAAACGACGTTTAACTTTAACACCTGTAAATTGCATTCATTCTCTTACAGGTATTGCAAAAATGACTCGTTTTTTGATTTTACTTCTTCCTCTATTCCTATTGGGCGGGTGTGTAACCACTAAGACGCCAGAAGAGCGCGGCGCCTATCGGATCAATAAGGTGAAGGTCATTGCACCTAATGTTAAACATGGTGCTCTCGTTGCAAAGCAGCTCACGCAAAAATTCAATAGGATGGCTCGGGAAAGCGCAAAATGGGTACCTGCGGGTACTTCATCTCACGAACTGACTATTGCGCTAACGAAGATCAAATATACAACGGTTTTGGGGTTTAAAGGCTCAGCAAACGGTTACCTGAATGGCTATTTCTTTATCGGCCCCAAAGCAAACGGCGTTGTCCATCGCTTTAAGTTGAGCGGCGACCCAGGCAAGGGAACGTTCGCGTCTTTGTCTGTTGGATTCAACAAGTACTATTCACCAGAATGGGTTTTTAATCGTCTGGCGGACAGATTGGTTTATCGCTTCAAAAAAGAAATTTACCTTATCAATGACAGGTCATATTTTGATAAGATTACAGATGCGCCGACCGTAAAAGTAAGTAATCCAAACTATGCCAGTCAGCCACAAAAACGTCGATCTGTTCGGCCTTCTCAGGTTTCAAATGGCAAATCCAACGGGATATCTCCGCCTCCGCCTCTTCTAATTGGTGGGTGATGTGGTTGGTATGTCGTCTTTGAAAGGTGATAGCTTTCAAACGGTTTTCTTCAATTCCCACGTCACATATGGAAGACCTGTCTCGTCGAACCAGTGAAGGCAACAAAAACAATCACTGGAGACGGACATGACCGTTCAAAACACCATCAATCATTATGAAAACGCTGCTCCGATTATGGCAGCCTTGCAAGGCGTTGAAGCAACGATCAGCAACACCGGGTTTGATGAGAAACTGCACCACCTCATTTTGCTACGTGCGTCACAAATCAACGGTTGTGGATTTTGCGTGCAGATGCACACTCGCGATGCACGTAAGGCTGGCGTTTGAATGGACTGAAGCCCTGACTCAATTAAACCGGGAAGAAGAATTACCAGAGCTTCGCCAGAAGCTGAGAACCCACTATAGTGATGTGGAAATCTCCACTATGACTGCTATGGTCGGCATGATTAACCTCTGGAACCGCATCGCAATATCGAACCATTGATAATGATAAAAAACTCTACACTAACTGTTTTTGAAAGTGCCAGACCCATGCTTATGGGGCTGGCATATCGTCTGCTTGGCACCGTTGCAGAAGCGGAGGATGTAGTTCAGGAAACGTACCTGAGCTGGTCAACCGCTAAGCACGCTGAAATCGTAAACCCGGATGCTTGGCTCACCACCGTGTGTACGCGTAAGGCATTGGATTTCTTGAAGTCCGCACGCAAAAAGCGGGAGAGCTACGTGGGTATGTGGCTTCCAGAGCCGTTACACACCGCATCAGAGGATAATCCAGAGGACCGTATTGAGTTGGCGGAAAGCCTGACAATGGCATTTTTGCTGGTAATGGAACGCCTTGGTCCCAAGGAAAAAGCTGCATTTTTGCTGCGAGAAGTATTCTCATCAAGCTATGAAGAGGTTGCAGATATTCTGGAAATAAGCCCAGCAAGCTGCCGTAAACTTGTCTCGCGGGCGAAAGCTAATGTTCAGCAAGCCTCTCAGTGTTATGTTGCGCCAGCTGAAAAACAGGCTGTGATGGTTCATGCATTCCAGTCTGCCTTGGAAACAGGGCAAACTGATAAGCTTTCTCAATTACTAGCCGCAGATGTTGCCCTCATTTCTGATGGTGGTGGCAAGGTCAACGCTATCCCGGAACCGTTGGTGGGGCTTGAGCAAGTGCTCGGCTTTATTCGCAAAGCTATATCGCCCGCAACGCGCAGTGGGCGTGCGTGGATTATGGAACTCAACGCTTGTCTGTCTCTGGTAACAGTAGATGGGTCCGGCATCACCACCACGTTTGCCTTTGCATATGATGCGGAGATGAAGGTGAACGCCATCTATGCGCAACGCAATCCAGATAAACTTACAGCGATCCACTAGGGCTTAGAATTGCAAACACAAAGGGAAGCCGCCACACTGAGTGCGGCCCCTATTCTTTATGTTTGCGTTGATTGCAGCAAATACCGTCACTTACGAGTTCAGGTTCGGGGTTACAACACTGGGGATGGTGCTCGGCTCGCCCGTCCACTCTCCTAGCCTCTCATATACGCGCAAACCCCTTACACGGATGTGCAAGGGGTTTGATGCTGTTAATTTGTCGTGTCTTTGAATATGCCCCCACACCGGAGCGTTAGAGGTCTTCGCGAGACAAAGCGTGTGCGGGAATGCTTGCACAGTCCATCTTCACCATGCCTTGACCCTCAAGATACACCCAGTTGCGGTTGACGCTGGTTGCCAGATATTTCTCATCATCGGCATGCATCAGTTCATCCTGTTTGAACTTCGGCAGGATCCAAGCCTTCATAAGCACCCAGTACAGTGCAAAGGCGGTGAAAAATCCGACAAAGTAGGAGAGCTCAATTGCGTAGATCGCCAGTGCGCCGCCGACGGCCCATGCAATCAGGCCTGCTGGGTTGCAACCCGCAATGTAATGGAACTGACCATCTTCCTCATAAAGCTCAGGCACGTTGAGACGGCGTTTGCGGATCACGAAGTAATCGCAGATCATAATACCGCCGAGAGAGGCAAGCATCGCACCATACAGACCGAGGTAGGTGAAGAGGTGATCAAGGATCAGCCATGGCATGGCTAGTGTGCCAACAATCGCTGCAAGGACAAGGCCCATCGCGTAGTTGATCCATGGAGCGCCTGCGTTCACGAAAGTCAGCGCCGCCGGAATGAGGTTCGCGCTGGTGTTAGTAGACCACTGCGCCAGAACCACCATCACGAGCAGAACCACGAGGGTAATGCCAGCACCTTGACCCTGAATGACCGTGATCGGGTTCCAGTCACCAGCTGCGATGAAGGATACCGCGCCGATCAGCGCGATCCAGCTCTGTACGACCGGGAGCGCAACAAACTGAGCCAAAAATACATTCTTGTTACGCTTGAAGAAGCTTTTGGTGCCCGCTTCAACATGCAAGAAGCGGGTGATGTTGGGGATGTCGACGGCCAGAGAGGACCAGAAGGCCATGTTGGCGACAAAAAGAGCCAGAATGGAAATTTCCGCATCGCCCGCAAATGACCAGATATCTTTTCCGCTGGCAGTCGCTAACCCGTCGACGGTGAAGTACATCCAAACTGAAATAGCCATGATCGCCGGAGCCGCGATTTTCGCAAGCCGCTCAACAGCACGAATGCCCATGGCTGTGTTAGCAACCTGAAGGATCGCAAAGCTGATGTACCAGACAATCCAGTTATCGAAGCCGGTGAGATAAGCGAAAATTCCGTTAAGCGCCAGTGCGCCAAGGTAGGTTTGAATGCCAAACCAGATCGCGGCCACAATACCGCGGGTAATGGAGGGGATGTGTGTGCCAACCGTACCAAACGGTGCGCGCAGGTAAACAGCAAAAGAGATGCCGTGTTCAGTCCCAATATCTGCTGTGAGCGCCATAACGATGCCAAGCAAAAGGTTGGCGAAGAAGATTGTCGCGATAACGATTGGCAGAGGAAGTCCGGCAACGCCGCCAGCACCCAGTTGAAATGTGGCAATGATAACCGCCATTGAGATCCAAAGGCCGATGTATCCGCGATTGCTGATGGCACGCTGATTGAGCCAGACGGGAAGAATTGAGGGTTCCATTAGGCGCGATTGGCCGCGCGAAACCTCATCCAGAACTTGGGTTTGAGCCATCTCTTAGATCCTGACGTTTTTATTCTTGTCGTGACAGTAAATATTTACAGAGCGCAAGTAAGCGCGTGCCAAATCAGCTCTCGCCTGCAACAAAAAGCGCAGCTTCGGCTATTTGCCGGTAGCTCCACTACATGCACTGCGAGGTTAAAGACAGCCTGTATGAAATTGTTCTGCTAAAGTCGGCTAAATACCCTGGTAATGTGCAGTGTGCAAATGATTGTTGAAGTTATCACTAAAGTATATCAATAAATCTAAATGAATACAGTGCGTGATGTCGCATTTTCTACCAAATGGTCAATAATATAACGTCTCCAATACATCATCAAGCATTCCAAATGTTGTTGGGAAAAACTAAAAAGCTGAAAAGATTGGATTATTTATACAGATTAAGCTCTGGTAACCCGGTGTCTTGTTTGCTGTTCACTTTGGAGTCTTGGCCTTTATCGAAGGAGCTCAGTCCGAGCCTGCAAAAGTGAGTACGGCAAATAAAGAAGTTTGTTTCTCAGGGAAATAAATTGAAGATGGAAGAATATTAAACTCGGGTTACCCCTTCAACGGAGCGGTGTTTTTATGGCAAGGCCGCACAGGTCCGACAGAGTAGAGCGGGAAATATCAATGCAGTGACGGCCAAAAAACTCGCTCCGACGGTACAGCGGCAAATGCCTATCAAATTTGGAGACCAGAATATGCACTGATAAGCTGGCTCCGACGCTTGATCTTTAAAAGGGTCGGGTTGGCGCGGGAGCTTGCATCATCTTAGAGTTGGCTTGGCAGGTCTCCTTGGTACACGGCTTCAATCACTTTTAGCTTTGCGGTGATGAACTCCACCAGTTCAGGCACATCCTTACCATTGAGCCGTAGTTCGTCGCCATAATGAAGGCACGCTTGAGGCGATTGCAGAGTACCGCGCTCGTGTTCCTCATCGTTATGTATCCGGTGTTTGCCGTGGGCCGGATTTGGTGTCCTGTTAGATGTGGGAGGCAGCAGCTCCGGCGCAGTTGAGTGCTCTTCTTCCCATGCTGACTTGCCTCCTTAGCAAAAACTGAAGAAGAAAATACTCATTCAAACTAAACCAAGTAAGATGGCGCTGAGCGGGCCATTAACTTGCAACGTCATCATGGTTCCACACAGCGATGTTCCCACGGCGGCCTAAGCTAACGTAATACTTTGGCCAGTTAATCACGCCAAACTTAACCTGCGGAAATTTAGGTCGATGATCGACATTGTTCTTATGCGGTTTGAAAAGGGTCTTTGAAAAAGAGAACTTCAACAAATATAGATGCTGGAAATACTTTCACCCAACAACGCCTGTCTACTCATGGTTTCCTGCTGTCTATGGCATACTGCAAGCTTTAGGTATGAAGCCCTTCATCCAGCCCAACACGGGCATGATGAACTCAGCCTCACAGGTCCCTCGCAGTCAGGATAAAGCCCGCGCTCGATTACGCGTAACGCCTCAACCTCCCCTGCATTTTGGTTAATTTCCCGCAACCCAGATTTTCGCGAAGGTGCTGCGGGTTTCGGTGCAATTAGCTGTAGAAACGCGAGGGAGCGACATCATCTATGCCCCAGATCCATCCGCGAACAAATCTACAAAGTATTCACCTTTTCAATAATCTAAGTTATTTTCCAGTTGCCTGTTCCCCTTTGCAAAAGCCCCATTTTTCAGTTGATTACCTAGTCGTGCGATTGGATACGCAAGACAGACTGCTGCGCGGCACGTCTTTTGCCAAAAATTGCGATTGCATGGAGTCAAAACCTCTATCTTAGCGGGAAAAATTCGCTAAAACTTTCCGTGATGACCCTAGGTAAAACACCTATAATTTACATAACTAATTGATATTGTGATGATTTCTTTGAAATAGTAATATTGTAGATGTATTCGCGATACATGTAGACGATGTAAGATAACTTATAATAAAAATCATGGTGGGAGGCTAACCATGGACGTACTAAATGATATCGTCGGACAAGTTAATTCTATTGTATGGGGCCCAGTTATGCTGGTCCTTATTCTGGGAGTTGGTTTTGCCCTGCAGGTTGGGCTAAAGTTTATGCCCATTTTGAAACTGGCAACTGGTTTCCGCCTGCTTTGGAACGGACGCGAAGGCGAGGGTAATGGTCACATTAGCCCCTTCAATGCGCTTATGACGTCCCTCTCCGCAACAATTGGTACCGGTAACATCGCAGGTGTGGCAACAGCCGTATTCCTGGGTGGACCTGGTGCATTGTTCTGGATGTGGATGACTGCCCTTGTTGGCATGGCGACTAAATATGCCGAGGCTGTTTGTGCGGTTAAATACCGCGAGCAGGACAAGTCCGGCCACTTTGTTGGCGGCCCGATGTACTACATCAAAAATGGACTCAGCTCCAAGTGGTACTGGCTGGCACCAACATTTGCATTGTTTGGTGCTGTTGCTGCGTTTGGTATCGGCAATGGTGTGCAGGCCAATGGTGTTGCTCACGTCATCAAAGAAAATTTTGATGTGCCTGTTGAAGCAACCGCAATCGTTCTCATGGTTTTGACGGCAGCCGTTATTCTGGGAGGAATCTCACGCATTGGTGCTGTCGCTGGTAAGCTGGTTCCGTTTATGGCCGTTGCATACATTGCAGCCGGTCTTTTGGTTCTGCTCATCAACATCGATTCAATCGGTAGTGCAGTGCAAGCGGTGTTCTCACAAGCGTTTACCCCATCTGCCGCTGAAGGCGGGTTTGCTGGGGCTGCTGTTTGGGCTGCCATTCGCTTTGGTGTTGCTCGCGGCGTCTTCTCTAACGAAGCTGGCCTTGGGTCTGCCCCAATCGCTCATGCGGCGGCAGAAACAAACAGCCCGGTTAATCAGGGTCTGATTGCGATGCTGGGTACATTCATCGATACAATTATCGTATGTAGTATCACTGGTCTTGCTATTGTCTCTTCCGGAGTATGGACTTCCGGCCAATCCGGCGCAGCTTTGACATCACTCGCTTTTGAAACTGCTTTGCCAGGATTTGGTGGGTATATCATCGCGATTACTTTGTCGATCTTCGCATTCACAACCATCCTTGGTTGGAGTTTTTACGGTGAGAAATGTGTCGGGTTCTTCTTCGGCAGTAAGTCTCTTATACCCTACCGGGTCTTGTGGATCATCGCGATTTACTTCGGCGCTACAGCTGATCTGGGCTTCATCTGGTTGCTCGCTGATACGTTGAACGCCATGATGGCGATACCAAACTTGATCGCCTTGGCACTCCTCAGTCCGGTGGTTATCAAACTGACCAAAGATTTCTTCTCATCAGATGATGAACCAGAAGAAGAAGTAGAAAAACTCCCGGCTGAATAGACCGGAGAACAAGAAATAGGCCCGGCATGTTGCTGGGCCTTAAACTGAATCAAAAGTGCCCGCTTTTTGCGGGCACTTTTGATTCAATAGGGGTTGTGCTGCAAAGTTTAGTCGGTTTCCAACTTTGATCGTTTCGTTTGCAACAGGCACGCTCTGAATTTACGGTTTGGTGAGTTGATCAGTTTCAAAGGCACCCATTACCCTAAAGACGTGATTTTGCATGCGGTGTTGTAGTTCATCACGCGACCCTCAACCGCTGGGTTACCAAGTTTTATTTGCAACACAACCCGTCAAAAGTTATCGGCAAACCCCTTAGAGTATCATTTCGCCCCTTGCCGGAGCAGACCCCACTAAGTCCGTCTTAACCATCGGAATACTTCCCAACGCAACCGTTCCCCGCACACACAGAGATGAAAACGTACGGGGATGAACCGCTGAGGGGATGCCGTTACTGGGTCCTTGGGCCTATTGGCTCTGGACTTACAATAACGAACGCCCCAACAGGGTAATCGGTGGGATCACGCCTGCCACCAAACTGAAAATGGCGGCATAAATCTACGCCAAAACTCCGTCGCAAATGGGAAGTTACCTTAGGGTTTCATTGTCATCGCTTCCATCTGGATGGTCTCGCAGCAACGGATATCTGTCGATGAGAGACCGACTTCTACGGTGAATTCTCCTTGTTCAACGCGCCAGAGGCGGTTTGCGGTGTCAAAGAAGGCGAAATCCCTTTCACTCAGAGTCAGCTCAATACACTGGCTTTCACCTGCATCAAGGCTGACCTTTTTAAAGGCTTTCAGTTCGCGCATTGGGCGCTCAACAGAGGCTTGCACATCACCAACATAAAGCTGGATAACTGTAGACCCGGCTCTTTTGCCGGTATTTGTCAGTGTCACAGAGGCGGTCGCCTTGGTTCCGTTTGAAACAACGCTCATATCCGAGAGATCGAAGTCGGTGTAGGAAAGACCAAAGCCGAACGGGAACAGCGGCTTGATCCCTGTTTTGAGATAATGGCGATAGCCGATGAAGACGCCTTCCTCATAGAGCACTTTCCCATCTTTGCCGGGATAAACTTCATCGCCTTTACCACCTGTTGGATTACCCACCCATGTGGCTGGGAAGGTCTGGGAGAGGCGCCCGCCGGGCTCTGTATCACCAAATAAAACGTCAGTAATTGCGTTGCCGCATTCCTGGCCAGGATACCAGGCCTGTAGGATAGCCGGAGCATCCTTGACCCATGGCATTTCAATCGGACCGCCGGTCTGTAGCACCACGATTGTGCGTGGATTGGCTTTCAAGACAGCGCTCACCAGCTCATTTTGCCGACCGGGCAGGGTAATATCTTGAAGATCAGAGCCTTCTGTGTCCCATTCGCCGGAACGGCCAACAAAAACCAAAGCCGTTTCGGCTTCGCTGGCTGCTTGAACGGCATCCAGAATATCCTTGTCGCTCAAACCAATACCAATCCCGGCACGGAAGGCGGCATAAAGCAGTTTGGCATTCTCATTCGTGACAAATTCGAGCCGGATCGCATAGCTCAGTCCGGCGACAAGTGCTTTTTCACCAACTACAGGATCACAGCCTTCTTCGAAGAAGGTATGGCCAATCTCCCAATCGGTATGGGCATCAACAACCAGTTCATCATCGACGAAGAGTTTGAGATAACCGGCGGAATTAACGCCGAATTGATGCAACCCGGACTTTTCAGCTTTAAATGTGCCGGACATGCGCACGCTAAAACGGTTCGGATCGGTTACATGGCCTTCAGCGATCGGTAAACCCCATACCACTTCCGCAGAGGAGAAGACGTCGGTATGAACCGGATCACCGGCAAAATCCTGATTGTTGAAATAGTCCGCCTTGATATCGCAGGTCCAGAGCGGCTCGAAGCGGTGATTGGTGCAACCCTGCGCATAAATCAGCTGCTCTTCACCCAAACGGGAGGCAAGACCATCCCATGGCGATACGCGGTAATGCGGCGTGATCTGGGACGAGCCGCCGCCCATAATTTGCGCAATCTTGGCATTTGGCCCGATCACTGCAACCTTGCCATTGGTTTCTTTGAGCGGAAGTATGGCACCTTCATTTTTCAGCAGCACGGCACCAGCACTACCGGCTTTGCGGATAAGGGCACGGTGCTCGGGCGCGTCCACCGATAATTCCTGTTTGGGACGGGTAGAGTTTAAGGCACCTGTCTTGTCTAACAGACGCAACATGGTGAGCGCGCGCTTGCGCACCACCTCACGGGAAACCTCCCCAGCTTCAACTGCGGTCACCAGTTTGTCGCCGCGATCCCGCGTTGGACCGGGCATTTCAAGGTCAAGGCCTGCATTGACTGTCTCAGCGGTTGAGTGCGAGCCGTACCAGTCCGACATCACGATGCCTTGATAGCCCCAATCACCCCGCAGCACATCTTCCAACAGCCAGTCATGTTCGGAGGTAAAGGTGCCATTGAGCCGATTGTAGGAGGTCATAATACCCCAAGTATCTGCGAGTTTGACCGCGTCCTCAAAGGGGCGCAAGTAAACTTCTCGCAGGCTCCGCTCATCAACTTCCGAACTCATGGTCGTGCGTTCGATTTCGCTTTCATTGCCGGCAAAATGCTTGATGGTTGCGGAAATGCCCTTGTCCTGCAGTCCCTTGATATAGGCGCATGCAAGCTTAGCGGTTAGTTCGGCATCTTCTGAGTGGCATTCGAAATTGCGGCCGTTGGTCACCGAGCGATGAATATTGACAGTAGGGGCTAGAAGCACGTGAGCTCCTTTGGTCATCACCTCGTCGGCCAGTGCTGCGCCGATTTCCTCGGCTAGATCTACATCCCACGAAGCGCCTATTGAGATCCCCACTGGGAAGCTGGCAGCAGGGGCTCCTTCTAACAGGCCACCGGACCCTTTCGCGCCCCTTGCTCCATTCGGGCCATCCGTCACCCGCAATGAGCCGATATCAAGCCGTTCAATAGCGTTGAGTGACCACAAATCCTGACCAGACAGCAGAGAAACCTGCTCTTCCAAAGTGAGCTGGTCGACGAGTTCTTTGAGATGGTTGTCCGCCATGTGGCGTTCCTTTTAATAAATTATTGGAAAGGGGTGGTCTCCCACCCTGATATTTTTTGGATGCAGGTCGCCGAATAGGGATCTCGTACCGTAATGCTTGCTTTGGCCTTCGGGTCATTCGGCGTGAAGGTGATGGTTGCGGGTTCATTGGGCAGCAGCAGAATGGCGTTGTCCGAAAAATGACCCGAGACGACATCGCCCGGCAGGGACATGGCAAAGGAGTAATGTCCGTGCTCGTCAGAAGCGGGCCATTGACCGGACAACTTAAGAGCACTGACATGAGCTGGAAATGTCACAGCCTCTGTTCCGTATCCTTCGCAAAGAAGGAGGATCTTTTGGGATCGATACCGATCCTGATCACATCGCCTTTGTTGACAATGGCTTGACCATCCATACGGAAGCGCAGCGGACTGCCGGCAAAACTGGTCCAGACGAGGGTGTCTGACCCCATGGGTTCAACCAGTGCAGCCGTCACTTCGGCTTGGATGGGCATACCCTCCAGTTCATGACCCGTTGCTACATGTTCAGGCCGCACTCCGAAGACCGCCGCTCCGTCTTTTTGATCGGCAAAGTCATAGCGTGTTGTGTCCAGTTTCTGCCCATTGACGGTGAAATGCCCGTTCTCCAGTTCACCATCAAAGAAATTCATCGATGGTGAACCAATGAAATCAGCAACGAACTTGTTGCTCGGTTTGTTGTAAATTTCATGGGGGCTGGATAGCTGTTGAATGACACCGTCTTTCATGACGGCGATGCGGTCAGCCAGTGTCATCGCCTCCACCTGATCATGGGTCACATAGATCATGGTGTTTTGCAATTTCAGATGGAGCCGTTTGATCTCGACGCGCAAATCAGCGCGCAGTTTAGCATCAAGGTTGGACAACGGTTCATCAAACAAGCAGACATCCGCATCGCGGACCAGAGCCCGGCCAATGGCCACACGCTGGCGCTGACCACCGGAAAGGGCGCTCGGTTTTCTTTTGAGGTATGGTTCAATTTGCAGCACCTTGGCGGCGCGGTCCACTCTCTCTTTTATCTCTTCCTTCTTCATTCCCTGGTTTTTCAGGCTGAAGGTAAGGTTGCCCTCCACCGTCATTTGCGGATAGAGGGCGTAGTTCTGAAACACCATGCCGATGCCGCGCTCGGATGGCTCTTCCCAGGTGACATTGCGATTATTGATGAAGATCTGGCCAGCGGTGATATCGAGCAGCCCTGCGATACAATTGAGTAAGGTGGACTTACCACAGCCGGATGCTCCCAGAAGAACCAGAAACTCGCCTTTGTGAATATCCAGATCGAGGGTTTTCAGCACGGAGACTGAGTCGAACTGAAGGTCTAGATTACGTACAGAAACTGAATACATGACTTATCCTTTCACCGCACCGGAGGCGATGCCACGGACAAACAATTTGCCGGAAACAAGATAGATGGTGAGAGGAACAAGGCCAGTCAGCAGCGTCGCTGCCATATTGACGTTATACTCCTTCACCCCTTGGACGGAGTTGACGATATTGTTGAGCTGCACCGTCATGGGGTAGATATCCGGCTTGGTGTAGATGACACCGAAGAGGAAGTCGTTCCAGATACCAGTCACCTGCATGATCACGGCGACCACAAAGATGGGCAGGGACATGGGCATCATGACCCGGAAATAGATTCCCCAAAATCCAGCCCCATCAATGCGAGCGGCCTTGAACAATTCCTCAGGGATACCAGAAAAGTAATTGCGGAACAGAAGGGTCAGGATCGGCATACCGAAGATGGTATGGACCAGTACGAGACCGGCAAGAGAGCTCATCAAACCCATTTCGCGCAGAAGGATAACCAATGGATAGATCATGATCTGATAGGGGATAAAAGCTCCCAAAATCAGGATGGAGAAGAACATTTCCGATCCCTTGAACTTCCAGTTGGCCAGCGCATAACCATTGACAGAGGCGATTGTGATGGAAAGCACGACCGACGGTATCAGGATCTGGACTGAGTTCCAGAAACCGCGGGACAAACCATCACAATTGATGCCGGTGCACGCCTCCGACCAAGCCTTGACCCAAGGCTCGAAAGTGATTTCCATCGGTGGGGCGAAGATATTGCCCATACGTATTTCCGGCATACCCTTGAGCGACGTCATGACCATGACCCAGAGCGGTAAAAGATAATAAATCGCCACAACAATCAAAGTGCCATAAAGCATGATATTGCGCGGTGTCATGACCTTTGTCGGCTTAGGCCCGGAGGGGCCGTCTTCCAGACCGAGATGCAAGCTTGTATCAGCCACGTTTTTTACCTCTGAATTCGAGATAGGCCCAAGGGATGAGGATGATGGCAACGGTCACCAACATCATGGTAGAGGCTGCGAAGCCTTGGCCAAGATTTTGCGACATAAACATACGGTCATAGACATATTTTGCGGGCACTTCGGATGCGATGCCGGGGCCCCCCGATGTCTGGGCGACCACAAGGTCATAGACCTTAACAATGCCTGCTGCGACCAACACGAGGGCCGTTACGAAAACGGGGCGCAACATGGGGATGATGATAAAGACATAAGTTTTCCAGGCCGGGATGCCATCTACGCGGGAGGCTCTCCAGATATCTTCGTCAATGCCCCTGAGACCTGCCAGCATGATCACCATAATCAGGCCCGTACCTTGCCAAAGGCCGGCAATCAGCACCCCATAAATCACGATATCGCGATTGTTTAGTGGATCAAAGGCGAAGCTTTCCCAGCCCATGGACTGGACAATATGCTGAACACCAAAATCAGGATTAAGTATCCATTGCCAGACGAGACCAGTAACAATGAAGCTCAACGCATAGGGGTAGAGAAAGATGGACCGGAAGGCCCCTTCAAAACGGATCTTGCGATCCAGCATTGCAGCCAAGACAAAGCTGATCACGAAGGTGAAGATGAGCGAACCAATGCCGTAAATTGCCAGATTCTCGATGGAAACCAGCCAGCGTCTGGTACTCCACAGGCGTTCATATTGGTCAAAACCAACGAAATTCAGTCGCGGTAACAGACGGGTGTCGGTGAAGGAGTAGACAATGGTCCAGATGGTGCAGCCAACGAAAATAACAAGGGCCGTCAGGATCATAGGGATCGAGGCTATCTTGGCGCTCATATTTTTGAACAGGCGATTGGGTGCACGAGCTGACTCTGCCGACGCGGCAGACTGAGCTTGAGGGATAGACATGGAAGTCTCCAGCAGATAGGCGACGAAGGTGATGTTCCCAGGAAAGGGAACCCGGCCTAGTGGCCGGACCCCGGATTCATTTGCAGCAACAATCAGTCTGCGCGGGCGATGATATCCGCATAGCCTTTTTGTGCTTCTTTAGCCGTGTAGGACGGATCGGACCAGAACTCGGTCAACAGATCCTGCAATTCCTGACTGGTGTCGGTAGACAAGACCATGTCACCCGATGGCAGGGTTTTGCCTGCAGCCAGAATTTCAAGGCCCTTCTTCATGCAGTCATTGACTGTACCAAGGTCAACATCACCGCGCACGGGGAGGGAGCCTTTTTTCAAGTTGAAGGATACCTGAGTCTCTTTGCTGAGGAGCAACTTGGCCAGTTCTTTCTGGACCTTAGTGACTTCTGGATCTTTGTTGACCGGGAAGTAAAAAGCATCGCCATTGGTATCAAGGATTTCATTTAGCCCAAGGCCTGGCAGACAGGTATAGTCTTCACCAGCGGTTTGTCCGGCAATCTGGAACTCACCTTGCACCCAGTCACCAAGGATCTGCGCACCGGCTTTACCGGTAATGACTAAATTAGTTGCAGAGTTCCAGTCTTGGACCTTAGAGTCCTTGGACAGGTCACGAGCAACTGCGGCAGCCTCAAAAACCTTTGTCATTTCAGGGCCGGCAGCAGCCTCGGCATCCTTCTCAATATTGATCTTTTTCCAAAGATCGATGCCACCAATCCCAATAGTCAGAACATTAAAAGCACCATTTTGTTGCCACGCTTGCTGGCCCATGGCGAGAGGGATTTTGCCTGCGGCAATCAATTCTGGGGAAGCAGCAACAAACTCGTTCCAATCTTTTGGCACCGCAACGCCAGCATCTTTAAAGGCTTTGTTGCTAAGCCACATCCACTGCCAAGAATGGATATTCACGGGCGCACAATAGATCTTGCCCTCATAAGTACAGGCGTCCAGCAGTGAGGGAGGATAGACAGCTTCTTTCCAGCCTTCCGCGTCAGCGATATCTGACAAATCCATCATCAACCCGGCCTGAATTAGTTCCTCGGCCTGGCGACCATGATTAAGCATAGTGGCCCCCATCGGATCACCGCCCAAGATACGACTAACAATGATGGGCAGCGCTGTTTTGCCGGATCCGGCAATCGCGCCGTCGACCCATTTGTTGCCGGTTGCATCAAATGAATTTGCAAGTTCAGCAACAGCAGCGGCTTCCCCAGCAGAGGTCCACCAATGTGTAACTTCCAGGTCACCGGCCTGAGCGAATGTGCAGCTTACAGCCACAAGCGCGGTAACGCTCAGGAGCTTGGTTGCGATGGATGCCAATGTACTATCCTCCCATTGAATAGGTCATTTTGAAAAACTATAACGTTATAGTCACAAAACTGTAACGTTATAGTTTTTTAGATGCAATGCGTATAAGTTGACAAAATTGTTGGAATATTGCTTTTAGAGGGCGTGTTTCTGTAACCGGTGAAGCTTGACTATTTCGCGACGGAATGTGCTTGGAAACTGAACTCTCACGCCGCATAATTCAGTGTTTTGGCAAAAGAGAGGAAGCTTATAACTAGGTCTCGGCTGATAAATGAATTTGAAAAAAACAACCAGTGCAGAATCAAAAAAGCCGACGTTGAGGACCATTTCTCAAATCAGCGGGCTGGCGGTTGCGACCGTATCAAGGGCACTGAAGGATGCGCCGGATTTGCGCAAGGACACCAAACTGATGGTGCGTCGCATAGCGGATGAAATCGGTTATGTCCCCAACCGGGCAGGTCTTGGTTTGAGGACAGGCAAGACGAATGTTGTCAGTCTGGCCCTGTCATCCGAAAATGATATTATAATGCATACCAGCCGGCTCATATCTTCCATTGCGGGAGGACTGCGTGGCACACCTTATCATCTCACCATCACTCCCTTTTTCCCCGATCAGGATCCGATTGTACCGATCCGCGACATCGTGGAGACCGGTTCCGCTGATGCGGTCATATTCCACCAGACGCAGATCAACGATCCCCGCGTGAAATATCTACTAGAGAGGAAATTCCCTTTTGCCACGCACGGGCGGACACATGAGGGGTTGAAACATCCTTATTTCGATTACGATAATAATGCGTTTGCTCGCATTGCTGTGCGCAAACTGGCCCGGAAAGGCTGCCGTAGTATCGTACTTATCGCCCCGGAACATAGGCAGGCCTATTCTCAGGATATGTGTGAGGGCGCTTTGAATGAGGCGAAGGCGCTCGGTATCGATTTACTGGTAGAAGACCTGGTCAACGCCGATATGAGTAGCCAGCATATCCGACAGGCCGTGGTCGAGCGACTGAAGATGAACCCTGACATTGACGGTTATATTGGAGCAAATGCCCTGACAGCCATGTCAACCGTTGCTGCAGTTGAGAGTCTGGGGCGTACATTGGGACAGGATATTCAGCTAGCGACAAAGGACGCTATGGACTTCCTGTCTCTGTTCAGAAAGGAGATTATTATTCTTTCTGAAGATATAGCCCGGGCCGGCACCTTTTTGTCCGATGCCGTTTTGCAAGCCATAGATTCCCCGGACTTACCACCCAAACAGGGGCTGGAAGTCCCTGAAGATGACGGCCAGTGAACAACACTGTCAGAGGCTATGTTGCAAACTTGATGTCAGAAAACCTTGCTGCATAAATCCGTTTCTGGCGTGTATGTAGGCTGCTTATTTTTTAGATAAGTTGCTTTTTCATGCCCTACAAACATAATCCTGCTCGGCGGGAGATATTTACAAAAGCCGAGTATCGTCTCCCCAACCGACCAGAGTATAACGAAAGTCTTCGCCAGCGCGGAGATGTGGCCGTCCAAATCGGCGGTCCTCCGCCGGGACGCTGAGACTGACCCGACATCACGTGACGCGCATATCTCTGCAATTCAAAAGTACGGCAGAATGGCCTAGCAGAAACACACCGGTTACGGGCAGCGGGCGCGAGGTGAAACCCTGATGGGTCGTTTAAAGCGAGTGATCGAGAACAAGCTGAACTCAAGAAAGTTTAAAACCAGAGGATATAAGCGCAAAGTGGCGTTGCTGTTCCAAACAAAATAACCTCCCTCGGACAGCCCCCGTTCGAAAGGGTTGGTGGACACCTGAATTTAGGGATTTGGGCAAGTTGCAATTTAAATTCGAGTTGTCCACCAACCCGAACTATCTCCAGAGATATGTAACTGGACTCAAATTATCAAAGGATTGAAACAAAATGCAGACGGTTAAGTTACAGTAAACTGTTCCGTTCGTAAGGTAGAACAACACTCTCCTCTCCTCAATCCAGAGAGTTTATTCAATGTGCGTTTCAATAGATCAGTTAAAAATTACGATAGGATAAATAACATGTTTGTATTCGTAATATGACTAATGCAACATCGTAATTAACTCAAGTAACAATACAGAGTTTGAAGAGATTGTTCTCGAAATTCCAATGTGATATGGTCAAAAATAAGTTCGTGTTTTTAGTATTTGAGTAATTGAGCCAATATTTTGACAGCTATTACTTTGCACTTCTAAAAAGGCGAAGCTTTATTATGGAAAAAGGGACAACAGCAAAACTTGCCGAAATTCCTAGTGCAACAGCACTTGCTCCCAAAATTAGCACAGTTGGTCAACAACAGGGGGAAGCGAGAGTCACGCCGCGATCTGCCAACTCAAAGGGCAAAGCCTCCAAAAAAGCTGCAGCCATTTTTACCCTACCAGTTGATAACACCGAACAGGTGGTCAAACCTGTTCGCATTGGTTTCTTCAGGCTTCATGGATTAAGACCACAACAACTAAGGCGGCGAATATTAGCACTGTCCTTCGCACTCCTAGTTGTTATTCCAGGGCTCTTAGGGTCAACCTATTTCCTTTTTATAGCGTCAGATCGTTATTCATCCACAATTGGATTTTCCGTCCGGGGAATGGATGGCAGCTCTGCGGGCGGTGATTTTTTAGGTGCCTTAACAGGCCTCGCGAGCGTTGGCACAACGACAACAGATTCCTTCATTCTGATGAACTATCTGGAAGGCAGAGAAGTCGTTGAGCGGCTGTCTAATGATGTGGGAATAGTAAAACATTTTAGCGAGGGTTCGATCGATTTTATCTATCGTCTGGATCCGACAATCTCGATCGAAGAATTTGTAGATTATTGGCAAACTATGATCACCACAAGTTTCGACAATACGTCCAGTATAATAGAAGTTGAGGTACAAGCCTTTACTCCCGAAATGACAGAGCACATCGCAACTCAAGTCCTGTCATATGGTGCTGAACTTGTGAATACACTTTCTCAGAACGCACGAAAAGATGCAGTCAAATTTGCGGAGGAAGAAGTCCTCCGTGCAGAATTACGTTTGAAGATGGTGCGAAGACGAATGAGTGATTTCAGGAGTGCTGAAAGTTCAATCGATCCTACAAAAAATGCAGAAGTTCAAATTGAATTGATAGGTGGTCTGGAAAAGCAACTCCTGGAAACCAGGTCCCGCCTTGCAACATTGGTGGGTATTATCAATGAAAGCTCACCAACTATTCGCCAATTACGTAAGCGAGAGGCGGTTCTCATTGATCAGATTATCTACAAACGCAATGAGATAAGTGGCAAGACAAGCGCCCGCCGAGAACTCTCGCAAACTGCCCGTGGGAGTGACAGACTGTCCTCTCTCTCAAGCCTATTAGCCAATTACGAAGAGCTGGTTGTAGAGCAAGACTTTGCTCAACAAGCCTACACAACCGCTCTTGCAGGACTTGAACGCTCCAGAGCGGAAGCAGATCGCCAGCAGCGATATCTCGCTGTATTCAAGCCCCCATCCAAGCCCCAGGAGGCAATTTATCCGCGCCGTCTGATTAATTCTATCCTTCTATTTCTGGGATTACTTGCCTTGTGGGCTCTTGGTACTGTGATGACATATTCCATTCGCGACCACCTCAAATAGATGGATTGCCATGGACGGAGCATTTACAACTCAAACACGCGTTATCGGCGCTCTGGTTTTGAGAGAGACCAGAACAGCGTTTGGTAGCGCCCAACTCGGTTACTTATGGGCGGTCGTCAATCCGGCCTTGAGCACGCTTGTGCTGGTTTTAATATTCTCAGCAATTGGCAGGGTTCCGGCTTTTGGGACGAGCTTTGCTTTGTTTTTCGCCACCGGAATATTGCCATTTCAAACCTACTCAAAGCTCTCAAGTGGGTTAATGACCGCGATTAATTCAAGCAGAGGGCTATTAAGCTATCCGTTGGTCAAAGAGACTGACATACTTTTGTCAAAATACATTCTAATCACCTTAACTTACGTCATGATCATATTTGTGTTCTTCACCCTTATTATCGTGGGTGATGACGCATCACTTCCGGTAAGAATAGAACAAAGTACGGCGGCTTTTCTAACACTCTCCTTGTTGGGCCTCGGTGCAGGGACAACAAATGCAGTCCTCTTTCGATTGTGGCCAACCTGGAGACAAGTTGAATCGATCGTGAGCCGCCCCCTCTTTTTTCTCTCCGGAATTTTTTATGTACCAAGTGATTTCCCGACGCATATTGTGAAAATACTTTCCTGGAATCCGGTTATTCATGGAATTGAATGGTTCAGGGAGGGGTATTATGGGAATTATCATAGCATCCTCCTTGATAAGCCCTACTTCTTTACCTGCACAATTACCTTGTTGTTGGTCGGTTTTTTTGGAGAACGCCTCTATCGAAAGAAGTCCTTCTGATGATTGAGTTTCAGAATGTACGAAAAACCTACCGCTTAAAAGGCGTGACGAAAACAATTCTGAATGGGCTTACTGTAAAATTTCCGAAAGGAAAAAACATTGGAATTCTCGGCCATAACGGATCAGGGAAGTCTACTCTCATGCGCCTTATTGCTGGAGCAGAACTACCTGATAGTGGCCGCATAAAACGGAAGGTGAAAGTCTCATGGCCTTTGGGGTTCGGAGGCGGCTTTGCCGGTCAGATGACCGGTATCGAGAACGTCCGTTTTGTGGCTCGAATGTACGGCGAGGATACAGAGCAGATGATCGAGTTTGTTGAGGAGTTTTCAGAACTTGGCCCTTCTATGGCCCTGCCTATTCAAACGTACTCAAGTGGTATGAAAGCGCGACTTGCTTTTGGCGTGAGCATGGCGATCAACTTCAAATGCTATCTTATCGATGAGATCACAGCTGTTGGCGATGCTCGCTTCAAGCGCAAATGTGACGAAGTTTTTGAAACGAAACTCAAATCCGCGAATATCATTATGATTTCGCATTCCGAAGGCACCATCAAAAAGTTTTGCGATACTGCATACCTTCTCAACCATGGCGACCTGATCAGATTTGACTCTATCGATGAAGCTCTTGCTCAGCATCGGGAAAACCAACTTAAGTAGTATTCAGCTTTGGGCACAATGGCAGGTCAATCGATCTTAATCTTGCAATCTCATCCCTCTGGGTTTTGCAAAGTCTTGGTAAAAGCATTTGAAAGCCATGGCGTTGCCTGCACCATCATCAATTTTTCGCTGAGCGACTGGTATTTTCGCGTCGGGACTGGTGCCCAGAATTACTGGGCGTCATTGAAAAACTGGCGCCGCAAACTGGAGCAACTGATTGATGAAAATGGCATAACAGACATCCTCTATTATGCTGACCGCCGTCCGTATCATCGTATTGCGCACAGCGTTGCGATGGAGCGAAACATCAACGCCTATGCCTGTGAATTTGGATATATGCGCCCAGACTGGATCACACTGGAACGCGGCGGGATGGGCGTATTCTCACATTTCCCGAATGATCTGAAAATTATTAAATCTGCTGCTTTAAACCTACCGCAGCTTGAACCCTCACAACACTTTCCCCATGCGTTTTTGCAAGAAGCAACTAATGAGATTATTTGCAATCTCATCCCTGTGTTCTTCCCCTACCTCTTTCCGTTATATCAGCGGGATCGGTATTATCACCCGTTTCGCGATTACTTCAGCTACATCCCCCGTTTGATGCGGCAGAAACGTCTGGGACGTGAAGCGGAAAAGATCGTGGAAACTCTTGCAAAGGGCTGGGTGGGATATTTCGTTGTTCCCTTGCAAATGCAGGGTGATTACCAGATCCGGCATCACTCACATTACGGCAACCTTTCCACCTTCGTGCGCGAGGTTATTGGTTCCTTTGTCGCCAATGCACCAACGGGTGACAAGTTGGTTTTCAAAAGGCACCCGTTTGACAACAATGTCGAAAACTGGCCACAAATCATAGGAACGATAGCCGCTGAGTTTAAGTGTGCTGATAGAACCATCGTGATTGATGGCGGGGACCTGTCGAGCTTGCTGAAACATTCGCGCGGATGTGTTCTGGTCAACAGCACTGTGGGCATGGAAGCTCTGAAAAATGGTATTCCAGTGAAGGCTCTGGGCTGTGCTATCTATGATATTGCCGGGTTGACTGACCAGCGTCCTTTAGACGACTTTTGGCAAGAGCCTCTGCAGCCGGACGCTGATCTCTTCCAGGATCTGGAAAAGCTCATGGGGCATACTATTCAGGTGCAAGGTAGCTTTTTCAATCCTGAAGGCCGCGAGCTGGCCGCTCAGGAGTTCGTGAACCGTATGACACAAGGCACAGTCAATGGGCATGGCGCATTTGTTGGGACTCCGCCCCGTTTGGCTCAGGCAAAAGCGGCAGGCGTTCCTATTCCCTCCGATTGTTACTGGAGCGATAAATGACTTCAGCAAACAATCGCTGCATTCTGCTGCTGCAAGGGCCTCTTTCCAAATACTATTCGCGGACTGCCCATCATCTTGAACGATTGGGGGCTCGGACGCTCAAGGTGCATTTTTGTGGGAGTGATGTTCATGACTGGGAACATGGGAGTGCCATTTACTTCTCCGAAAAGCCTGAGAACTGGGCGCTCTTTCTTGAAACGCTGATTGTTTCTCATGGTGTGACGGATATTTTGCTGCACGGCGATCGCAGGGAGTACCACAAGGTAGCGATCGGCGTAGCAAAAGCGTTTGACGTGACTATCATCGCCACTGAACTTGGGTATCTGCGGCCTGATTGGATGACGGTGGAGTATGGTGGATGCTCCGCGCTCTCGCATTTTCCGCAGAGCAGGCAAGAGTTGATGGCGTTGGAAATCCCAACAGCGAGCGATGAAGCTTCAGTCCTCTATCACGGAAGTTACGCCCAGATTGTTCTGCAAGAACTAGGCTTTACGGTGTTCAACAAGGTCCATGCACATTCATTCCCGCATTACAAAAACCACCGGACGGAGCCTCGCACTCAGGTTTATGCAGGGTGGCTGACCGCCCGCTTGCTTGCCAAACGTCGGAAGCGTGAGGCTGCAAAGATTTGGGAGCAGTTGAAACACAGCGGAGCATCCTACTACCTGTTTGCTTTGCAGTTGAACGGCGACTTCCAGATCCGCGATCACTCTCCCTTCGCCAGCATTTATGAGGCTATCGAGAAGGTCATTGCCTCCTTTGCGACGAATGCACCGGCAGGTACGCTGCTGCTGTTCAAAAGCCATCCGCTCGAGTACCGATTTAAGGATCTGATGCGTGCCATTAGTCAGGCAAGCCGCAAACACGGTGTCGAAGAGTGCACCAAACTCATCCATGGCCAGTCTATCAAAGAGCTGGCAGAACCATCTCTGGGTATGCTGACCATCAACAGTTCTGCCGGGATTGAAGCACTGGAGCACGGCGTTCCGACCTGCTGCGTCCTGCCAACTATTTACGATATCGAAGGATTGACACATCAAGGCGATTGGGAGGATTTTTGGAAAACAGCGATAACTCCTGACCCGATTGTCTTCCGCAAATTTATTAAGGCGCTGAAGGCAACCATTCAGGTGCGTGGGACGCTTTACAATACGGAGGGGCTGGAGGCTGCTGCCAAAGGTACAGCGGAGAAGATCCTCTCCAGCGCCTATGATGTGCAGCGCCAAAACCGATTAGAGCCTCCGCGCATGGAAAAGGCGCGGAAAATGGGTGTGACTTACGACTATTTTATGTGATTTTGGGAGAAATCGTGCGGATCTGTCTCGTCTCCAATGCCAGCGTCTACACGGATGCTGTTTTACACTCGCTCCTTGCTTATCCGGAGTTTGAGATTGCAGCGCTGGTGAAGTGCACAGCTGTAACAGGCACGGCTAATGATTGGCCTGCCTATCGGCGTTTGCTTGCCCGCTCCGGGATTCTTTATGCTGGGTATCTGGGTGCGGTAACAAAACCAAGATACCGTCTGCCTCACCTTCCCAATTGGCGGAGCATGCGGGTTTGGTCTCATAGTCTCAGCCGTCCGGTTTTGCCGACCACCGATGTCAGCGCTCCAGACACATTGAATTTCATCGAGCACAGCCAGCCTGATATAATCCTCACGGCACATCTGGGGCAAATCTTAAGACCTGCATTTTATGAGCGTTTTGCGGGGAAGACCGTCAACATTCATCCGGGAAAGCTGCCGGTGTTTAAAGGGCCGGACCCCGTCTTTCACGGATTGCTGGAGAAGGAGAAATCCTTCTCGGTCAGCCTGCACGAGAGCATTTTGGAAATAGATGCGGGGAAGGTTCTGGCGGAAAAGACCATCTCCCTCAAAAGGCGTAGTTTGTTTCGAACGAACCTTGAGCTCTTCCGGAGCGCAGGCGAGCTAATGGCCTCACATTTTCTTGGCAAAAACGATTGCCAGCCGTTCGCTGACGAACGACCTGCCGCCTATCACAGCTGGCCTACCAATGGTGAGGTTCTCAAATTTCTGGCCCGGGGCAATAGGCTTTAGGATCCTGCTTACACGCACCTAGCAGTCAGAAAACTGCTAGGTATTTTTCGTACTATATCTTAATCGGCCTGCGTTTTTGCAATACCTGCGTCAATCACGGGATCAGAAGAGCCATCTGCTTTTTCGATGGCACGAATGCGTTGACGGGAGAGGGAGAACAGACCCGCACCAACAACAATCATCGCACCGAAAAGAGTGCTCCATACGGGCAGATCGGAGAACACGAGGAAGCCGATTGGAATAGCCCAAACCAGCTGAAGATAGTTGAACGGCTGAATGTCGCTCGCCTGCGCCAGTGAGAGGGCCTTCATGAGCAGGAAGTGCGCTGAGGTCCCGGTTGCGCAAATGCCAAGCAGCAAACCCCACTCAACCTCATCCATGGCCATCATATATTGAGAGCCAATGATGGTGGAGAGCACGGTTCCAACAATCCCGACATAAAGAAACGATGTCAGCGCGCTGTCGTCTCGGCTCGCGAGGCGTGTAAACAATTGGTACAGTGCAAAGCTGAGAGAAGCGCCTAGAGCAACGAAGGCTCCCGGCCCGACAATATTGCCTTCCGGCTGGAGCATAACCATCAGCCCGCCCATGCCCACAAGCATGGCCAGTATGCGACGCCAACCCACAGTCTCACCCAGAAAAACAGCAGCAAGGCCCGTCACGATCAATGGGTGTGCCTGGAATATTGCGGTTACATCGGCAAGACCAAGCATGCTGAACGCAAAGCTGATGAGGGCTATTTCACCAAATAAAAACAAGCCGCGCAGCAACTGCACGCCGGGTCTTTTGGTGCGAAGAACGGAATAAAAGCCCTGCTTGCTGACGAGAGCCCAGCCAACAGCAATAACCAATAGCACCCAGAAGCGCACCATCATGATGAACCAGACAGGGTGATCTGACACAAGCTGTTTGGTAATTGCATCCTGCATAGCAAAAATGAGCGTAGACAGAATTGTGAGCGCGATCCCAATGTTTCGCTTGTTGGTGAACAGAGCCATGCGTTGTCCTAGCTGGCAGCACATTTCCGCTTGCTGATGATAATCAGAAAACTGGAGGTAGGAGAGGTAGTGTGCCGAAAAAATTTCTTCTTAGGAAGCCCGTGGGCTTTACGTATGCACGTATACGCAGACCTGCCGTAGCGCAAACCCAAAACTCATATGCATTACGATTTTAGCATCACAGTTAGTTTAATTCTGTTCAGCCGTCAGACTTCACTCAGGTAAAGCTTGCGCGTTTTCTTCGTGTTTTACGGTTTCATCACACACCTTAACCAACCGGAATACGAGGGTCGTGATGATCGGAAACACAAATGCACTGATGATCACTGCCAGTGCAAAAGCCACTAGAAATGATTTGACCCACAGAGACAGAAAACCTTCAACGAACCCCAAGTTTAGAACCAGCATAGCAAACGACATCAACAAGCTCATGAAAAACGAGATGCTTATGCGTAAAATATGTCCATGAGCCCGGTGAGAAACAGTCATTCTATCTTCTTTATCAATTTATTATTTTGAACTCGAAATACATGACATCAAGACAAGATGTCAAGAATTTCGATAAAGCAGGTAGAAAAAGGGGCCTTGTTGGTTTTATTCGTCGTCGAGAACCACCAGTAATTGCATTGCATTTTCAGTATGATCAGAGATGAATTTCAGCAAAATATTAAAGTGAGTGCGGCTACAGTATCGCAACGGAGCAAAACTCACAGATCCCTCCATTTTCCCGTGTTTGCTTTATCGAGACAGGCTTTATGGATACAAACACCAGCTTATATCGTCCACCAGCGCCCTATCCAAGCAGGGAGGGAGCTGGTGATTTTGATGGAGTCGAAACAAACCTCCTTAGGCATCTTCCAGAAGAACTTTATAAAAGCGATATCGTCGACATCTCAACACCCGACAAACCAAATTTCCTCATTAATGACCCAGAACTTCTCTCTGTAATTTTCGAAGACAAACCCGAAATATTTGTTAAATCAGATGGAATGATTGAGCTGCTTCGTCCACTGCTTGGCGATCACCCGTTAGTCACGAGTAATAACCGGTGTGTAGATCAGCGCGCCATGATCAAACCCATTGGCTCCACCCATACCCAGCAGGTCAATTTTGGGCACATACAAAGCTCTATCAACCACTTTGAAAGTTTCTGCGAAGAAATTCAGAATGAAAATCGCGTTATCGACCTCTCCCATCTTCTCAGACGTTTGAATGCTGATATTGCTTACAGAATGCTCTTCTCGATAGAATTACCGAAGAGTGTGTTTGATGACATCAATACGCATGCGCGAGATTTTGAAACCCGAATTTCCCAATTAATCCGGGAAACAGCAGAAAAAGGTGTAGCGTGGCAGCTGCCAAAAGTACCTCAGCAAGCGGTGTATTCAGCGCAACAACTTCGATATCTCGTGAGTATGCTGATCGACGGAAACATTCAAAGCAATCACTTCTCACATAATAGTTTCTTGCATAAATTCCTCGTCGCTCGGTCTCCGGAAACCAACATTCCATTTACGCGCAAACAACTTGTCGACCACGTCACAACCATATTAAACAGCCAGGAACTGGCAGCTGCGGTTCTAATGTGGGCACTTTTTGTTCTATCTCAGTGTCCTGACTGCCGACAAAAAATCCGCGAGGAAGTTTGCAGAGTTGCTGGACACGGCGACATTCAGTTCGAGCACCTGTCTCGCCTGAGATATACGCGTAATGTATTCCGTGAAGTTTTGCGGTTGTATCCGCCCATTCCTCACCTCACCCGCAAAACGAACAGGGCGATCAAACTAGGAAGGCTGGATCTGCCGGAAGGTGCGCAGATCACCATTTCTCCATGGATCATTCATCGGCATCAACAATACTGGTTTAATCCGGACAGGTTCGATCCCGAGCGCTTTATTAAAAAAGATCACCACATTATTATGAAGAGCTTTCTTCCTTTTGGGCGTGGTCTCAGAATGTGTACGGGGGCAAGTTCAGCTATCCTGCAAGGCACGCTTATTCTGGCAAGGCTGGTGTCTCAATTCGACATTGAAGTTCTCAATCCCGACAAGGTTGAGCCAGAAGGTGTCTTGTTTCTGGAACCGCTAAGGCCTGTCGTCTGCAAGGTCACCCGAATAAAGCACATCTAATTGAATTGGAAATAGTGTCGGCAATGACCTCACCGTGGGAATTCATCAATCCAGTACAATCAAAATAAGTTGAAGTGGGTTTCAGAGGGCTGGGAACCGCCCTATTATCTCCGGATGATTTTGGAGCAGTTTGGTTGTGATGTGAAACAACGAAAACTGCTCTAACCTATTTTGCGCGTGTTTTTAAAACCCGAAAGTACGTTTCGGGAATACGCTTTAAGAGATTGGAGTGCTGCATGACCAAGCAAGCCCTAAAAGCCCATAGTCTTCTCGGAGCGTTTGTTGCAGATGCTGCCGCTCTTGGCCTTCACTGGCTCTATGATGTGGACCGCATTCACCATGTTACGCAAGAGCATGACGGTTCAGCAGCCTTTGTGCCGATTAATCCTGCTTATTTTGAGGGGGTTCCGGCGTATTTTGCCCATGCTAACCGCCAGAATGGCCAATTCACCCAATACGGTGAAAACCTCCACCTTGCGCTTAAAAGCCTGCTTGCCCATGACAAGCAGCTGGACATGGCAGAGTTTCAGAAAGAGTTCACCACTCATTTTGGTGCCGGCGGCACGTACAACGGCTACATTGACCGCCCGACCAGAGGAACACTGGAAAACATCGCCAAGGAAGAATTGACCCCATCCGGCATTGATGATGATCAACTCCCCGCCCTTTCTAAAATCCCGCCGGTTCTCTTTGCCTATGAGCAGAGCGATGACATGCAAGAACAGGTGGAAGCGATCATCCGCTCAACCAACGACAATGCATTGTCTGTCGCCTGTGGTTTTGTGTTTGCAGACCTTCTGGACCGTGTTGTGAGCGGAGAAGAGCTACAAAGCGCCTTGGAAGCTGCAGCAGATGGAGCTCACCCGGATATCAAGGAAAGCTTGAAAGCAGCCTTAACTGAGCGCGATGGGGATGCCGTTGCCTATGGCGAAAAAACGGGCCGCGCCTGTAAGTTGGAAATGGCAATGCCGTTGAGCTTCCATATCCTCAAAAACAGTCATTCTTATCGGGAAGGGATTGAAGCCAACATTCTTGCGGGCGGCGACAGCGCAGGGCGTGCCATTCTCATCGGCTCTGTTTTAGGGGCAATTCATGGCTTGGATGCAGAACCTGGTATTCCGCTTTCATGGATTTTGAAAGTGCAGAACTGCGAGCAAATCTGGCAGGAATGTCGGGCCTTAACAGCTCACTACTAAGCTTCCACAAATCCCCAAGGCGCTTTTACTGTTTACTAGTGCTGCGCCTTGGTTTTACTTGTCGATAGCGATAAATCACCTCAAGGTTGTAGGCGTGTTCTCTTTCTAACCAAAGTGTTCCTCATGACCCGCCGCCCTTATTCCAGTACTCTCAACCGTAGAAATTTCCTAAAAACGTCAGGCGCCTCCGTTCTGCTTGCCAGCTTGTTTGAGATGAACTTGAACAAGCCACAGGCAATGTCGAGCGGCAAAAGCGTTATCGTTATTGGTGCAGGAATTGCAGGCCTGACAGCGGCGCGTGATCTGACAGACAGCGGATATACGGTGCTGGTTCTGGAAGCCAGCAACAAAGTGGGCGGGCGCATACGCACCAACCGCGCACTGGGTGTGCCCGTTGAGGAAGGGGCTGGCTGGATCCATGGACCGGACGGAAATCCGATTATGGATCTGGCACTGCAAACTAACCAGAAAACCTTTGTGACAAAAGACGATAACTTCACCGTTTATGATGTCAAAGGCAAAGGGCTCCCGAATAAAATGATCTCCCAGATGGGAGAGGAACACGAAGAGATGCTGGATCTGATCGGGTCCGGTCTCAGCAAAGACATGCCGCTCTCTGAAGCGCTGGAACATATGGCGCCCCAGATGACACGAGATCCCGTGTTCAAATGGATGACCTCCGCCTACACGGAGTTTGATACCGGAAGTCCAGTCAGTGAACTCTCTGCCATGTACTTCAATCAGGATGACGCTTTTGAAGGCGATGATGTGGTTTTGGTAGACGGCTATGATCGGCTAATGGAGCCGCTGTCACAGGGCGTTCATGTCCTCAAACGAAAGCCCGTTCGCCGAATTGCCTATCATGAGCGCGCCGGGGTATTTGTGGAAACCAACAGAGAGGTCTTCCAAGCGGACTTTGTTGTTGTCACCGTTCCTCTTGGGGTTTTGAAAGCGCAGGATATCGAGTTCATCCCGCCACTGCCGGAAACACATAGGAACGCATTTGAACGCATCGGAATGGGAGACATCACAAAGGTTGCCCTGAAGTTTGACGATCTGCACTGGCCTGAAAAAACACAGTATTTTGGATTGATGACCGAGAACCCGGGTCAGTGGAACTATTTCCTCAATCACAAACCTTTCATTGATGCGAATGTTTTGACCGCGATGAGTTTTGGCAATTATTCCCGTATGATCGAGAGGATGGATCACGACTATATGCTTGAAGATGCGATGAAAGCGGTGCGTACAATGTTTGGTGACAACATGGCCGATCCACGTCACTACATTGCAACGCAGTGGTCGAAAGATCCCTACACCAAAGGCGCTTATTCCTACGCAAAAATCGGCTGTACCCCCAACGACTTCAATCTATTGGCCACACCAATCGGGAAATGCCTCACCTTTGCGGGAGAGCACACAAACTTCCAATACCACGGTACGGTTCACGGCGCTTACCTCAGCGGCAAACAAGCCGCAGAAACAACAAGAAAAACAATCATGTAGGTAGGGTTGTTGCAGAAAACAATTTCAACTCGGAGCTACGCAAATTCGCTAATTTAAGCGATGAAACAGCCCCGAGCGCAGGGCGTCCGAGTGTTGTCATTCTCTTGAGAACTGTGATGCCAATTTTTGCCTCTGTTCTCTGAATTCTATGCAGCGTTATTTGAGTTTATTTCCGATGACCTGCTTAAGTCGGCGCGTCTAGGTTTCACCCTGCGCCAATCATTTGCCGGTTTGCTTGTACCACGCCATACGGCATAGGTTTGAATGGTAAGAATGTCCCGGTCGAGTGTTATTATGCCATATGCTGGGTCGGAACGTTGCAGCAGGACTTCTCAGTGATGTCGTTGAACGGGATCATCGCTTCATCATGAACATTATTCGGCCGACGCTCGGGTTTAAAACTTCCCGCTCCGCCAGTGCAAGACTGGGAGGTGTCGAAGTGTCTCATATGATCCGCAAAGGACAAATCAGCGCAAGGGAACAGTCAGTTTTCCCAGTTATTGCGAGGCTACCAGAGTAACTAAGTTCAGGAAGAGGCAAGTCTCATTCCCCTAAAAACTTTGCGACAGAACCGTTTTTATGACCTAAAATTTTGGTGAGGACGAGTTGGATGCAAAGTCAGACTTATGGCAACATGCCACCAAACGGTGCTCTAACAAATACACGAGTGTCATGTGATTTCGGTGGCCTCTGTTTTTATTTATGATATGTTAATATTGACAGGGTGTTTTTGGGTAAGTTGAACACTCCAAGTTCCAGATAATTATATGGTTGTTGCACGTTTATTTTGCTTTCATTAAAGCCATGAAAGACATTTATAATGATATTTGACCTCCAAGATCTTGAAGATAATGCTTCGTTTGAAACTGATATTTGTATTATCGGCGCTGGAGCAGCCGGTATTGTGATGGCACTGGAGCTTTCGAAAAAATATCGAGAAGTGATCCTTATTGAGGCTGGTGGCTTGAGTTATGAAGATGAAACTCAAGAGCTCTATGATGGTCCGTTGAAGGGGCACACTAATACAGACCTTTCGTATTCACGGTTACGCCAGTTTGGCGGCACGACCGGACATTGGACCGGACAATGCGCACCGCTCGATCCCATTGATTTTGAAGCGCGTGATTGCACGGGCAACACGGGTTGGCCCATAGCTCGTGCAGATCTGGATCCGTTTTACGAACGCAGTCAGTTCTACCTAGAGTTGGGAGAATACAAATACAGCAAACAGGAATGGGACGGGCGCTTAGAGGGTGCAGCACTCAATTTACCTGGAGAGTTGGTACACCATTCTGTTTATCAGCAAAGCCCTCCCACACGTTTTGCAACTACTTATCAAGATGATATCGCTGCATCAAAGAACATACGCTGTATCTTGCACGCCAATGTGACCGACATTCAGCTTGCTGACGGCAACAATGTGGTTGAGAAACTGACGGTTAAAACACTTGGTGGCAAACAGGCAAAGATCGCTGCGTCCCGTTTCGTGCTTGCGTGTGGGGGTATCGAAAACGCCCGCATATTGTTAGCCACAAATAAACAGCGATCAGCTGGTTTGGGAAATGAAAACGACCTTGTAGGTCGTTATTTTATGGACCACCTGAATATCGAAACCAGCAGTTTAATGTTGTCTGATGACCGTCAAAACCTCGATTATTATAGTCAAGCAACAGATTCGACAGATCTGCGTATTGGGTTAAAGGTAAACCCGGCTTTGGTGCGTGAGCGTGGGCTTTTGAACAACACCGCTTTCTTATCGGTGGTTTGGAAAGACAATGCCCGCAATGATGATTTTCGTGATCATGCTTGGTTATCGTTTTCTACACTTGCCAAGACCTTCGCTCAAGGAGAAGTTCCTGAACGTCTTTCTGAGCGGGCATGTAATGTTTTGGAATCCCCAAGTTCAGTATTTGTTGGGATCACTCGTAATATTAAACGCCGGTTGTTTCAGGGAGACCAGATCAGCCATGTGTTGCTGCGTCAGGATGCAGAACAAGCACCTAACCGGGACAGCCGCGTCACACTTACCAATGATCGTGATGCATTAGGTATGCGGCGCGCGGCACTGGACTGGCGTGTGGCTACAAGTGATTTGGAAAGCTTAAACGAGACCCATAAGATCGTCGGACGAGCATTCGGAGCGGCCGGTCTAGGCCGGCTTCAGTTGGGCATCACTGATCCCACGGATTTGTCTGAGGTCTTCACTGGATACCATCACATGGGAACAACCCGGATGCATACCGAGGCTAAACAAGGTGTTGTGGATGAGGACTGCCGCTTGCATTCATTAGCTAACTTGTATGTGGCGGGTAGTTCCGTGTTTCCAACTTGCGGGGCGGCGAACCCAACCCTAACAATTGTCGCTCTCGCAATTCGTCTTTCAGATCACCTCTCACAAACACCAGTGGCTTGAGGAGAACGTATATGATTAATCGTCGCTCTTTGCTTATGTTCTCAGGTGCTCTGATTACAGCACCAGCCCTAGGTTATGGCGGGGCATTATTGGCGTGCCGATCTGTGCCGCGTAACACACCAGCATTCTTTGCCAATAACAGCAAGGCACCGCTGAAGCTCTTTGGGGAAGCAGTGGTTCGCTACGCAAAACGCTATGCAAGCTTTTCGTATATTGAAGATGAGCTGAACGCGAAGCCATTGTTGGTTCGTGCATTGCAAGTAGATTGCCCTACTACACAAGCCCAGCTCGTTGGTGAGCAGTGCCGCCTTGATTTTGCTGAGGGTGACTGTCTGGTGATTGATAACATGGTTGTTAGCCGTACAGAGGCGCTTATTTGTGCAAGTCTGGTATCGTGATCGTCTTATTCTGGGATCTGTCCTAAGATCAGTGAGATAGGCAGTGGCCCTCTCACTGATACGACCAAATTAAACAACTTCGTTGAATTTCTCTCTGAGAATGTTCTTTTGGACCTTGCCCATGGTATTGCGCGGAAGCTCGTCGATGAGGAGCAACTTTTGTGGATGTTTGAAACGGGCAAGTGACGTTTTCAGGGACGCCATAATCGCATCCAGATCTGGAGTTTTCCCGAGTTCAGGAACGATAATCCCGATCACGGTCTCACCGAAATCTGAATGCGGTACTCCAATGACAGCGCTTTCTAAAACTCCGGGTTGATCGTCAAGAACCAGCTCTATTTCCTTCGGGTAGATGTTGTAACCGCCTGAAATTATAAGATCTTTGTTCCGACCAACAATGTGGACATAGCCATCTTCATCGACTTTGCCTAAGTCACCGGTAATGAAAAAACCGTCTTCCCTCAACTCGGTTGCAGTCTTTTCCGGCATTTGCCAATAACCTTTAAAAACGTTTGGCCCGCGCACCTCTATCTGACCAACGGTATTTGGCGGTAACTCCGCTCCGGTACTTGCCTCGGTTATCTTGAGTTCAACTCCGGGAAGAGGAAAACCAACCGTCCCCGCTCGCCGCTCGCCATCGTATGGATTAGACGTATTCATATTGGTTTCTGTCATGCCATAGCGTTCCAAAATGCGATGACCGGTCCGGTTTTCGAACTGTACATGCGTTTCAGCAAGCAATGGCGCACTGCCAGAGATAAAGAGACGCATGTGTGCTGCCAAGTCATGGGTGAAACGATCATCTCCAAGAAGGCGGGTGTAGAAAGTCGGTACGCCCATCATAGAGGTTGCTTTTGGCATCATCTCCAACATGGCCTCCAGATCAAACTTTGGCAAAAAGATCATGCTTCCACCGGTTGCCAGCGTCACATTGGTTGCCACAAACAGGCCATGCGTATGGAAGATCGGTAGGGCATGCAAAAGCACGTCATCGGCTGTAAACTTCCAGTAATCCACCAGGGTTTCAGCATTGGAAAGGAGATTGTCTTGTGTCAGCATCGCTCCTTTAGAGCGCCCTGTCGTGCCTGATGTGTAGAGGAATGCTGCTAAATCATTCCGGTCTCTGTCCACTGTTGCAAAGGTCGCCGGCATAGTCTTTGCTTGAGTTGTCAGGCTCCCGCCGCCATCTGCATTCAGTGTTTGGAGTTTGGCGCCGAACTGTCCGGCGACAGGCCGTAATTTTTCTTCATTGGCCTTATCGCAGACAACCAGCGATGCTCCGCTGTTTTCAATGAAATAAGAAAGTTCATCAACAGTATAGGCAATGTTCAGTGGCAAGAAGATGAGCCCGGCTTGAACACATGCGGCATATAGAGCGAGCGCTTGTGGTGATTTATGAACCTGTGCAGCCAACCGGTCTCCCGGCTTTAATCCGATTTGAACCAGAACGTTTGCCAGCTGGGCCGTGGTTGAAAGAAAGTCATCATGCGTAATGACTTCGCCATTTTGCAGATGAAGGAAAGGCGTTGTTTTGGATGCATGTATCCCAAACAAACGGTCATAAAGCGGGTTAGTCATTAAGCTGCCTTTCCTGAATATTGCTGCTTTTCTGCATTTTTTGCGAGAGTCACTACCTCGGGGGAGGCAATAACCTGACCTTTTGTTGCGAAGGCTTCGTGGTTTTGAGCAACGCGATCAAGATCATATAGATAGTTCACCATTGCACTGAGAGATTGAGACTGCCCTTTCGGCGACGTATCAGCCTCGGCGTGAACCATATGGACAAGGGCGCCATTTCCCAAATGGAAGCGAGCCACGGGATCGTGAGGCGTGCCATCTGGTCGCTTTACCTGCAAAAGATAGTGAGCAGCTAACGCATTAATGTTTGATGTCTCTTGATAATCCACCGTGGCCGAAGAGGCTGTTTCCTTTATCCAACTTGCCAACCTCGGAATAGGAGACAGGGTTACGAATGTTTTCAGTGAAGCGAGTTCAGCTGACAAATCTGCAACAACCTGTTTGATCAGGGAATTGCCAAAAGAAACACTGGCAAGTCCGGGTTGGCAGTTGGAGATGGAATAGAAAACCGCGGTATTTGCTTCATCGGCGCTAATGGAAATTCTATCTTCCGCCAGCAAGGATTGGATCGAGTCGGGCGTACCGTTGGTTAAGGCAACCTCGACAAAAATCAGCGGCTCATCCGGCATTGAAGGATGGAAAAATGCAAAACATCTCCGGTCTTCTGGTTCTAACCTTTGACGTAAAGCGTCCCAACTGTCGATCGCGTGAACAGCTTCATACTCGGTGATCTTTTCCAAAATATGTGCGGGACTTTCCCAGTTGATTGGTCTGAGAACAAGAAAACCACGGTTAAACCAAGACTGGAACAGGTGCTGAAAGTCCAGATCAAGCGCTTGAAGCTGAGGATCCTTGGGACCTAACCTGAGAAGATCAGCGCGCATGCGCACCAGTTCTTCTGTCGCACCGGGCAACCAGTTGAGCCTGCGTATCAACTCTTGCCGGTTTGGTTCGGCTGCCCTCATGAAGGCTCCATACGACACCTTGGAGGGAGCCTCCTCATAAGCGCTCAATGTTTTTCGCACTTCACTCGGGTCAATGTTCATTGCGCCTGCAAGATGATGGAAGAAATTTAGCTTCTCCTCATCGCTGAGTTGCTTGAAACCGGCCAGAATTCTTTGGCCATAAGCTTGACCCGAGATTTCTCCTGAGGAGCTCACCAGCTCAGTGCAGAGTTCCTCAAGAGAACGGTCATCCTTTTCTTTGGACAGTATGAATTTGAACCGGCGCTCGAAAACGGACGAAAGGAGATCTGCGAATATGCTCATATTGCCCTCCCCATAACGACGTCAGGCAACCAGGTCGCGAGTTGCGGGAACAAGCACAACAGGACAATGGCCAATATCATACATCCAACAAATGGAAGTGAGCCGGTCAAAATAGTCTTGAGCGAGATGTCCGGAGCTATACCGTTGATGACGTAAAGATTGAGACCCACAGGCGGGGAGATCAGACCAATCTCCATATTGATAGTCAGCACAACGGCAAACCAAATTGGATCAAATCCCGCAACTGTGATGATTGGCAAAAGGATTGGAGCAGCCATCAAAATTACGGCAACCGGTGGAAGGAAGAAGCCAGCAATCAGCAGGAAAAGATTTACTGTACCCATCAAAACCCAGCGGTTCACATCCAGCGTGCCTATCCATTCCGCGATGGACTGAGTGATGAACAATGATGAAAGCATGTAAGAAAACACACCAGCTGCTGCAATAATGAAAAGGATCATTACGCTTTCACGAGTGCTATCACGCAAAACCACCCAGATTTGTGAGGGATGCCAGAGTTTGTAGATAATCATGGCAATCAACAAACACAGCAACGCACCTACCGCAGCCGTTTCCGAAGGCGTGGCGATACCTCCATACATTGCATACAGAACACCCAGTATTATGAGGAGAAAGGGAACAACACGGGGCAGAATTTCAAAGCGTTCGGCCCAACTGTAACTGCCTGAGCTCAGTCTGGATGCATCGCCAGAACGCCATGTGGAATACAGCGACCACGCCATAAACAGGCCAACAAGCAACAGACCCGGAATGACCCCGGCAAGGAAGAGACGGCCAATAGATGTTTCAGTTGCGATGCCATAAACGATCATAGTCACGGAGGGGGGAATGAGAATTCCGAGCGTGCCACCTGCAGCGATTGATCCAGCAGCAACACCGTCTGGATACCCGCGCTTGCGCATCTCAGGAATGCCCATCTTGCCGATGGCCGCACACGTTGCCGGTGAAGACCCTGACATTGCTGCAAACAGAGCGCAGGCACCGAGGTTGGAAATAACGAGGCCTCCTGGCAACCGTGTCAGCCAGCGCTCCAACGCCTCATAAAGGTCTGCGCCTGCTCGTGTGGAGGCAATGGAAGATCCCATTATGATGAACATGGGGATTGAAAGCAGAGCAAAATTATCAAGCTTTCCGAATAAGATTTCTGGCATGAGCTCCAATGAGCGCATCCCATCAAAGGCGAGGAGAAAGCCAGCGGAAACAATGAGAAGTCCCAAGGCAACTGAAATACCGGAAAATAGAACAAGGATGGTGGCTAATGCGACCAGCCCTCCAAGGGCGAGTGGATCCATCAGAATTCCTCCAGACCAAACGGCCTGTCAATGAACAGGAGAAGTGCGGTGAGGTCAGCTATCAACTGAAGCAGTAAAAGAGTGAAACCTGCCGGGACGGACAGGTAGGGGATCCATAATCTCACGCCCCATACTGTATCGGACTTCCAGCCTCGCTCCCATGTCAGATACCAAAACTCCCAACCATACCAAACCATCACAAATACAATCAGGATGGATAATGACAGTGTGAAGACCGCAAGCAGGAAACGAGGTCTGCGCGGTAACGAGATTGGAATGAGATCGACATTGACGTGCCCTCGCAGACGCTGGACATAGGGCAAGCCGACAAGGGTTGACGCGATAACAAGGTAGATGACAGCTTCTGTTTGCCAGACAGTTGAACCATTGAGAGCAAACCGTACAAAGATCATCTGACAGGTAATCATTACGGCGAGCACGATCATTGCAGCAGAAAGCCACCCCGCCAAAGTTGACAGGCTCGCAACGGTTTGAAGAAAGGGGTTATTGCTGGAACGCGCTGCAACTGCAAAGCTATGACCTGCCATATATGCCTCCTTTTAAAACGAGTGAAGAAGGAGGGGCGACCAGTCGCCGCCCCAGTGGCTTACTCTACAGAAAGAGCCATATCCAAGAGCTTCTGGCCATTTGGCACATCATTCACAAAAGCTTTGTAAGAGGTTTCTTTTGCAAGACTGCGCCAGGCATCAAAGTCAGCCGGGCTCATTTTTGCAATTTCTACGCCTGCTTCACGGAATACATTTTCGGATGCAAGGTCCTGCTTTTTTGCTTCCTCAAGGTAAAATGCCTGAGCTTTTTCAGAGGCCGCCAAGAGTGCTGCTTGTTGGTCGGCGTTTAATCCCTCAAATGTGGATTTATTCATCAAAAGCGGTTGGTACATGAACCACAGTGCAATGTCAGAGGCCGGAGTGTAGCACTTGACCTGCTCGTAAATGCGGTAGGACACAAACGAGGAAGACGACGTATTTGCAGCGTTCAAGACACCGGTTTGCATGGCATTATAGATTTCGGATGATGCCATGGACGCAATAGATGCCCCAGCGCCTGCTAACATCTGCTCGAACGACTTGCCTGCGGCACGTGTTTGCAGGCCTACGATATCATCCGGCTTTGTAATGCATTTATCCTTGCCAGCGAAACCACCGGCCAAATACCCATGAACGAGTACCATTACATCATCTTTTGCCATGATCTTTTCCAACTCACCCATAAATGGTGATTGGCTTAAGCGTGCAGCATGATCATGGTTTTTAACCAAACCTGGCATCAGTGTCAGGTTGTATTCGGGTCTATGCCCTCCCGCATAACTCAGCGGCAGAACGGTCATCTCAAGCAAGCCGCGACTTAACGGGCGGTATTGCTCTCTTGGTTTAAAAAGTGATTTTGACCCAAAAATCTTGATGTTGAGATCAACATTTGCGCCAGCTACCTCATCAGCAACTATCTGCGCAACCTTGTGCCGGATATCCTTATTTGACCACTGATGTGACAAACGTAGATCCGTAGCATTCACGAGTGCTGTACTGGCGATAATCGCAGCCACTCCCACAGCCGCTTTCAACAAAGCTTTCATCAATTCCTCCCTTAGACTGACCGTTGTCAAAAACGGACAATGATGAACATTTGTATTTTATACGTATTTTTTTGTATACAAGAGCTGGTATGTTGCGTTCTGTCAAGCGAATATCTAATATGTCAAAATGGAAAAATGTCGTGCTGATAACATCGCTCAAGAGCTGGAAGAGCTCATTTTAAATGGAACATTCAGAGATGGAGTTCGATTGGATGAGGTGCGTCTTGCGGAGCGTTTTGAGGTCTCAAGGACGCCGTTAAGAGAAGCTTTTCAAAGGCTTGCATTGTCAGGGCTTGTGGAACTTATCCCGCGCAGGGGGGCATTTGTCTGCCAACCGGGGCCATTAGAATTAATGGAGATGTTTGAGGTGATGGCAGAGCTGGAGGCCGTTTGTGGGCGTCTGGCTGCAAAACGTATTGAAGAAAGTGCGTTAGATGAACTTCGACAAGCCAACGTCAATTGTCAGGCAGCAGTCGATGCGCAAGATTGTGATGGCTATTATCTCGAAAATGAAAAATTCCACATGATCATCTATCGCGAGTCAGGGAATGGCTTTTTGGAGAAAGAAGCGGCGCGTCTTCATAAACGGCTCAAACCATTTAGACGATTGCAGCTCCGTTTGAGGGGGCGAATGGCTCAATCAATGACGGAACACGAGGCAATCGTTGCTGCCCTTACAAAGGGTAACCCGGACAAAGCTGCAAACTCTCTACGAGATCATGTTGCGGTTCAGGGTGAAAAGTTTCATTTCCTCATGGCGAGCCTGAAGAAAAATACCTCGAATGCAGCTTAAAGAGACTTAGCCAAACCAGCGGCCAGCAAAGACAGCACGTCTCTTATAGCGAAAACGAACCCAGAATCACGACCACTTCGTAGGACGCCGGAACAAATACGGTTGAGGCTGACCAGTCCAGATTACGGGTTTGAGTAAGGTGTCGGTGCGATTCGATTGATCTTCTCCATCCCTTAATCCGCATGAAATTCTCAGCTCTAGAACTCTTTTAGGCCGTAAAACCAGCTGCCGCCGCTGGGGTATTTACCTAAAGTCTGACGTATACGTTATGGATATTTTTACGTATAGTTGCTAAGCATCCAACAATTATCTTTTGAGAAAAGTTGGTCAGCTTGGAAAAGAAGAAGACGCAGGCAGAACGACGGGAAGAGTCAGAACGCAAACTTCTGGATGCATTGGTAACAATCATCAATGAAGATGGCATTCAATCGGCAACCTGCGAAAGCATTGGTCTTAAGGCCGGGTACAGCCGCGGCCTCACCATTCAGCGTCTTGGCAAAAAAGATGAGATGTTCATCAAGCTGATTGACCGCATGATGATGGAAAACAAACTGCACCTTGCTGAAGAAATTCCGCAGGACACCAAAGGCCATATCGCCTTGCACCGTTATATCAACATTCACTTCGACGATTTGCAAAACAAGCCGATTTATCAAGCCTACTTTGCTCTTGTTGCTGGCAGCGTTGCTAATGTTGCCCTGCTGGGAGATGCGTTGAAGCAGGCCCACGATTTCATCAAGCATATGCTGATGAGTTATCTGGACCGTGGCAAAGCCGCTGGCGAGTTTCCTCAGGATCTGGATTCCGCCATTCAGGCCGTTTCCATCGGAAGTTATTTGCTTGGTGTTGCGCTTCAACAAAAGCTGCACCCAAGCCTCGATATCAACCTGCTGAAGCCAGCAGCGTACTCTTTGATACCTTCAGCGCCTGACTAATCACAAATGCGGGACACCTCGCACCAATGGCAAAGCAGGCACCACATTATCACAGATGCAGCGCAATCCCACGGCGCTGTACAGCCTATGACCTGGGAGGGCAATATGGTTGGATCTCCATCGCCGGCACAATCCGGAACTATGAATTTTGACAAGCTCGTGAACTATCTGGGCAGTGTTGAAACGGGTATTCCGTTGATACAGGATCTGGATGGGCGCACCCTCACCAGCCGACAGTTTGCCACGCGCGCACGCCAGTTTGCCAACGGCCTGCATACGCTTGGCGTGGAAGAAGGCAGCCGTGTTGCATTGCTGAGCCTCAATTCCTTAGAATATGTGGAAGTGATGGTCGGTGCCGTGCTCGCCGGTATGATTGCCGTGCCGCTGAACATCCGTTGGTCTGGCGAAGAGCTGCTCTACGCCATTGACCATTCGCAGATAAACACCATTGTTTATGATGATGCCTATGCTCCGCTGGTTGAGAAAATCAAACAACGGGCTGGCTCGCTTAAACAGTTCATTTACATTGGCAAAAAGGACGCTCCAGAGGGGGTTCTTGCCTATGATAGCCTCCTTGATACCCCGTGCGAGCTAAAGCTGGACCGGGATGTAAACGTCGAATGCTTTATGAGTTACACCGGCGGCACAACTGGTTTTCCCAAGGGCGTGGTTCACACCCACCTTTCCATGCTGTCCTGCGCTCAGGTTCTGGCAACAAACGGCGTTCCACATTTACAGCGCCCTGCCATGATGGTGATGCCGCTGTTCCACCTGTCCGGCTACGGCCTGATGCTGGCTCGCCTGATCCAAAACAGACCATTTGTGGTCGTGCCCATGTTCCGGCCGGACATTGTGGTGACTGCTGTCAAAAGGTTTGATATTTCTTCCTTCCTGATGGCTCCGGCCATGTTCCAGATGTTGATCAATGCACCGGAGTTTAAAACAGAAGATTTTCTGCGCGTCTCGCAAATCGTCTATGGCGCCTCTCCGATCTCAGAAGCCCTTTTGACACTGGTGCAGAAAAGCTTCCCGGAGACCGACCTTACTCAGGCCTACGGCATGACCGAGGCTGGCGCAGGCGTGTTCCTGTGGCCGCAATTCCATTCTGGGGACGAGGCGCGGATCAGCGCAGCAGGTCAGGCCAGTTCGCCGACGCTTGAAGTTCGCATCGAGGATGAGGACGGCAACGAATTGCCTGTCAACACTATTGGCGAAGTGGTGTTTTACACACCCTCCATAATGAGCCGGTACTACAACGCGCCAAAGCAGACCGCAGCGGCTATTCGCAACGGCGGATACTGCACGGGCGATGTTGGTATGAAGGATGATTTCGGGGTTCTGTTCCTCAAAGACCGCATGAAGGACATGATCATTACCGGGGGCGAGAACGTGTACACCGCAGAGGTGGAAAGCGCGATTTCCATGCATCCCGATGTTGCCATGGTAGCCGTAATCGGCATTCCTGACGACACCTACGGAGAGGCTGTACATGCGGTGATTGTACCGCGGGAGGGTACGGCACCAACGTTTGAAGACATTCGCGCCCACACCAAAGAGCGCATCGCTGGATACAAATGTCCACGGTCCATATCACTGGTGGAAGCGCTGCCGCTATCTGCCATGAACAAGATTTTGAAGAACAAGCTGCGCGCGCCTTACTGGGAAGAACAGGGCCGCGATATTGCTTAGGTGCTTGGCAGGTGCCTGCCAGCTCCTGCCCTTTTTGAGTGAAGACAGACAGAATTTGGTGAAGATACATGGCTCAGACAGCTTATGTTTATGATGCAATCCGCACGCCGCGCTCCAAAGGCAAAGCGGATGGTTCTCTCAATGAAGTCAAGCCCATCAATCTGGTCACAACCTTGCTGGGAGAAATGCAGGGTCGTCATGATCTGGATACTTCCCGCGTTGATGACGTGGTGATGGGATGTGTAACTCCAATTCGCGAGCAGGGTGCTGTTCTGCCCAAGATCGCGTTGCAAAAGGCGGGCTGGGACGAGAGCGTTGCTGGCGCGCAGGTCAACCGCTTCTGCGCCTCTGGTCTGGATACCTTCAACACCGCTGCGGCCCGTATTGCATCAGGCTGGGAAGATATGATCTGCGCTGGCGGTTATGAAAGCATGAGCCGCGTCCCGATGGGCACCGATGGTGGCCCGTTCAGCGAAGATCCGGAAACCGTACTCGCAACCGGCTTCGTGCCTCAAGGCATTGGCGCGGATTTGATCGCCACCCTTGGCGGCTGGTCTCGCGATGATGTGGACGCCGCTGCCGTTGCCAGCCAGCAACGTGCAGCCCATGCCCGCGACAATGGCTGGTTCGACAAATCCGTTGTGCCTGTGAGGGATGAAAACGGCCTCATCGTTTTGCAACGCGATGACTTCATCAAACCAAACACAGACATGCAAACACTGGGTTCACTGCGTGCCAGCTTTGAAAAGCACGGCGCAATGGGCTTTGATGCGGTTGCACTGGCGCGCTACCCGGAAGTTGAGAGGATCAACCACGTCCACACACCGGGCAACTCCTCTGGTATCGTGGATGGCGCCTCGCTGATCCTGCTTGGCAGTGAGCAGTCCGGTAAAGACATGGGCCTGACACCACGCGCCCGCGTCCTTTCCGTTGCCGTGACAGCCTCTGATCCAACCATCATGCTGACCGGACCGGGACCAGCCTCCAAGAAGGCATTGGCGAAAGCTGGCTTGACCATTGACGATATCGACCTTGTAGAGATCAACGAAGCGTTTGCCTCCGTCATGCTGCGTTTGCAGCGCGATCTGGAAGTACCGGACGAAAAGCTCAACGTGGTTGGCGGTGCGATTGCCATGGGGCACCCACTGGGCGCAACCGGCGGCATGCTGGTTTCCACCATGATGGACGAGCTGGAACGCCGCAACCTGAAACGCGCGCTGATTACCATGTGTGTTGGCGGCGGCATGGGCATCGCATCCATCATTGAGCGAGTGTAGGAGGCTAGATCATGTCAGAGTACAAGTACGAAAAAGACGTCGACGGCATCGTCACAATTACCTTCGACTCTCAAGGTAAATCTGCCAACACCATGACCCGTGCATGGTCTGAAGGCATGAAGGAGCTGGTTGCCAAACTCTCCACAGAAGAGGATCTGACCGGCATTGTGATTGCCTCCGCCAAGAAGACCTTCTTCGCGGGCGGCGATCTGGAAGAAATGCTCCACGGCAGTATGGATCCGCAAGACATCTTTGCCTACGTGGAAGAGATGAAAGCCCCGCTGCGGGCTCTGGAAAAACTCCCGGTTCCCGTGGTGGCTGCCATCAATGGCGCAGCACTGGGTGGCGGGTTTGAGATCTGCCTCGCCTGCAACCATCGCATTCTGCTCAACACGCCAAAGGCGGTCGTTGGTCTGCCGGAAGCAACACTGGGACTTTTACCCGGTGCGGGCGGCGTTATTCGTCTCACCGCAAAGCTGGGTCTGGAAACTGCCTTGCCATTGCTGGTGGAAGGCAAGCAGCTTAAACCTGCTGCTGCGCTCAAAGTTGGACTGGTGGAAGCACTGGTGGAAACGCAAGAGGAGCTTATTCCCGCGGCAAAAGCGTGGATCAAAGCCAATCCGGAGGCTGTTGTTCAGTCATGGGACCAGAAGGGTTTCCGTTACCCGGGCGGCGGTGCAGACAGTGCCAAGGTGCGCATGGTGGCTGCAATGGCCCCAACCATGCTGGTCAACAAAACGCGCGGCCTGATGCCTGCACCTGAAAAGGTCATAGACATTGCTGTCAATTCCATGCGCATGGGTTTTGACAGCGCTCTGCGCACTGAAAGCCGTGGCTTTACGGCGCTTCTACGCTCAACAGAGGCACGTGCTGCAATCTCCACGTTCTTCTTCGGTATGCAGGCCATCAAATCCGGCAAGGTTCGCCCGCAAGGCGAGGCGTGGAAAGCAAGCAGTTCGGCCATTCTTGGCGCTGGTATGATGGGCTCCGGCATTGCGTGGGCGCATGCAAGCCGTGGCCTGCCGACTGTGCTCAAGGACATGAGCCTTGAGAATGCCGAGAAGGGCAAAGGCTATTCTGAAAAGCTGGTGGACAAAGCCATCACACGTGGCCGGATGGATGACGCGAAGAAGGCCGCTCTTCTGGGATGCATCACCGCAACGGACAGCGATGAGACCTTTGCAGGCACAGATATCATTATTGAAGCTGTGTTCGAGGATATTTCCCTCAAAGAGAAGGTTATTCCAGAAACCTACAAACAGCTGTCTGACACCGGCATTTACGGCTCCAACACCTCAACCCTGCCGATTTCCATTTTGGCAGAGAGTTGCCCGGATCCAACCCGTTTCATTGGTCTGCATTTCTTCTCGCCCGTTGATAAAATGGAGGTCGTCGAGATTATCGTGGGTGAGATGACCAGCAATGAGACCCTTCGCAAGGCCTATGATTATGTTCAGCAGATCGGCTACCTGCCAATCGTGGTGAATGACAAGCGCGGGTTCTTCACCAGCCGCGTCTTTGGCACCTACCTTGATGAAGGCTTGGCGTTGATGCGTGACGGCATGAGCCCTGTTGCCATTGAGCGTGCCGCTTGGAAAATTGGTATGCCGGTTGGACCACTCGCGGTTCATGATGAAGTTTCCATGGTTCTGACCAAAAAGATCCACGAGACCCACATCGCACTCGACAAACGCCTCGGTGTTGAGAACGGCTTTCCGGCAGATGACAGTTCCAATGTGAAAGTCGGCCAAGCCATGGTTGGTCTGAATCGCGGAGGTCGTCATTATGGCGGTGGCTTCTATGAGTATGCAGCGGACGGCACCAAAAAGCTTTGGGACGGCTTGACCCAGTTCAAGGAGCGCGACCTGAACGTCTCCATGCAGGATGCAGAAGATCGCATGATGTACCGTCAAGCCATCGAGACACTGCGCTGTTTGGATGAAGACGTATTGCGGACCGAGGTTGAAGCCAACATCGGTTCCATCTTCGCCATCGGCTTCCCGGCTCATACGGGCGGAGCATTGCAATTCATCCACGGAGTAGGCCTTGAAGCGTTCAAGACGCGGGCCGATGAACTCGCCGCGGCTTACGGTCCTCGATTTAAAGTGACTGAAGCAGCCCTCAACAAACTGCGCAGCGAAAAATTGGCTGCCGCTTAAGTCAGGACTTAAGACGCCCCGCGGAGGGTTACATCTGCGGGGCGGTCTGCGCGAAATTACATAGCAACGCAAAACCTTTCAAAACAACGCGTTCCTATGTGGGCATATTTCTATTGATAGATGAGATAGATTAAACGACGTAGCGTTCATTTTCGATGCGCTCAAACCACGGCACCCCGCACCTCACGAAAAAGTTATCAACCGCCTCAGCGCATAGCAGCATTGCAAAAAACGCAGAGCAAACGCTGAGATCCGTAATATTCTTACATCTCACAGATGTTAGACGCACGAAATGGTCGATTTTTGATATATCTAGGCAAATATATTGGAAGGATTGACCAGCACTAAACTCATCCCAGTAATGCAAGGAAGGCCCCCAATATGTCTGAAGATCGCAGTCCCGCATATTCAGCTGTTATCTCTATAACTTACTAGATAGGAACAGATAATCTGCATTCCTGTGGAGTATCTATAGTTTCACTGAGATGACTTCACAACATAATCTGCCAAGTTTATTTATAGTTCTGATTACAAATTGCCGAGTAGAGAATAAAAACATAGATATACTACAATTAATACTTGCTCTAGGGCATATCACGTAGCGTCGCCGCGCAATAGCTTCTTGACAACAAAGGCCGTTCCGTATTCATATGCCTTTGCTATCAGACGATAAGCAGTAAAAATGAGGGTTATGTCATGAGCCGGTCAGAACTGGTTCTTCAGTATCGCAATAAAGAGTGCCTGGCATGGTATACGCAAGATGTTCGTCTTGCTTATGACTTCCCCAGCGCCTGCGCATAAGCCTAAAGGCCACACAGCCCCTTTAACAATTGAATGAAGAACGCCCATTTTACTTGGAGCCACGGTAGATCTACATCCACCCTTGTGTCTTCTCGGGCAAAATTCGACCTCCTTGCGGGGTCGTAAGTAGGACAGGTGCGTCCGTCTCATTCAATTCCAAAAGCTGTCCGCCTATGTGTTTCAAATTCCAAATCAGACCGCCTGCAATCTCAGGCAGATGATCCCCTTCGCGTTTATGAGGTCGGAGAGCGACCGACCCTGCGCGTCTCGTTACTTAAGGACTAAGACCATGAAACGTATACCAGAACCGTTCCGCATCAAAATGGTTGAGCCTATCAAAATGACCAATAAGGCACAACGCGAAGCCGCGCTTGCTGAAGCTGGTTACAACCCATTCCTGCTGCGCAGCGATGATGTTTACATCGACCTTCTGACTGACTCTGGCACCGGTGCAATGTCCGACAAGCAGTGGGCCGGCATGATGATGGGCGACGAGTCCTACGCTGGCTCCCGTAACTTCTTCCATCTGAAGGATGCAATGCAGCATTTCTTCAACTACGAATACTTGATCCCAACCCACCAGGGCCGCGGCGCAGAGCAGATCCTGTTCCCTTGTCTCATCAAGCGCATGGAAACCGTTCGCGGTGGTGAAAATCCAGTTTTCATCTCCAACTTCCACTTCGACACAACAGCTGCACACGTTGAATTGAATGGCGGCAAGGCCGTTAACGTTGTTACTGAAAAAGCTTTCGATACAGTAACTTACTACGACTGGAAAGGTGATTTCGATCTCGTCAAGCTGGAAGCTGAGATTGAAAAAGCTGGCTCCAAAAACGTAGCTGCAATCATCACCACCGTAACCTGCAACAGCTCGGGCGGTCAGCCAGTTTCTATGGCTAACATGCGCGCAGTCTATGAGATCGCACAGAAAAACGACATTCCTGTTGTGATCGATTCCGCACGTTACTGTGAGAATGCTTACTTCATCAAGCAACGTGAAGAAGGTTACGCAGACAAATCCATCACCGACATCATCCGCGAAATGTACTCCTACGGCGACATGCTCACCATGTCCGCTAAAAAAGATGCAATCGTCAACATCGGTGGCATGATCGCAATCCGTGACAAAACCGAGCTTTTCCAGGCTGCACAGACCCTTTGTGTTCCGCTTGAAGGTTTCGTAACATACGGCGGCCTTGCTGGTCGCGACATGGAAGCAATGGCGCAAGGTTTGCATGAGGGTGCGGACGAAGATTTCCTTCATTACCGTATTTCTCAGGTTAAATACTTGGGCGAACGTCTTCTTGAGGGCGGTGTTCCTATTCAGTACCCAACGGGTGGTCACGCAGTATTTGTAGATGCTCGCAAGATCTTGCCACATATTCCAGGTGATCAGTTCCCTGCACAGGCTCTGTGTAACGCGCTGTACCTTGAAGCTGGCGTTCGTCCGGTAGAAATTGGTTCCTTCCTGCTGGGCCGTGACCCTGCAACGGGCAAACAGAAAGATGCTCCACTTGAACTGATGCGTTTGGCCATTCCACGTCGTGTTTACACCAACGATCATATGGACTACATCGCAGATGCTTTGATTGAAGTTACGAAAAACGCAGCTAATATCAAAGGTTTCGAGTTTGATTACGAGCCACCTGTGCTGCGTCACTTCACTGCACGCCTAAAACCAATCAAGTAATTTGATTGCAAGGGAGGCGCTGCTCGGCGCCTTCCTATTCCTCACGGATATACACACACTACTTCACGGGAGAGAAGTAAATGTCTGAGGGCACACAACTAAGCGGATTAACTGGCACCGCTACAAAAGTCAGTCCATCGTTCTTGGGAGGAGCGATGATTATTGCCGGCACCGCAGTCGGCGCTGGTATGTTTTCTGTACCGACGGTTAGCGCCGGTATGTGGAGCATCTGGGCAATTGCCGCACTGGTATTCACATGGTTCTGCATGTTGCATTCCGGTTTGATGATCCTTGAAACAAACCTGAATTACCCAGTCGGCTCAAGCTTCGACACAATGGTAAAAGACACCCTTGGGAAAAGGTGGAACACCATTAATAACATAGCAGTAGCCTTCGTTGGTTATATCCTTTGTTATGCATACATCTCTGGCGGCGGTTCCATTGTCGTACATACTTTGGAAGCAACTGTCGGTTTTGCACCACCGCAGATTCTGGCCGGACTGATGTTTGCGGTAGGTCTCGCATTCTTCGTCTGGTGGTCTACCAAAGCTGTTGATCGCATTACCACTATTTTGCTTGGCGGTATGATCGTCACGTTCTTCATGTCCGTGACTGGTTACACTTTCAACATGAAGGCTGCGATCTTCTTTGATACCGAAAGCGGCATGAGTACGGGCAGTTACTTCCCGTTCCTATTTGCAGCTCTTCCGTTCTGCCTTGCATCATTTGGCTACCACCACAACGTACCAAGCCTGATGAAGTATTACGGCAAAGATCCGAAAAAGATCGTCATGTGTCTGGGCACAGGGACTGTTCTTGCACTGCTTCTTTACATCATCTGGCTGTTTGCAACATTGGGTAATATCTCCCGTGCAGACTTTGCACCTGTGATTGAACAGGGCGGTAACATCGGAGTTCTTGTTGATGCACTTGGCCGTGCAGTTGAAAGCACTTCAGCTTCCAACATGCTGTCAGCTTTCGGTAACATGGCAGTCGCCAGTTCTTTCCTTGGCGTGGCGCTTGGTCTGTTCGATTTCCTTGCTGACTTGTTGAATTTCGACGACAGTAAAGAAGGTCGTTTAAAAACGGCAGCAGTCACCTTCGTGCCACCGCTCATTGGCGGCATCTTCTTTCCAAATGGGTTCATCATTGCAATTGGTTACGCCGGTCTTGCTGCAACCATCTGGACAGCAATTGTTCCATCGCTAATGGTTCGTGTCAGCCGTAAGAAATTTGGCAATCCCCAGTTCCGTGTATGGGGTGGTGAGACATTGGTCTGGATCATCTTCGGCTTCGGTGTGGTCGTTGGTACCAGCCACATTCTAGGAATGTTCAACCTTCTACCTGTTTACCCATAACAAGTAGATCTGAACTCAACAAACACAACTGAGGTTCACTGGTGTGAACCTCAGTATCAAAGGGGAATAGAACCATGAGAGGCATACTCTCGATTCAGTCTCACGTTACTTACGGCCATGCTGGCAATGGCTGCGCCGTATTTCCGATGCAACGGATGGGGCACGAAGTCTGGGCGATCAATACGGTCCAGTTTTCAAACCACACCCAGCATCCTCAAGGCTGGACTGGGCAGGCTCATGACGCAAAACAAATTGCTGAAATGTTTGAAGGCCTCTCCAAACTTAACGTTCTTTCCCAGATCAAAGGAATTGTAACGGGCTACCTCGGCGGCGCGTCTCACTGCGATGTCATTGCCGATATTGTGAGCGAAGTTCGTCGCCACAACCCGGATTGCCTCTATTTTTGTGACCCCGTGATGGGAGCGCCTGACAAAGGCTGCATCGTCAGCGAAGGTGTTGCGGAACTGTTGGTCAGCAAACTGTTGCCAATGGCAGATGTGATCGTACCGAACCAGTTTGAGCTGTCTCAGTTTATCGGTGAGCCGATCTCCTCCCTAGAGGAAGCTGAGCGCGCTTGCACAATTGCCCGCGAAAAAGGCCCCAAGATGGTCCTTGCCAAACATTTGCACAGCGTTTCCGATGAAGCATTTACGATGATGTTGGCAACGCCGGACGGCAATTATTTGGCGCAGCGCCCGCATTTATCGTTTGATCGTCAGCCTGTTGGCGTTGGCGACTTGATAACATCCGTATTTGCCGCTGGTTATCTGAACGGCGCGACTGCCGTAGAAGCGTTTGAGCACTGCAACAATGCGGTCTACGGCATTCTAAAAGCCACACACGATAAAGCTGAGTGGGAGCTGCAAACGATTGCCGCTCAAAATGAATTCATCTCCCCATCAGATGTGTTCAAACTCAAAACTCTATAGAGGAAAGAAAATGACTGCGATTGATACCTCCAAAGCTCCTGCAGCGATTGGTCCATATGTACAGGGCGTAAACCTTGGTTCCATGATCATCACATCAGGCCAGCTGCCAATCAATCCGGAAACAGGTGAAATGCCAGCGGACGTAGCTGACCAGACCCTTCAGTCCTTGAAGAACGGTTTGGCGATTGTAGAAGCTGCTGGTCTTGCGGCTGCTAACATCATGAAAACAACCGTTTTCGTGAAAGATTTGAATGATTTTGGCCGTGTGAACGAAGTTTACGGCAAATTCTTTGAAGACAACAATGCACCATTCCCAGCTCGTTCCTGTGTTGAAGTTGCACGCTTGCCAAAAGACGCACTTGTAGAAATCGAAATGATCGCCTGCCCTAAATAAGGACAGGAGTTACCCCGCAATGCCTGCAGTCCAACGCAGGCATTGCCCTCATTTGAACACGAAAAACGAGATTCAGGTTACCTTATATCTGTCGAAGCAAGCTCACCTGTAGCACTAACTACTCCCGAAATAGAGCTGCGCGATTTGCGCAACACTCAAATACAATAGCTACTCCGAATCCCGCGAATACTGCAGGATTCATTTGTGAAAAAACGCTCGCATACATCATGCCGATTTGGGTCTTTTGTGGCGGCCATCGCACTTCTGACTTTGGTTGGTTGCTCGGAGGTTCCCGGATATGGCCCAAGTGCTTATCAAGTTGAGACAGCAATGTCACAGCAGGACAAACGTGTCCTCGATTACGTGATGCTGGACGTGGATGTCCCGACAGTTCAACACCTTTCCAAATATGCTGACAATCTCCCTCCCAAAGAGTTTCGCGTCGCCAAAGGAAAGCGAAGTGCGATCCGAGTTGGAGTAGGAGACCAACTCTCTGTCGGCATTTGGGAATCCATTACGGACGGACTTTTTTCAACCCAAGGCCAGAAACGAACCGAGTTAGCCTTGGTTGTCGATGATGAAGGCCAGATCTTTGTTCCCTACGTGGGTGAACTTGATGTTGAGAATAAGACGATCTCACAAGTCCGAAAACAAATCATGGCGGGACTTAAAGGCAAAGCGGTCGACCCGCAAGTTGTTGTAAACCTGCAGGCAAATGGATCTCATCAGGTTGTTGTTATCGGAGATGTTGCAAGGTCAGGGCAGTATCGTGTCCACGAGGATGGCTTAAGCCTTGTGGAAGTGATTTCAGAAGCTGGAGGCACGCGACACCCAGATTATGAGACTAAGATCACTGTCGTTCGAGACAAAAGCAAATTTAGATTTGGCCTAGACGACCTTGCCGAGCAAACTGCAAATAACATCTGGTTACAGCCTCGTGACATTGTGAGCGTCTCTCATCAGCCAAAGTCGTTCACCGTATTCGGTGCTGTGGTTCAACGTAAAAAGCAAAATTTTCCAGCTTCACGTGTCAGCCTGTCAGAAGCTATTGGAATGTCAGGCGGCCTACACGATGGAACAGCAGATGCCTCCGGCGTATTTCTGTTCCGCTTTGAAGACCGGCAAAAAATGATGCCATTGCTACCACCACAAGAGCAGCATAACGAGTTTAAGACAGTGCCGATTGTGTATCGGATCAACCTCCAAGAACCTAGCGGACTGTTCTTAACACAAGCCTTTGAGATTAAAGACAAGGATGTGATTTACGTTGCCAATGCATCCGTCTCAGAGATCAATAAATTCATCAGCATACTTGTATCACCCGTAACCGGCACATTACGCACCGGAGTTGCCTTAGCAGCATTTCCATAAAGCAATCTCAAATTGAGTGATTGGGAAATAAACTAGTTAGGTTTGGCGCGGCAGGCTGCCCATAGCAATGTGACAATCAACAACATTTTTGCCTGGTCCGTTTGAAACCGCAGTTTTGGAGAAAACGCTGGAAGGTATGGCGAAGGCGGGTGGAATTGCAGTCGATGAATCCGGTGAGCGCCGCTGTAATTGCATGCCGACGAAACGCTCCGGGGTGCCTGTTGAATCTTGAGCTGCCTGACGGCAGGTCAGTTCTTTGAATACCTCAAGGATGGGTTTGATATACTTTATCACGAGGGTGAGACCGTTCTTCTCAATCACCACCCTTTTACCTTTCCATAAGCTTCACTCATGCGTTAGTTGGCTCGCCGTCATTGCTCACATCACCCAGAAACTTATCGTTCTGCCAGCACCGTCAATTTGGTTGCTGTGCCGCCTTCTACGGCTCTGTCAAAGGCTTTTGATGCTTGAGACAGGGGGTAGGACCCGGACAAGATCGGGGACAGGTCAACCTTGCCGCTCACAATCAATTCAACCGCATGGCGGAATTCCTGATGGAACCTGAATGAGCCGCGGTAATCCAGTTCCTTCGCCATGATAGCGTTGAAGTTTGCGCGGCCTTGCATGATCGGCAAAGTCCCGATTTGAACAATAACGCCCTTGCGTTTTAGCAGCTCAATGCAGTCAGCCAAGGCTGGCTCTGCACCAGCCGCTTCAAGGCACACGTCAAACAGGCCGAGCGTGTCCAGCTTCTGATCCAGCGGCAACAATGAATCCACGGATACATCCACGCCAACCTGCTGGGCAACTGTGCGGGCATGTTCGGTCGGGTCGGACAACGCAACAAAGCTTGCTCCAGCCAACTTGGCCCCGATGGCTGCAAGCTGACCAATGGTCCCGCCGCCAACAATCAATACGCGTTTGCCGAACAAATTACCGGCGCGCTGTAAAGCATGAAGGGCAACGGAGAAGGGCTCGGCACAAGCGAGTTGCTCTACTGGCGTTTCGTCAGGAACAGGGTAACATTGGCCCTGCTTTACGAGGAAATACTCTTTCATCATGCCCTGGCTGTGCGGGAAGCGAGACGCGGACCCCATAAAGCCGTTGTTGGTGCAAAGGTGATTATCGCCGTCCAAACAATGGCTACACTCACCGCAGGTTCTGGAAGGGTTGATGGCGCTCAGCTGGCCAACTTCAAGCCCGGTAACACCGTCTCCAAGCGCTTCGACAACGCCGCAAGCTTCGTGACCGGGAGTAAATGCCTCACGGATCTGGAAGGCACCACAAGCGGCAGATCTGTAATAGTGAATATCTGAACCGCAGATCCCAACCACTGACATTTTGATGAGCACTTCGCCCGGGCCCGGCACGGGAACTGGCTGTTCGATCACACCTTTTTTGGTCTCGGTTTCAATCGAAAAACTCAGCATTGTTCTGGCGTCAGTCATGGGGAGTATGCTCCGTCCAAACGTAAATAGGGGAGAGGCAAGGGGGAGAGCCTTGCCTCTTTCTGTTATGGCATCAGGTAGTTAGGCAACCAGGTTGCCAGGGAAGGAATATAACTAACCATCAGCAGAACCAGCAGGTTGGAGAATAGGAAGGGCAAGATCGCCCTAACAATTTTAGAGAGCGGCAACTTGGCAATGCCACCACAAACGAACAGGCATACACCAACAGGTGGTGTTGTCAGTCCGAGCATCAGATTGAGAACCGCGAATGTCGCAAAGTGCAAAGGTTCGACGCCAACACTGGTCGCCAACTGCAACAGCGGAACGAACAGAATGATCAGCGCGGCGATTGTTTCCATGAACATGCCAACAAACAGCAGCAGCAAGTTGATGAGCAGGATCACGGCATATTTGTTGGTCGTAAACCCGAGCACAGCATCCGCGATCATTTGTGGAATGCGTTCTGAAACCAGGATCCAGCCAAACACGTTTGCAAAGCCAACAAGGGCCAGAATGGCGGCGGATGAGATGGCGCTGTCAATGACGATGCGCGGCACATCCCGCAACCGCAATTTGCGGTAGACAAAGGCACCAACCAACAGAGCATAGACACTGGCGATTACGGCGGTCTCCGTTGGCGTTACCAGCCCGGAGAGCAAGCCACCAACGATCAGGGCTGTCATGGCCAGTGCCCAGGACGCGCTGAGGAAGGACCTGAACAGTTCGCGGAAGCCTTCCCATTTCTGTTTCGGGAAGCCCTTTTTGATCGCGATGATGTAACAGGTGATCATCATACCAATGCCCAGAAGGACACCGGGAACAGCGCCCGCAAGGAACATCTTGCCAACGGAAATACCGGTGAGAGACCCAACAATGATCATGGGCAGGCTCGGGGGATCATTGGTCCAACGGTGGAAGAGGCAGCGGTTACAGCGGCAGAAAAGTCACCTGGATACCCGGCTTTTTTCATGCCCGGGATCATCATGCCGCCAATTGAGGCCGCATCGGCGACAGCGGTTCCGGAGATGCCGCCAAACAGCATGGACCCGGCAATGTTGGTTAGGCCCAGTCCGCCACGCATCCAACCAACGCCAGCATTTGCAAAGCGGATAATGCGCTCGGTGATGCCGCCATTGTTCATCAGGTTACCGGCAAGGATAAACCCGGGAATACACAGCAGTGTGAAGACATCCATGCCCGCATACATCTTCTGCGGCATGGAAACCAGCGGGATTCCCATGAACATGAGATAGGAGAGGGAGGACAGCCCCAGCGTTATTGCGACTGGGATGCCAATGGCAAGGCCGATGAGGAAGACCCCGAGAAGAATAGCAAGTTCCATTATTCCGATTCCTCGCCAATTTGGTCTTCGGGACCATTAAAGTCCCGGATTCCCTCAAATATTTTAAGCAGGGCAAATAGGAGGATTGATCCAAGGAAGATGATTGTGCTGGCATGAATGAAGTCCATACGCCAACTCAGGGCAGGGGATGTTTGCCATTTACCGATGGCTGTAAAGCGCCATGCCGGGATCATAAGCGTTGCGCACAAAGCTGCGGTGGCGACTGAGGCAAAAATCAAAAACGCGCGACGGATCTTCGTAGGGAAGTAGTTGATGAGGATGTCAACATTTACGAGATCGCCTGTTCGCAAGGAAAGTCCAACTCCACATGCTGCCAGATAAAGCAGGGCAAAGCGGGTCAGTTCTTCAGTCCAGACTGGGGAGTCGTTGAATACGTTTCTGCCCAGAACCTGAACGAGAACCGCATATATCAAAACTGCAAAGGCCAGTCCCGTCGCTATCCGAAAGAACCTGACAAGGGTGGAGGAAAACATGGTGACATCCTTCTCACTGGACCGGATGGGTGAAGGCCGGATGATGTCGTGAGTGAATACAATGAGAGCGCCGACTGTAAAGTCGGCGCTCCGTTTGGCTTATTTGCTGAAGAGAGCTTCAACAATTGGGCGAATTTCTTCAGAAACGTTAGCAAGAACAGCGGTTTTTGCTTTCTTAGAGAAGGCGGCTTTATCTACTTCAACAAAGGTCATGCCTTTTTCTTTAAGCTCAGCTTCCAGCTCGCTCTGCATTGCGTCAAAGTTGGAGCGGTACCATTTTTCAGCAAACTTGCCGGCTGCAACGATTGCTTCTTGGTCAGCAGCAGACAGGTCGCTGTATGTCAGCTCGGACATTGCAATGTAGATCCAGCTGTTTACATGCTCTGTCTTGTTTACGTATTTCTGAACTTCATTAAAAGACGCGGATTTGATGAGTGCAAGTGGGTTTTCCTGCGCATCAATAGTGCCGTTCTGCAAAGACGTGAATACTTCTGAGAACGCCATTGGGGTTGGCTGTGCGCCCAAGGATTTCCATACGTCCACGAACAGAGGAACGTTAGGAACGCGCATTTTCAGGCCGTTCAGATCATCAGGTGATTTGATTGGACGGTTTGTTGTCAGGTTACGTGGACCACGAACCATGATTGCCAGTGGACGGACACGAGCACGTTCAATAATCTGTGCTTCGATTGCCTTACCAATTTCGCTGTTAGCAACCTCTGTCATGTGATCCAGAGATTTGTATGCGTATGGAACTGCAAGCAGAGCAGCTTTTGGTGCCCAGTTCTGCAAGGATTCGCCGGTAATCGCAAAATCTACGGTGCCGAGCTGCATGCCATTGATGAGATCGATTTCTTTACCCAATGATTCATTTGGGAAGATCTGAACTTCAATGCGACCATCGGTGCGTGCTGCAACTTCTTCAGCAAATTTGATGGAAGTTTTGTGCCAGAGGTTGGCTTCGTTTGCCAGGTGACCAAGCTTCAGCGTCACATCAGCTGCGCTAGCGCTGCCTGCTGCAAGTCCGATAGCGGTAAGGCCAACAGCGGCTGACATGAGTAGAGATTTGACAGAAAACATAGAAGCTCCCAACGTTTTTCTATGATCTTGCTGTGTGATTTAGCAAGATGACAAGACCGTTAAACGTGGTTTTCTCAGAAAATATTGTAACTATTACAGATATACAAAGAAGTGTTTCGGATATCCAAATAGTACCAATGCCCGTCGATTAAGTAGTTATATGTAAGGGCGTAAATGTTGCTGTCCTTACATGCTATTAATACTCAGCAGCAATCAAACTTGGCTGTTATTTCCCATTTTAAACGCAAGATTACTTTGAGAGTACAGTGGTATTTCGTTAATATATCTAGCAGGGTTTTAGTCCTGAGAAATTGGGAGATTCACCTATGTTTATAACTACCATTCTAGTCGACATAGTAAATATCCCCAAACCCACTCCCGGCTGGTGGAAGGCCATAAATGCGCTACGGCACCACAACCCACCGGTCCATTTTTAATGGACGCCAAACTGCTCGTGCTTGAGTGCCGCGATGATGCCATTCATCTCAGCAAGGCCCTTCATACGGCCAATTGTTGGATATCCCGGCTGGGTGGCGCGTCCGATATCATCGAGAATATCAAGGCCGTGATCCGGGCGGAATGGAAGCTCCCAATCTGACTGACCAGCATCCCGGCGACGGTTTTCCTCACGAAGAACAGATGCGATGAGCGCAACCAGATCCGTGTTGCCTATGAGGTGCTCGGATTCGTAGAAATTACCCAGCCGAACTATTCCGTCAGTGGACTGTGGCTGCTCACTCACCACATTGCGGATGTGCAGGAAGTGCACCTTGTGGCCCAGGCGGTCCATCATGCCGGGCAAGTCATTATCCAGGCGAACACCCAAAGACCCGGTGCACAAGGAAATGCCATTTGAAGGGCTATCAACCGCGTCCAGCAGAATTTTGAACTGTGCCTCGGTTGAAGAAATGCGCGGCAATCCTAGCAACGGGAAGGGTGGATCGTCTGGATGACAGCCCATTTTGATGCCAAGACGTTCAGCAACCGGGATAATCTCACTGAGGAAGTCGACGAAGTTGGAACGCAGCTTGTCTTCGTCAATATCTTTGTAAAGCGCCAGAGCATCCAGAACGTGGGATATTTCCTGTTTTTTGGCACCGGGCAGGCCGCACATGATGCTGGACGCGAGCTTCTCCTTCATCAGGTCATCCATGCCAGCAAAACGCTTTGCAGCTTCTTCGCGCACGTCAGCGGTGTAGTCTTGCTTTGCGCCATTGCGGTTAAGAAGGTGCAGGTCATAGGCCGCAAAATCATGGATATCAAAACGCATGCACGTTGCGCCGTTAGGCAAGCGGTAATGCAGATCGGTGCGGGTCCAATCCAGAATCGGCATAAAGTTGTAGCAAACCGTCTTGATGCCTGCGGCTGCTAGGTTCTCAAGGCTCTGCTTGTAGTTGGTAATATGCTCCCGCCAGTTTCCTGATTGTTGTTTGATATCCTCAGAAATTGGCAGGCTTTCAATAATCTCCCATTCCATTCCGGTCGGCGTGCCATCAGGTAGGAAGCGAACCTCATTCTGGCGTTTGGCAATTTCTTCTGGGCTAACCAGAACACCGTCTGGAATATGGTGCAATGCACTGACAATTCCTTTGGCATCTACATGCAAAATGTCGCCCATAGTGCAGAGGTCGCGGGGACCGAACCATCTCCAGGATGCTCTCATTACTCTTCTTTCTTCAAGGTGGGTCTCGGCATAATCAGATGTTAGAAACCCAAAAAATTGATAAGTTCTCAGGTTGTTAATCAACTAGTATGGTAGTACCTTGTCAACATGAGTACAAAACCGAAGCTTGGACAACTGGAAAGTACATTCGCCGCACAGGAAGACGGAACTATTGCCGTGCGCGTTTATAACACCATGAAGAAATGCATCATTCAGTTGATGTTGATGCCCGGCAGTTCTATTTCTGAAGCCGACGTATCCAAGACGCTTGGAGTTTCACGGCAACCCGTACGCGAGGCCTTCATAAAACTGGCGGATGTTGGACTGGTTGAGATCCGTCCGCAACGCGGAACGTTCGTGGTTATGATTTCACGGCGCGATGTTAAAAACGCCCAGTTCATGCGCGAAGCACTGGAAGTGGCAATGGTGCGCAAAGCCGCCACTGCTGACGACAAGGATACACTTGTTGCAGAGTTGGATCGGATTATTGAGCGTCAGGAATTGGCGTCAAAGCAGAAAGACAACAAGGAATTTCTGCGACTGGATGAAGCTTTTCATAGCGCCATAGCTGCTGGTGTGGATTGCGCCCTGGGATGGCGTCTGGTCTCTGATATGAAAATCCAATTGGACCGGGTGCGCTTTTTGAGTCTTAACGATGCGACGCCGGTTTCCGCTCTGGTTGCTCAACACCGGGCGATTGTGAGCGCTATTGCATCAGGAGATATGCAGATCGCGCAGGAAACAATGGAAGTGCACCTGCGGGAGATCCTAAAATCGCTGCCAGCAATCGAGCGTGACAACGAAGAGCTCTTCTGCGCTTAAAAATAAAACTATCAGAAATAAAGTTGACCCAGAAAATTCGGAGAGCCGAGCTAAGCCGATTTCGACCCGGAAATTCACATCGGCGGAGACACTTATTATACGAGCAGCAGTTGAACCCTCATTGGCACCATTCTTCTGGGTACAATGAGGAGTGGTTTTACGTTTCTTGGTATTGGTGCTTACATCCAAGACATTATGAAGGGTGTTATCATAATAACAGGAGTGGTTGCGGATCAATTCCGTCAGCGCAAGCGCAGTAAAGCGTGAGCGAGGCCACAAATAAATTTAGGCAAAACCTCCCAAAGATGATGCCTAAACATAAGCAGGAGAGCCCTCGTCCGGCCTCCTGCTTTTTTATTCCGGGAAGTACTGCAAGATAGCGTCCACATGCCGGGATATGAGAGTTTCCGCTTGCGTGTTGTTACCGGTTTCCAAAGCCACGATGAGCTCAATATGTTCGGTGAACGCTCGGTTGAGGCGAGAGCTATCTTTTGACATCAGCGATAGACGGGCGCGGTCCGTGTGGCCTTTTGCTGCCAGTGCTAGTTTCCAAGCAACCGAGAGATCGGCCAGTTTGGCCAGCATCTTGTGGAACCGCTCATCGGCCTTAAAATAGGCAACGTGATCCTGCTCTTGCACGGCATCCCGCTGCTCTTTCAAAATGGGATCGAGCGGGGTGAGGTCCACCTGAGAAATGCACAGAATGCGGACAATCTCCCGCTCCAGTGCCCTGCGAATAATGATGCCATCGCGAATGAGTTTCTCACTGTGCCCTGCGACCATGGAGCCGCTGCGGGGGCGGCTGACAATAAGCTGTTCGCTGATGAGCTTTTGATAAGCGTATCGCATAGGGGTACGACTGACATTCAACGCGTGGGAAAGGACCGGTTCATTGACTTGCGTCTCGGGCGGAATGTTGGAGAGTACAATCTGCAGGCGCACTTCGCTATAGACCTGCGGACCAAGTGGTTTGGTCCGGTCAAATGTGACGGCTTTAAAGAAGTCAACAAAGTCAAAGTTCTCTGCGTTTTTTCTAGGCCTTGGCATTTTGAGTGCCTCTGTGCCTTATAAAAAGGCCTTGGTTGGTTCCGCGCTTTGAACGGGAAGGCGTCTTCCCTCGCGCGACGAAGCCACAATAGCTTCAATTAATGCATGAACCCGCAAGCCTTCGCGCGCTGTTATTCGAGGCGCACGGGCTTCCAGAATACTCAGTGCGAAATCGCGGATGAGATCCCGGTGGGCCTCACACGAAAACGCCATTGGGTCAGCGCCGCCGCCCGCGCTTGCCAGCTCTCCAAACGTTTCAGTAGATCCGTTTTGGTAGGTGAGTGTCAGCTGCCCATCTTCAAGTGTAGCGGAAGCACGCGTTCCATCCAAGGTGATGCTCTCTGATCCACCGGCAATTGTTGCTGTCGTCGCCATGATGGATCCGGCAGCACCTGAAGCGAACTTGATGCCTGCGGTCGCAAAATCCTCTGCTTCCATGGTGTGCATTACAGTTGTTGACCAAATAGATTCATCCTGCGAGCGCCATAAACTGTTGTTTGATTGGAACTCTCTGCTCGCTCAGGTGCCTATCGAGTGAGCAGCCTCTAAACCCATTCGCGATGAGAATGCAGACCCACCAATTGAGCGTAACAACATCAATGCCGGCTGCTGCAGGATCACTTCTTTTTGGGTTCTGGGTGCATTTGAAACTGAACAAAGCAACGAGCTTTGCGATAAAACCTAAGTATAGCGAATTTGTGATGCGTATAATCGACCTTATGGAACCTAATTGACAAGACCCACGAGTAAAACAAACGACCTACGCCACACTCAAGTGCATTGAAGTGATGCACGTCCATCATAAGGGCCAGGGCAATCAGATGAGGTTACATGTCGGCGTTCAGGGCGGAGTGCGTCTGGTTAAGCGCGCCTTTGGCGTGGGTAATGATGTGATTGCCGATGCTGCTGAGTATATCGAAGAACACCCAGATTTGACTGCAGCTTAGATAAAAAGACGTCCGGGAAAACAAGCCCCGAAATCAAGTTTGCAACCGGGCAATTATGCACTCATACACCCGTATGATAGCAATTTTGCTATGTGTTTTGCCTATAAATCAATTTTACATATCAATCATAAACGGCAACACTGACGTAAATTCTACATGTGTATTTATAGTTCATTTTACCTCTGAGTTTGCGCCGACCCCACTTGCCGCGACCTGTCAGATGTCTTTGATAGTAAGGAATATTCTATGACCCAGCAAAGTGATCGTACTCAGGTTGCGATTATCGGCGGCGGTCCTTCAGGTCTGTTACTTTCTCACATCCTCAGCGAAAACGGCATTGATAGCGTTGTTTTAGAACGGCAATCCAAAGCCTATGTCCTGTCTCGCATTCGCGCGGGTCTGTTAGAAGCAGGCACTGTGCAACTTCTGCGGGATTACGGTCTTGCTGAGCGTATGGATGAAAACGGCAAGAGTAAAGACGGGTCATGGATCACCCGCCAAGGGCTGGATAGCCATTTCATTGATACGCACAAATGGACTGGCAAAAGGATGATGGTGTACGGCCAGACCGAAATTACCGAGGACCTTTATGACGCCCGCGAACGTGCTGGCGGCAATATCCTCAATGAAGTGGCCGATGTTGCCCTGCATGAGGTGACCTCAGACAAACCACATGTCACCTACACCAAGGATGGACAGAGTTACCGTCTGGAGTGTGATTACATCGCCGGGTGTGACGGGTTCCACGGTGTGAGCCGCAAAACCATCCCTGCCGATATTCTACGCTGCTACGAGCGCGCTTATCCGTTCGGTTGGCTGGGCATTATGGCGGAAGTCCCACCGTTGCCGGACCTTGTTTATGCCTATCACGAACGTGGGTTTGCCTTGGCCTCTCAGCGCAACAGGCTGCTGAGCCGCTATTACATTCAGTGCCCGCTTTCTGACAGTGTTCTGGATTGGTCTGATGACCGGTTCTGGGAGGAGTTGCTGGCGCGGTTCCCTGCCGATGTTGCAGCTGAGATTGAAACCGGGCCTTCCATTGAAAAATCTATTGCCCCGCTGCGCAGTTTTGTGGCGGAGCCTATGCAATATGGTCGCCTGTTCCTTGCTGGTGATGCGGCCCACATCGTTCCGCCAACAGGCGCCAAGGGGCTTAATCTGGCAGCATCAGACGTTCATTACCTCTCCCGAGGATTGGTGGAGCAGATCAAAAGCGATAGGCCAACGCATCTTCAACGTTATTCTGAGCTTGCGCTACGCCGTGTCTGGAGTTCCGAGAACTTCTCCTGGAGAATGACGCAGATGATGCACGTCTTCCCCGATATGAACGGCTTCGATTCCAAAATCCAACACAACAGCTACGAGCTGCTGTTGCAAAACGAAGCCCATCAACGCGCCCTTGCAGAGGAATATGTTGGCCTGCCGTTCGAAGAGCTGGACGCGCTTACGTTGACGGCGGCATAGGTTACATCACATGGAGGGGCGATCCCTATCGCCCCTCCATGTGATCAAATTACCCCAAATCCAACTTAGGTGCTTTTTCCGGTATCAGTCCAGAGCGATAGCGTTGCAGGACGAATTGTAAAAACAAGCCAATCATCAACATACGCATGTAGGAGGACCGGGTCGCCCACTCTGAGGGGAGGAAGCCGGTGAGGATTTCCGTCATTGACCAGATCGCCCAAACGATCAGCGCCCCTGCAATGGCGCCTTTGTTGTTGCCACTTCCCCCGGCAATCAACATAACCCATGCAAGAAACGTGATCAGGATCGGCTCTGTTGCATCCGGGCTGAAGTACTTGAAGTAGTGCGCACTCAACGCCCCAGCCAGTGCCATAAAGATCGCGCCAATAACAAACGTTTGTGTGCGGAAGGACTGCACATCCTTGCCAATGGATGCAGCTGCATCCTCATTGTCGCGGATCGCCCGCAGCACCCTGCCCCATGGGCTTTGGTGCAGCCGGTGGGACACAAAATAGGTCAGCAACACAATCATCCAGACGAACAAAACGAAGACAATTGCCGCTGTTTGCCCTTTGAACATGCCTTCAAACGGGCGTGGAATGTTGGAAACGCCCAAGCTCCCGTTTGTCAGCCACTCCTCATTGACAATCACCAGCCGGATAATCTCCGCAATGCCAATGGTTGCCATGGCGAGATAATCGCTTTTGAGGGAAACACAAAGCCGCGCAATGCCCCAGCCAACAAGACCAGCAATGACAGCCGCAACTGCCATGCCCACAAAGATCGGCTGTTGAAACCCACCAACATGATTTGATGTGGCTGTTGAGGTGACAATCGCCGCAGAATACGCGCCAATGGCATAAAAGCCTGCAATGCCAGCATTAAACAGACCGCCAAAGCCCCATTGGATGTTGAGCGCCAGACAGATGACTGCATAAATACCAGCCATGGTGAGGAAGGAAACGAAGTAGAAAAACAGTCCTGCGAGTTCCATCAGAGCACCCTCCCTTTCAGCAAGCCTTGTGGGCGGAAGAGCAGCAGCGCGATCATGAGAACAAAGGCAATCGCACTTTTATAACTCGGCGAAATGATCTCTATATCCATAATTGGGAACGTGCAGATCTCCTCCGCAATGCCGATGATCAGCCCGCCCAACATAGCCCCCAATGGTCGCCCGATTCCGCCAAGCAAAGCGGCCGCAAACATAGGCAGCAACAGGTTCCAGCCTAAGTTGGTGTGGATGTCCGTATCCAAACCCACAAACACGCCGCCGATGGCTGCAAGGCCACCGCCGATAATCCATGTCCAGCGAACGATCTTCTCGGTATCCAGCCCGGCAATTCGCGCCAATTCTGGATCATCGGACACCGCCCGCATGGACTTGCCGGTTTTGGAGTAAGTAAGGAAGAAGTGCAGCACGATGGCTATAACCACCGTAAACGCGATGATTTGCATATGCCGCAGAGCGATGCGGAATGTGTCAAACCAGATCAGAGGTTTTTGAAACCCTGTGACATAGACCTGAGAATCTGTGCCCCACACCAGCTGAATGGTTGAACGCAAAATCAAAGCCACACCAAAGGACGCGATCACTGTGTAAATGGTGGGTAGATCTCGCAGGGGTTTGTAAAACGCCTTATCCAGAAGCAGCGCCACCAGAGCCGTGCCAACGACTGCAATTGGAATAGCGGCCAGTGCCGGAATACCGAGCGTCCAGACTGCCGTCAGCGCGATGTAAGCGCCGGTGGTCATCAAATCACCATGTGCAAAGTGCGCAAACCGTAGGATGCCGAAGATCATCGAGATCCCGACCGCGCCCAACGCATAGATACTGCCGAGGGTTATGCCCGGTATGAGATAGTAGTTGATGAAATCAATCATGCTGGCAACCCTCCCCCAAGAAATGCGTGTCGCACTTCATCATTCGCCAGAAGGTTTTTGCCCGTATCCGTATATCCGTTTTTGCCGTTGACCAGCACGTATCCCATGTCTGCAATGCGCAACGCTTGTTTTGCGTTCTGTTCCACCAGCAACACAGAGATGCCCGCATCCCGAATTTGCAGGATCAAATCAAAGATCCGCTCCAGATAAGCAGGCGACAAACCGGCGGTTGGCTCGTCCAGCAACAACAGCTTAGGATCGCTCATCATCGCCCGTCCGATGGCCACCATCTGCCGTTGACCACCCGAGAGCTGGCCCGCTGGTTGGTTGAGCTTTTCACGCAGGTCAGGAAACAGCGTCAGGATCATGTCCAATGTCGCAGCGGGATTTTTGGGGGGAGCTGCATACGTTCCCACCTGCAAGTTTTCACGCACGGTCAAATTGGCAAACACATTGCTGGTTTGCGGAACAGCCGAAATACCCATCGGTACGAGCTCAGCGGTTTTGACCCCGACAATCGAGCTACCCATAAATTCTATGGCGCCGGAAAAATATTTATTGAGCGCGAAGACGGATTTCAGCAAGGTGGACTTGCCAGCCCCGTTTGGTCCCACGATTACGACAATACCTTTCAATTCAACGCATAAATTAACGTCGCTAATGATGGGTGTTGCGCCATAGCCTGCGGTCAGGTTCTGGATGTTCAAAATTGGTTCAGGCATGGACGCCCTCATACTTGCCGCCGCCGAAATAGGCCTCGATCACACGCTCGTCACGTTTGATTTTGTCAACGGTTCCTGTTGTTAAAACAGTAGCTTGCGCCAGAACGACAACCTCGTCACACAACCGGGAAACGTAATCCAGATCATGCTCAATCAGGCAAAAGGTGTAGCCGAAATCATCATTCAACTGCTGAATCTTGTCGGCGATCTTGCCAAGCAGGCTGCGGTTCACGCCCGCGCCAATTTCGTCCAACAGGATGACTTTAGGCGTCTGCATCAGCGTGCGGCCCAACTCCAGCAGCTTCTTTTGCCCGCCGGAAAGGTTGCCCGCCAGCTCATCCTGAAGTTTCTCGATTTCCAAAAACCGTAATGTTTCCTTGGCCTTACCGTAGGCGGCCTGCTCCTGTTTCCTGAAACGAGAGGGCCGAAAGATGGCGTTCAGCACGTTTTCCCCGGTGGAGCTATCCGCCGCCACCATCAGGTTCTCCAGCACAGTCATGCGTGAGAACTCGTGCGCCAATTGGAAAGTCCGGTAAAGCCCTTTCCCCTGCCGTTTATGCGCAGGCAACGCAGTAATGTCCTCACCATCAAGCAGAACCAGCCCGCTGGTTGGTTGCAAAAGGCCCGCTATCATATTGAAAACAGTGGTCTTTCCCGCACCATTGGGCCCGATAAGCCCGGTAATTTGACCGGTTGGAATTGAAAATGTGCAGTTGTGAACCGCAGTCAATCCACCAAATCGCTTTGAAACATTCTCAAGCTGGATCATACGTATTCCCAAAATCTCATAGGCCGTACCATCACGGCATAGCCGAGCATGACCGGGCTCCTGAAAGCCCAGCCAACTCATTCAACTGTCATCAGTTTTCTTGCAGCAAAGAACTGAATTATTTGAAGATTTTGGTTTGCTTGTAGCTGTCACCCTCGACAACATACTTGCCAATGTAACCAGCTACGTCACCATTTTTATCAAACTCGTGCGTGCCAGAAACACCCTCATAGTTGATGTCTTTACCCGCTGCGATCAGCTCACGCGCTTTCGCCCATTCACCTGGGCCAACAACTTCACCCGGAGCATTTGCAACTGAGCGAAGTGCATCCTTAACCGCTGCGCGATCTGTTGACCCTGCTTGCTGAATAGCCAATGCAATCAGCATGGTAGCATCATAGGACTGATCCACGAATGGCTTGTCAGACCCGCCGCCAAACTCCTTATCAAACCGAGCATGGAACGCTTCTGCAGCTGCATTTGATCCCGGAGAACTTGGTGAGGTGAAGAAGGAACTCGCAAGAGCTTCAGCGCCGACCTGCTGAATCAGGATGTCATCACGCAATCCATCAGTGCCAATGAACTTATCGAAGAAGCCATTTTCCAAGGATTGCTTGACGATCTTGGCGCCACTACCGGCAGCATAAGCGATAACAACGAGTGCTTCTGCACCGCTGGATGCCATCGTTGCAAGCTCGCCGCGGTAGGAGTTTTTCTTGTCTTCATGCTTGGAGAATTTGGTGACGATCCCGCCCAATTTCTCATATTCAGTCTTGAATGTGTTGGCAATACCAACGCCGTAGTCGTTGTTAACGTATGTAATTGCAACCTTTTTCAAACCATCTTCCATCACAGCTTGTGCAAGCACTTTGCCCTGATAGTTATCGCTTGGAACAATGCGGTAGACGTAATCATTGTCTTCCAGATTGGTCATGCTAGGCGCGGTCGCTGTTGGTGAAACCTGCAGCACGCCATTCGGTATCGCGACTGCGTTCGCCGCAGCAATGGTCGCACCTGAGGACAACGCCCCCATGATAGCAACAACGTTCTCGATGTTGACCAGTTTACCGGCTGCATCAACGGATGGCTGTGCCGATCCCTGACTGTCCGCAACAACAAGCTTCATGGTGTGTCCGTCCAACAAACCACCGCCATTGTTCACGTCAGCTTCAGCGAGTTTTGCCCCGTTGAGAATCGGTGGAATAAAGTTGGCGAGAGGCCCTGTCACGCCCATCAGTGCCCCAACTTTAATGTCCGCAGCGCCGGCTGCCCCAGCAAATGATATACATGCTGCCGTCGTTAGCATCAAAAGTGTCTTATTCATAAATCCCTCCCATTTGTATTGCACCGGTTGGGAAGCTTTGGCCTCATTGTTTTCAGCAATTCTCTCTAAATCTAGAGATTTTCACCGCTACAAACGGAGCAATACGTAGAAACACTTGCACATACGCAAGATGCTGTCAATCACCTCTCCAAACGTGCAAGTAACCGCATAAACTGCTGTTTTCTGCATTTGCAGCGATTGAGTTTGATAGTCACGACGCATCAATGGACATATTCTCCGCAATACACGCGCCTCAATATTTCAAATATGAAATTCTCTTGCATTTATGAAATTAGTCATTCTATTGTGTGCTTCAACACGTTTGGATACGAGCAAGTAAGCAAGTTAATTGAGCGAGGCGCGGTAAATTTTGCAGGGTGAAACAAGAAACACAGCAGCAATGCCTCGAAAATCTACCAGCATGAAAATGCCGGAGAAACTTCATATTGGCGAACGCGTCAAAGCCTTCCGCAAGGCCCAGCAACTATCGCTCAGCGAGCTTTCCGCGCGCACCGGGATCTCAGAGGCAACATTATCCCGTGTGGAGAATGACCAGACGCTGATGAGTGCGGCAAACCTATATGTCTTATCGCAAGCGCTCAACGTAGATATGTCCGCGTTTTTTGACAGCACAGGCTGTCCTGCCCGCAGCGGTATTCGCAGCATCACGCGCAAGGGGCAGGGTGTTTCTTTGGAAACAGAACGCTACAGCGCACAGGTTTTATGCAACGACATCACCAATAAAAAGATGAACCCTGCCATTGATATTGTAGCTGGCCGCACACTGGAAGATGTAGATGGATTACACGCGCATCCGGGTGAAGAATTTTTGATGGTGTTGGATGGATGCTTGCATTTGCATTCAGAACACTACGCCCCACTGCTGCTTGAGGCGGAAGATTCCATCTATTTCGACAGCTCTATGAAACACGCCTACGTTTGTGCTGGCGATACTCCGGCGCGCATTCTCGTGATCGCGACGATTGATGCCACACATCTTAAAGATGAGGGTGAATAAACACCCGCTACACAATTCCGATAATCACATTTGAAATTCTGGGAGGGACATCAAATGGCACAGTTAGAAACCAAGGTAGATCACATTGCATCTGCTGAAGTCCGATTGCCAACCAACGATCTAAAGGAGGACCTGCCGTTTTTCAGCAAGGTCCTCGGCATGAAGCTCGATATGATTTTCCCAGCTGATAATCCAGCTATTGCCGTGATGTCCGGTCACGGATTACGCGTTCGGCTGGAAAAAGGGGCTCCTGAAAAGCCCGGAACTCTGCGGTTACTGTGTAAAGAACCGGCAAGTTTTGCGGGTGGGCAAACCGAGCTAACGGCACCCAATGGCACTAGAATCGAGATTGTTGATGCCTCTCCGGTTCTGGAAATGCCCAAAACCCAGCATTCCTTTATCGTCAGGCACATGATCGATAATGATCCATGGGTCATTGGCCGCGCCGGTATGCAATATCGCGACCTGATCCCGGATCGGTTGGGCGGCAGCATCATCGCCTCTCACATCCGCATTCCAGATGCCGGTCCAGTTCCGGATATGGTGCATTACCACACCGTCGGTTTTCAGCTTATTTTCTGCTATCACGGCTGGGTGCGCCTTGTTTATGAAGACCAGGGTGAGCCATTTATCCTCAAAGCGGGTGATTGCGTTATTCAACCTCCCGAGATTCGCCACCGTGTGCTGGAAAGCTCCGGTGAGTTGGAAGTGATTGAGATTGGTGTCCCTGCTGAACACGTCACCAGTATCGACCACGAGATGGACCTGCCAAACACCAGTGTTAATCCAGAACGCGAGTTTCAGGGACAAAAGTTCGTTCGCCATCAATTAGATAGTGCTACATGGCAGCCCTTCCGTCTTGAGGGATTTGAGTGCCGCGATACCGGCATCGGTACAGCAACAAAACAGGTTGCTAATGTGCAGGTGGCCCGCGTTACGACTGGTCCGACTGGTGCTGTCACCAGCCACACATCCGACATTCTGTTCTCCTTTGTGATGGAAGGCAGCGTGACCCTTGTCAACGAAGAGGGCAAAGCCCACGAGTTGAAGGCAGGTGATGCGTTTGTCATACCACCAGAGATGAAAACATCCCTGTTGAATGGTTCTGAGGATCTTGAAATTCTGGAAGTTTCTCTACCGGGAAGCTTTGAGACCAATGTTCACGAGGTTGCACCTTAGCCAGCCTCTTTGCCCCTATGCAAACCCCATGTGAAGATTGGAAACACGATGAATTATGATGATATTCTAGCGCTGGACGAAAAAGACCCGCTCAAGCACTGCAAAGATTTGTTTCAAGAACGCCCCGGTTTTGTGCACTTAGACGCGAATTCTCTCGGCTCCATGCCGAAATCAGTCCCCGCACATCTTGCACAAGTGCTTCAGCATGAATGGGCTGACGAACGCAGTGCGAGTTGGGCCGCCGCCAATTGGATGGCCCGCCCAATGCAGATTGGCGCTGCGATCAGTCGTTTGATCGGAGCCGCACCGGAAGACACACTTGCTTATGACAACACCACGCTGAACCTGTTTAAGTTGCTGACAGATGCCCTTAAGCTCAACCCCGGTCGCAATGTGGTTTTGAGCGAAAAAACCACATTTCCCACCAACCTGCATGTGGCACAAGGGCTTGAAAACGCTCATAGTGACCAGCTGATAGTTGTCTACGCGGACCCTGAAAAGGACATTCTGGACGCCATCACAGAAGACGTTGCAGTGGTCTATCTATCTCAGGTGGATTACCGCTCTGGCCGCCGTTTCAACATAGCGGAAATCAACGCCAAGGCTCGGTCTGTTGGCGCACTTACGCTTTGGGATCTCTCTCATTCTGCTGGTGCTATCCCGCTGGACATGGAAGGCACGCAAACAGATTTTGCGGTTGGGTGCGGCTATAAATACCTGTGTGGCGGCCCCGGTGGACCCGCATGGCTTTACGTCAACAAAAAGCATCAGAACAAGATCTGGCCGGAAATTTCAGGCTGGATGAGTCACGCAGATATATTCTCGTTTTCCGAGCAGTTTGAACCGGCAGAAGGCGTTCTGCGCCATATGACGGGCACTCCGCAGGTGATTGCCAACGAGATATTCTGGTGTGCGGCAGAGATCTGGAATACCGTTGAGCCAGAGCAGGTTTGGGCGAAGCATCGCTCTCTAAGCGAAACACTGGTTACGCTCATCAAAGAGCAATGTGGTGATCTGGGCGTGCAGCTTGCCTCCCCTGAAAATTACGATGAGCGCGGCGGACATGTCTGCATCCGTGTTCCGGGCGAGGGAAACAAAGTGGTTGAAGCGTTGATGGAGAAGAACATAACTTCCTCCTTCCGCTATCCAGACGCGATGAGGTTTGGCCTGTCACCGCTCTATCATTCTCATGCAGATATGTGGGAGGCCGCCCAACGACTTCGCACGGTTGTGCAAGAGCAGGCCGTGCCAGCTTAGGCGTAATTCACAAGCAAAAACAATAGCTTCAGCGCGGTCAATCACCCCTATTCGGTTGGCCGCGTTTTTTTATGTATCTGTACGATCTGCAATCTCAATGACGGCATTTGCGAAGGCGTCAGGGTTTTCCTGAGGCAGATTGTGACCAACTCCGTCAACAACACGCACTTCGTAAAAGCTGGTAAAGTTGTGATGATGTTCCTTGCTTTGCCGCGGCGGGGAGACGCCATCGCCTGCGCCAAGCAGTGCAATCGTTGGCACATTGATCTTGGGTTGAGCGGTTAACAACACTTCCAGCTTTTCAACCGCAGGATCGCCCGCGACCAAACCAAACCTGTGCCGGTAGGAATGAATAACCGTCTCAACAAAGTCGGGATTATCAAAACTCTCCGCAGTTTCCCGGAAGGTGCGCCGTGAGAAATCCCAGTTGGGAGACCACTGCTGCCACAACAGTTTGGTGAGGTCTTCCCGGTTCTCCTCCAAACCATTTTTGCCGCGCTCATTATGGAAGTAATACTGGTACCATAAAAGGTGCTCATCCCTCGGGTCAGCTGGTCGGTAAGCCGCGGGGATGTTCTGGATGTTGTAGGCGACACCGCCGCTCACCAACCCCCTCACCTTTTCCGGCCAAAGAGCTGCTGCAATACACGCGGCCCGTCCGCCCCAATCGTAACCGGCCATTATCGCTTCGGGAATTTCCAGTGCAATCATAAGAGAGCGCAAGTCAAACGCCAGAGCGGCCTGTTGACCGGAACGCGGCATTTGCGAGGAGAGATATTGCGTTGGTCCAAAGCCACGCAGATAAGGAATGATGCACCTGAAACCACGGTTTGCCAGAATGACGCAAACCTCATCATAACAATGCACATCATATGGAAAACCATGAAGCAGGAAGACAGGAACACCGGCTTTTGGACCAACATCCTTATACGCCACGTTGAGCATACCTGCTTCAATAAACTTCATCAGTGTCTCCCACGCGCTTCAATTTTCAGTCTCAGGATTACAGAGTATAACCCAGAGGTGTAGGAAGAAAGCCATCCTTCCAAATCAGACTTAAGACAATCAACCTCACTAATATTTTCTCACCCGGACGCGACTAGTTCTCACAGTAATAAAATCTAGTCATGTTCTCAGTTTGAAGCAGAGAGCGCTTCTGCAACCGCAAAAATGGGAGGAACGTTCTGTTTTGCTTGCGAGATCAGTGTAATCCTTCTCGCATTAAGGATCGTTTGGGAGCTGCCCCCATGCCTTCAATACAGCCGAAGTGGCCTGTAATCAGCCATCATCATATCCTCTGGCGCACACTAACTCCGCTTACGCAGGCGTTCACTTTGGAGGCACGTTGCATTTCTTCACGCTGTTGCGCCACACAAACTTTGCGGGCAGCTTAACCGTTTGAGTGGTTGTTTGTTGGGTCGTGCACCATTCAAGACACTTCTCAGCAATCAGATCTGTGGACTGTGCGAAGGTCGTTAGGGCATACCCTTCCCATTCTGCTTGAGGGATATTGTCAAACCCAATCACAGAGAGGTCGTCCGGTGTCAGAAGCCCGAACCGTTGACGCGCGGCATCAATTACTCCGCACGCAATCAGGTCTGTCGTACAGAACACACCGTCAGGCCGGTCCTCTCTGTCCATCAAAGAAGTACCAATCTCCAGCCCGGCTTTATAAGAGGTCACACCGGAAATCTCGCGAATAACTGGAACACCCGCTTCTTTTGCGGCATCGAGGAAGCCATGTTCTCGTTCCAAAATACTGGAGGTCGCATTGGCTGAGTTTGCAAGTGCGATCGTCTTGCAGCCTGCACGCAAAAGTGCGTTGAGAGCAGTTCTACCCGCGGCCTCATTATCCGGCCCAATCAGGAGCGCACCGGGAAAATCATCTTCGCGGTTGATGAGAGCGAGCCTCATGCCATTGCTGAAGCATGTATCCGCCAAAGATAGATCCGGTGTACCAGACAAAATAATCGCTGCTTCTGTGCGAAAACTAATCGCCTGCAGCAATGCATCCTTCACCCGCTCCTCATATCCACTGGTATTGATCAACATGGTGACCTTACCAGCAGCCTGTAGTTTTTCAGTCAGCGCTGCAATCATAGCAGATCGATAAGGTGTCTCGATCTCAGCAGCAATAAGAGCCACGATCCCACTCTCAGAGCGGTTGAGACTGCTCGCAAGCCGGTTAACCCGGTACCCTAGTATTTCTGCGGATTCCAAGATTTTTCCGCGGGTTGAAGCCGAAACACTCGCCCCAGGAGTAAACGTCCTGGAGACTGATACTCTGGATACTCCAGCGTGACGAGCAACGTCTTCTGCTGTTACCTGTGGCTTTTTCTGAGGCTGTCTGTCTGACATCAATTTACGCCGAAATTTGAACACGGTTGCACATTTCTACCAGCTAATAACATTAAACTGAATGGGCCTTTATTGGAATAAAGTTGACATTGCACTTTTTTTTGTAAGTATATTATGTACACGTGTACACAACGTGCTCTGGGAGGAGAATAAACATGAGAACGATCAAAACAGCATTATTAGGTGCGACTCTGATTGCGGCCGGCGGTGCAGCTTCAGCTGATGAACTCAGTATCATTTGTTCCGCAGACAACGCTCTTTGTGAAAAGCTGGCGATGAAGTTTGAAGAAGGCCATGGTGTTGATGTCAGCATGATCCGCCTTTCTTCTGGCGAAGCATACGCAAAAATCCGTGCAGAAGCGCGCAATCCTCAGACAGACGTATGGTGGGGTGGCACGGGCGATCCGCATCTGCAGGCTGCGAATGATCTGCTCACCGCAGAGTACAAATCACCTATGCTGGCAGAGTTGTTGCCATGGGCTGTTGCTCAGGCAGAGACCTCTGGCTTCCGCACAGTTGGCGTTTACTCCGGTGCTTTGGGTTGGGGTTACAACACAGAAATCCTCGCCAAAAAAGGCATTGCGGGCCCTAAATGTTGGGCAGACCTGCTAGATGACTCGTTAGTCGGCGAAATTTCTATCGCTGATCCGAACTCATCGGGCACCGCTTACACCGCTCTGGCAACGCTTGTTCAGCTTATGGGCGAAGACGAAGCATTTGAATACCTGTTAGCGCTTGGCAAAAACGTGACACAGTACACCAAATCCGGCAGTGCGCCTGTGAAAGCGGCAGCACGCGGCGAATCTGGTGTTGGCATCGTCTTCATGCACGATGCTGTAAAGCAGGCAGAAGCAGGCTTCCCGATTGAAGTTGTTGCTCCTTGTGAAGGGACTGGCTACGAAATTGGTTCAATGTCTTTGATCGACGGCAGCCCGAACCCAGAACCTGCCAAAGTGTTCTACGACTGGGTTTTGACCCCGGAAGCACAGAACCTGATGGCGGAAACAGGATCCTACCAGATCCCTTCCAACAAAGGGTCTACCCAACCGGAAGCAGCTCCAAAGCTCGGCGATATCAAACTCATCGACTATGACTTTGCTGAGTACGGAAGCAGTGACCGTCGCAGAAACCTGCTTGCTCGTTGGGACATGGAAGTAGGCGCAGCCGCTAACTGATTAAAATCGGGGCAGGCTTTGTTCTGCCCCGGTCTCCCTCAAATTCTGGTTTCTCCAAATGACAAATGAAAATCGTCGGCTGGACCTCGCCATAATTGGCGGCGTCCTTGGGTTGTTTATATTGCCTTGGTACCACATTCGCAGCGGCTTTTTTGCGTTTGAATGGGTTGCCGATTTCTTGACTAATGATCGCCACTGGCCCGGTTTTGTCCAGCTGCTTTCAGGCAAATGGCAATTGCTACCCGTGCTGCTGTTGCTGATATCTGCGGCTTTTCTGCGCCTTAAGAGAAAGCCGGGTGGCCGAGGAAATCGGCTTGCGCTAATCGGGGCCATCGGTTTGGTCTGGATGGTCGTTGAGGGCATGTCTATTGGCCTGCGCGGCTGGAACTGGAATTTGCTAGCAACAACCTTTGGCGCTGTCGACGGTCAGCCTGCCTTCGGTGCGGGTGCTATCTTCCTCATTCTGTCATTCGCAGGGTTTATCTCATTCGGCCTTGCCGAAAAAGGCGCCTTAAAGGGCGACGCGATTGTGCTTTCCGCAGTGACCCTGCTGATATTGCTGGTCGTTACATTCGTTTTCTATCCAATCCTGTCTATGTTCGCTGGCGCGTTTCAGGATTTTCGCGGCAACTTCACAACAGAAGGTGTGGCCCGAAATATAACCGACCCACAAATCTGGAAGCTCTCCTGTCTGGCGGGCGGTAAGTGTGGCATTGCATGGCGCACACTGTTCCTCGCAATTTGCACCGCAGCGGGCTCCACGGCACTCGGCCTCGCCTTTGCATTGATGGTAACGCGGACCCAAATGCCGTTCCGCAAGAGCCTTCGTCTTCTTAGCATTCTGCCAATCATTACCCCGCCCTTTGTGATTGGTTTAGCGCTGACGTTGATGATGGGCCGGACTGGGTTTGTGACTGAATCCATTGAAGCTGCAACAGGTTTGGAACTCGGGCGCTGGATTTATGGTCTTCCGGGTATCTGGATTGCACAGATGCTCAGCTTTACGCCAATCTCCTTCCTCGTGTTGGTGGGTGTTGTTGAAGGCATCAGCCCGTCTCTGGAAGAAGCAAGCCAGACAATGCGATCTGGTCGTTGGAGAACCTTCCGCAAAATCTCATTGCCGTTGATGGCACCGGGTCTGGCAAATGCCTTTTTGATCGGCTTCATCGAGTCCATGGCTGATTTCGGGAACCCGATGGTCTTGGGTGGAAACGGCGGCGTGCTTTCAACTGAGATTTTCTTCGCTGTTGTTGGCGCACAAAGCGATCCATCCCGCGCAGCCGTGCTTGCAACCGTCCTGTTATTCTTCACCCTTTCAGCATTCTACGCACAACGTGTCTGGCTTGGAAAACGGAACTTCGCAACTGTGACTGGCAAAGGCGATGGTGGACGCCATGCCAAACTGCCACGACGCATCGCCATCCCAGTTGGTACAGTGGTTGCGTTCTGGAGCTTGTTTACGATCTCTGTTTACGGCCTAATCTTGTTTGGTGGTTTTGTGAAAGTCTGGGGTTTGGATCACAGCGTTACATTCGACCATTACATCACTGCTTTTGCGATCTCGTTTGAAAATGGTTTCGCCTTCACAGGCGTTGCGTGGAACAGCTTCTGGACCACCATGTGGATTGCCCTTGCCGCTGCACCATTGACAGCTGCCGTCGGTATTCTCTCCGCATGGCTCATTGTTCGTCAGGACTTCCCGGGTAAATCAGCCTTTGAATTTGGCCTGATGATGAGCTTCGCAATTCCGGGCACTGTTATCGGTATCAGCTATATTCTGGCCTTCAATCTGCCACCGCTGCAGATGACCGGCACGGCTCTCATCCTAATTTTCTGCTTTGTTTTCCGTAACATGCCAGTGGGTGTACGCGGCGGTGTCGCCGCTATGTCTCAGCTTGATAAGAACCTGGATGAGGCATCTCTGACGCTTGGCGCTAACAGTGCACGGACACTTCGAAAAGTGATCCTACCGCTTCTGCGTCCTGCCATTCAGGCCGCGCTGGTGTACAGTTTCGTGCGGGCCATCACGTCCATCTCTGCGGTTATTTTCCTCGTAAGCGCAAAGTACAATATGGCGACAGCCTACGTTGTTGGTCTGGTTGAAAACGGCGAGTACGGCGTGGCAATTGCCTACAGCTCCGTACTGATCTTTGTGATGCTCAGCGTCATTGTCGGGTTCCAACTGATTGTAGGCGAACGAAAACTCCGCCGCACAGAAGCCACTCAAAAATCACCTGCTCGGGGCAAACTTAAGGAAGTCGCAGCATGACACATTCCAAATTTGGTCAAGTCCACTTCGAAAATGTCGGCAAAAACTACGGCGACTTTACAGCAATTTCAGACCTAAATCTCGAGATTGAGGCAGGTCAGCTGGTGACGCTTCTCGGCCCATCAGGATGTGGCAAAACCACAACCCTGCGCATGATTGCAGGGCTGGAAACGCCGACCTCTGGCCGCATTATGATTGGCGGCGAGGACGTAACACGCCTGCCGCCAAATGAACGTGATGTATCCATGGTGTTCCAGTCCTACGCGTTGTTTCCGCATATGACTGTGTTGGAAAACGTGAAGTACGGACTGGAGTCCAGCGGTTTCAAAGACGCCGAAGAGCTTGCTTTCAACGGCCTCGATCTGGTGGGCCTACGTGAAAAAGCGCAACGCCTACCTTCCGAGCTATCCGGCGGACAGCAACAACGCGTAGCCGTTGCTCGGGCCCTTGTTCTGGAACCGCAAGTCTTGTTGCTGGATGAGCCGCTCTCCAACCTTGATGCACGGCTTCGTCGTCTTGTCCGAACTGAAATCCGCGAAATTCAGCAACGACTTGATTTCACAGCTGTTTACGTCACTCACGATCAGGAAGAAGCACTCGCAGTGTCTGACCGTATCGTGGTTATGCGTGACGGCAAGATTGAGCAGGACGGAACACCTTTCGAGCTTTACGAAAGCCCTGCGTCCGAGTTCATCGCCGACTTTATTGGTGAGGCCAATATCCTTGATTGTGAAATCAGTAGCATTATGGATGACGCTGCTCACATTGCTATTGGCGATGCGAAGTACTCTCTGCGCAACAGAAACCACAGTGTTGGCAAAGCTAAGCTTGCTGCGCGGGCAAATTCAATCAAGCTGAGCAGAGAAAATAAAACGGGTCTAACGGGTAAAATCAAAAGTGCGGCCTACCTTGGAGATCATTTCCAGTATGAAGTCATGAGTGACCTTGGTGACCTTTTTGTAATTGATAACAACACCAATCATAAGCTTGAAAACGGAACGAATGTCGGTATCGATTTCGATATACGCGGTCTGGCACTGATCGGCGGCAAAAAATGATTGCCGATACTTGTCTAGACCAAGCAGTAGAGTTGGAAAAACGCTTCAACGCGGCGCAAAAAATTGCCGATCAAGCGGCTGAGCTTGCACTCCAACATTTCGCCAATCGCAATGCGTTAGATATCGATACAAAGCGGCATCCTCAGGATGTTGTTTCTGAAGCGGATAAGGCCGTTGAGCAGAAAATCTGCAGCCTGATTTCCGAGAGTTTTCCTGAGGATGCACAACTCGGGGAAGAATTCGGATATGTTGAAGGCTTAACCGGTTACACGTGGGTGATTGACCCAATTGACGGAACCGCGCCGTTCTTGAACGGCCTTCCCGGTTGGTGTGTTTGTATCGCGGTTACAGATAAAGACGGCCCTGCAATTGGCATTATCGACGTGCCAGTACTGGGTGAACGCTTTGCCGCAATGCGCGGAAAAGGCACAACACTCAACGGGTTACCGGTTCGCGTGACCGATCGGTTTAATCTGCAAACCGGCATGTTGGGTGTTGGCGCAAATGACCGTGTTACACCAAAACAAATCGGCAAGATGTTTGAAGACCTGATGTCAGCAGGCGTGAGCTACACGCGTTATGGCTCTGGTGCTCTGATGTTGGCGTGGGTCGCCGCAGGTCGCTTGGTGGGTTACGTCGAACCGCTCATGTCCGCTTGGGACTGCATGGCGGCGTATTGCCTGATTGAAGAAGCTGGCGGGAAAGTACTCCCCTTTCCTACCACGGAAAACCCAAGTGCCCCGTATCCAGTTTTAGGCGCGGCACCGCAGGTCTACGACGAAGTTATGAAGATTACTCAGATAACCCAGTTCGCAGAACAAGCTTGAATTCGATCTAGCTGACTAAATACAAAAACAGGCACTCATCAGATCTGATAAGCGCCTGTTTTTATTCATGTCATCGCCTTAGATGAACAGTATAATTCCGCCGCCTATAATCAACCCAACCCTTGTTAAAAGCTTGAAGGGTGCAATGACACCGTAGGAGATTGCGGTTAGTGCTAGACCTACTTTTACGGCGGCGAGCAAAGACCAGACCGGTGAGCTGATGAGCGTGATCAAAGCCGGATTTGCTATCATTCCCAGTGGGATAAGGTAGAGTCCTATGCCGAGCGCCATGGCAAACGCGGCGACCTTTAACCAGTTTTCCCCGACCATACCAGCCGCAATAAATACGGCTCCGCAGACTGGTGGCGTGATGGTGGAAAGAAGCGCAAACCAAAACACAAACAGGTGCGCCTGAAGTGGCTCCAACCCTATATTTATCAAGGCTGGACCAGCAACGGAAACGCAGATCACATAGGCCGCAGTCGTTGGCACTTCCATACCAAGCACCATGCAGGCAAGCGCGGTGAGCAATAGGGCTGGCCATAACATTCCGCCGGACCCCGAGAGGATCAGGGAGGTGATTTTAACGCCGAGACCGGTGACGCCCAAAGTTCCGATAATGATGGAGGCACATAGGATGATAGAAGCAATCATCGCCACTTGCTTACCGGAGTTCATCAATGCCTGCTCGTAGCGTTCGCCGATCTTTTGCCAGTTCACTGCAAAATTCTTATCTATCAGCAGCAGCGCCATCGCAACCATGATGGAAAGACAAGCTGCATATTGCGGCGTGTACCCCAGCACGAACATCGACCAGAGCAGAACCGTGAACGGCACGAGGAAGAACAGCGATGTGATGATCACGGACCGCGTACTTGGCTGATCTTCCGGCGCAAGGCCTTTCAGTTCATAACGGCATGCAAAGGCGTTGATGCCCATCCAGACGGCAAAAAAGTACAGAAACGCTGGTAAAATGGCCGCTGCCATGATCCCGGTGTAGGGAACACCCGTCAACTCCACCATAACAAACGCGCCTGCGCCCATCAGCGGCGGCATGATCTGACCACCAGACGACGCAACCGCTTCAACAGCACCGGCAAGCGCGCGCGGGTAGCCCAGCTTGGTCATCGCAGGCAACGTAATTGCGCCGGTTGAGGCAACATTTGCGGAGGCTGAACCGGATATGGACCCGAACAAAGCGGATGAAATCACAGAGACTTTTGCCGTTCCGCCTGTCAGTTTTCCGGCGGCGGCGGCGGCAACATTCATGAAGCCTGCGCCTGCTTCACCGGCATTGAGGAACGCGCCGAAGATGACGAAAATCGCAACGACACCGACGGAAACGCCGGTCAATTTGCCCCAGAGCCCACCTTCCGCAATGGTCATGGTGCCGAGGAAACTTTCTACCGGTACGCCTGCGTAGCCAAACTCGCCGGGGACATATTGGCCATAAAGACCGTAGGCGAGTGCAATCAGCGCAACCAGTGGCAAGGGCCAGCCGATAGCGCGGCGTGCCATTTCCAGCACGGTTACCAGCAACCCAATCGCCAGATAAAGCTGAAAGTCATCAATCAGATAGCCGTACTGATCAGACAAGTCTGAATGGTTCCACGCAATCCAGCCAGCTGCAAACACACCAAAGCCAGTGAGCAGATACCCTGTCACTTTCTCAAGGGGATTACGTGCCATGAAGATGAGTGCCCACGGCAAAGCAAGCGCCATGTGCAAAGGCCGGCTCACCAGATTGGGAACCAGACCAGAGAAAATCAAACCCAGATGGAACACAACAGTTGTGGTGCCGAGAATGAGCCAGATGGAACGGGGTATAATATTCAAGATGACGGCCTAAGAAGAGAAAGGCCCGAAGGATGCTCCGGGCCTGATTACCTGTAAAACAGTTTTATCGATTAGCGCTGGTTGTCGGTGATTGTAAAGCCAGCTTCATCATAAAACTTCTGTGCACCCGGATGAATTTTGCCGGTGATGTTGCCGAGAAGCTCTTTGCTTACGCCATCCCACCAAGCTGCGCCCTTGCCCATTTTGGCTTTTTGAGCCCAGAAATTTTTGGTCATCGCGTAGGCGGTAGCCTCATCCATCTGCGTTGTTGTGTAGGCCACAACTGGAAGAGATGTTGTTGTGATATCAGCGTCTTGATCAGCATAAGTTCCAGCCGGGATCACTAGTTTGGTGCGTTTGGTCTGTGCGATCTGATCATCAGAAAGCGAAAGAACATTTACGCCGGTACCAGCAGCAGCTTCAATCACGTTTGGCGCAGGGTAAGACCCAGCAGTCACAAACCCATCAATCTGGCCGTTTTTCAGCGCTGGAACAGCGTTGGAAAGTTCCACATCCGCCAGCTCAACCTGACCTTCAAGACCGAACATTTTCAGGTACTTAGCACCCTCTTTCGCGCCAAATGAGCCTTTGCCGATCAGGATTTTTTTGCCTTTGAGGTCTTCAAAGCTGTTGATGCCGCTGTCTTCGCCAACAACAAAATGCATGGTCAGGGATGGAATTGGGAACAGAGCGCGGATTTCACCAAACTTAGGATTAGCGCGCTTTTCAAACATCGCTTTACCGCCCTTGGCCAACTTAACCAGCACTGGAGGGGTGGTGAAAACGTAGTTGCCCGGACGAACGGCAGATTCCATCACGTTCTGCACGGAACCCTGACTTTCCTCAACAGTTACAATGATATCGCCGTTAGAGGCTTGCTTCATCGCTTCTGCAATCTGTACTGCCATCTGGTAGTAAGAGGAGGAAGTTTTCGCGGATTTGTAGGTTACGCGTGTTTCAGCTTGCGCTGCGAACGAAAACGCGACAACGGCAGCCGCCGTCACGCATGACTTTAACATTCTCATAGATCATCCCCGGATTATAAGCGCACTATGCCCTTTAAATTGCTGAGAGATTTTATATCGAAAATGAGGCGTTTCAAGTAGGTGTATGAGCTTATTGGCAAAACAAGACAGAAATTTTCTCATGAATGCATGACAGATATGCCCCACACGAACGGATTTGCGTTTTTTGCGTTATAACTGCGTTGTAATTGCCAAATTTGCGTTCCTCTGTTGAAAACCGCAAATCATCGCAGCGCGCTTTCAATCCTCTTGCCTGCCGCCAGCACTGCCTCATCCTGAAGTGCAACACCGCAAACAGAAACGCTGTGGGATGGCTTGGCGCGATCAACCGGCAGGGCCAGAGATGGCATGTTCAAAAAAGCAGTCATCATCGTCAATCTCAAGGACACAGCGTTTGCCTTTTGAAAGGCAGCTGTATCATGTGCAACGGTTTCAACCAGCGGCGGAAGATCTGGAACAGTCGGCATGAGCAAAAGCTCTCCCTTCAACTGTGCAGCCATCTCTGCCTGTAGGACAGAACGGAGCTTTCGCAAGTAAGCAACTTCTCCAAGTGTCATTGGCATTGCGTATTCGAGACGGGCTCGAATTTGCGGGTCAATTTCCGGATTGCTCAGGTCTGCAAGTTTGCAAATCTGTTCTCTTGCTTCTGTGCTGACAAGGGTACCATGCTCACTAAAAAGCTGATGAGTATTCATCAATGCGCTGATGTCTCTTCGATCTACATGAATGCCAGAGGCCGACAGCCCGTCTGCACAACGCTCGAACATCTCCATGACTTCCGGTGAAACACCAAACCCATCAAGCTTTGGCAGAACAAGTCGAACCTGAGCGTTTTCCAGTTCAGCATTCTCGGTAATACCACCGTGCATAATCGCGTCCAGTGCACGAATGCCATCCACATCTCGCGCCATAGGGCCAAGCACATCAAGGCTCGCTGCCAGTGGAACCACGCCCTCCATAGGGTAACGGCCCATTGTTGCGCGATATCCGAGCTAACCGCAAAAGTTGGTGATGGGTTTCAGGCGGCGTGATTTTGGTTTGCATCACTCTCGATGCCATTTTTGAAGATGACACCCTGTATTATCTTAGGCAATTGATTTTTGCCTCTCAATTTCTGCCAGCGCTTCTCCGCTGCCTTGATCAGCATGAAGACCATTGGCATTGCAGTATCCCGGGAGAGGCAGTTCTTGGTCTGCCTTGTTCTGTGGCGCACAGTCGCAAAGGTTGATTCAATTGGATTGGTGGTTCTGATATGCCCCCAATGCTCAGCAGGAAAGTCATAAAAAGCCAACAGTTCGATCCTATCCTTGGCAAGGCATTGCGTGGCTTTGGGGTATTTGGCCTCAAATTTCTCTATGAAAAGATCAAAAGCCGTCTCAGCATCTACGCGGTTCTCTGCCATCCAGATATCCTGTAGATCTTTCTTTGCTTTGGCCTGCAAGGATTTAGGCATTTTGCTTAAGACATTCATTGTCTTGTGGACCCAGCAGCGTTGAGCTTTTGTTGTGCTAAAGACTTCCCGCAATGCCGCCCAGAAACCCAGAGCACCATCACCGACAGCCAACTTCGGTTCGATCTGCAAGCCGCGAGCTTTGAGAGCAAGCAGTAGCTCCCGCCAGCTCTGAGTATCTTCCCGGTAGCCATCATCAAAGCCAATCAGCTCTTTCTTGCCTTCCGGTGTTGCCCCGATCAACACCAGAATACAGCGACTTTCCCGTTCTCCCCGGGCTTTCAGATAGATGCCATCTGCCCACATATAAACGTAGTTGCGCGCTGACAGGTCTCTGGTTTTCCACTCTTCCCATAAAGATCGCCAGCTTTTGACAAGGCCGCGGATGACATCCGGTGAAAGGTTGGGGGCATCAACACCCAACAAAGCACTCAAAGCTTGCTGAACATTATTGGTAGAAACCCCACGCAAATAGAGCGCTGGGATCAATTCATCAAGACTGGTTGAACGGCGCAGATAATTAGGTAACAGATTGGAATGGTAATGAATTTTCTCTTCTGCATTCTCATCTCGATCCCGGATCCGAGGTTTGCTGACCGTGACTGGCCCAACGCCAGTCTGGACCTGTCGCTCTGGCAAATGCCCATGCCGAACCACCCGCTGACGGCCATCTGGTAATTTTAAGTCCGAGTAAAGCGAAAGCACGCTCATGACTTCACTCTCAATGGCCGCTCGCAAAAGTTGCTGTGCACCCGAACGCAAAACTTCCGTAAGTGCATCTTGAAATTCCCCTGGCTGCACAAGCGGGATAACACTATCATCTGTCATAGGCGTATCAGCTCCTCTGGAGTCAAAAGCAAGCCTCAATCACTTGCTATGATACGCCGCAATTCACTCCGTCACCAAGATTCACCGTTAGCTCGCGATATCCGCATGTGCCCTGAAACGCGGCCGGAACGCGCGTGGACCCGGAGGTGTCGCTGCCAATTGCCAGATTGCAAATTCCGTTGGAGATCGCCGCAGCACAACCCGCGGATGACCCGCCGGGCACTCTGGACTGATCCGCTCCATTGGGTGCATTGCCGTAGTGCGGGTTCAGGCCTATGCCGGAAAACGCGAACTCCGTCATGTTCGCGGGGCCGATGGGGATTCCGCCAGCCTCTATAACACGTTGCACGACGGGGGCGTTCTCACTCTCAACTCCGGTGGAGTAAACAATAGACCCAGCAGATGTTGGAAGGCCTCTGAGCGCAATATTGCCTTTTATCGCAACCAACTCACCATCAATCGGGCTTAACCGCTGACCCAATTTATGGCGCTCTAAAGCTGCCTTAGTCAGCGCCTCTACCTGCTCCTTATTGAGCCCAATGAAGATGTTTTTGAAGTCAGGAGTATCAAGCTTTTCCCAGAGCTCAGCCAAGTGTTCAGTCATCGACATTCTAGTGCTCCGGTTGCGAATTGCTTGATAGAGCTCGCATACTAATGGGAGTAATTTGCTGCTGTCAAAGGTGGTGCAGTTGGGTGGATAAAAGCGGGCTTAAAAACAAGAGTTCTACGACCAATCCCATTAGGGTGGAAGGGTCACCAACATCAACTTTTACTTGCTCCTCACTGGTTACAGGTGGTTCTTTGTCGACATTTTTCAGGTCAAGTACCTCAACAATATTATTGATCAAGATCACCGCTTTATGAACCAAGCTTCGCACATGAGTGCGCGCACCACGACATGCTCTATCGCCCAAACAAAAAAGCCGGAGCAGATGCCCCGGCTTTTCGCTTAGTCTTGGAAGTGTATCCCCGAAAAATGACGCTTACTTGGAAGCATCTGCCCAGCTCTTGATCAGCTCGTCGTAATCAACGGTGATTGGAGTTGGTTTTTCGTTTGCCAGTTTCGCTTTAGGCGCGCCCGGCTGGTTCAGCCAGTAATCGCGATCCTTAACTTCATTGAGTTTAGGACCACATTCGCCCTGAACACCAGCACGCTCTAGACGGCTCAGAACTTTATCCTGAGCAGCTGCAAGAGCAGTCATAGCTTCCTGAGGTGTTTTTGCACCTGAAGACGCATCACCAATGTTCTGCCACCACAGCTGAGCCAGCTTTGGATAATCAGGAACGTTGGTACCTGTTGGTGTCCACTGTACGCGCGCTGGGGAACGGTAAAATTCTACCAGACCGCCGAGCTTAGGTGCACGTTCTGTGAAGGATACATCACGAACGTCACTGTCACGAATAAAAGTCAGACCAACGTGAGACTTCTTCAAAGAAGTTGTCTTCGCAACGGTGAACTGAGCGTAGAGCCAAGCTGCCTTTGCTTTTTCAGTTGGAGTAGACTTCATGAGTGTCCAGGAACCAGCATCCTGGTAACCCAGCTTCATGCCTTCTTCCCAGTAAGCACCCTTGGGAGAAGGAGCCATACGCCACTTAGGAGTGCCGTCTGCATTCACAACTGGAATACCGTCTTTCACCATGTCTGCGGTGAAGGCAGTGTACCAGAAGATCTGCTGAGCAACGGAACCCTGCGCTGGAACTGGACCAGCCTCAGAAAACACCATGCCAGGAGCTTCAGCCGGAGCGTACTTCTTCAGCCATTCAATGTATTTGGTGATGGAGTAAACAGCAGCAGGACCATCGGTTGCGCCGCCGCGTTCAACAGCAGAACCAGCTGGGGAACAACCGTTTACGCGAATGCCCCATTCGTCAACTGGCAGACCGTTTGGAATACCCTTATCGCCAGCACCAGCCATGGACAGCCATGCATCGGTAAAGCGCCAACCCAGTGATGGATCTTTCTTACCGTAATCCATGTGACCGTAGACTTTTTTGCCGTCAATTTCTTTCACATCATTCGTGAAGAACTCAGCGATGTCCTCATAAGCGGACCAGTTTACCGGAACACCCAGATCGTAGCCGAACTTAGCTTTAAACTGAGCTTTGATTTCTGGGTTTGTGAACCAGTCATAGCGGAACCAGTAAAGGTTTGCGAACTGCTGAGTAGGAAGCTGGTACAGCTTGCCATCAGGACCAGTGGTGAACGAGCGACCGATAAAGTCTTCAACGTCCAAGGTTGGCAGAGTTACGTCTTTACCATCGCCAGCCATCCAGTCAGTCAGGTTACGAACCTGCTTGTAGCGAGCGTGAGTACCGATCAGATCAGAATCGTTGACGTAAGCATCGTAGATGTTTTCGCCGGACTGCATCTGTGTTTGAAGCTTCTCAACAACATCACCTTCACCAATCAGGTCATGAGTAACCTTGATGCCTGTGATTTCGAAGAAAGCTTTAGCCAGAACCTTAGATTCATATTCATGGGTCGCAATGGTTTCAGAAACCACTTTGATTTCCATACCTTTGAAAGGCTCAGCGGCTTTAACGAACCAGTCCATTTCCTTCATTTGCTCTTCCTGAGAAAGAGTTGAAGGCTGGAACTCGTCGCTCACCCACTTTTTCGCAGCTTCCATATCTGCAAATGCAGAACTGGAACCCATTACCAAAGTTGCGAAAGCAACGGACGTTAGCAAATTACGTCTCATGCATATTCCTCCCGACTATAAATTATTGCGCTGCCAGCTCCCAAACTGGCTGGCGTAGATAAAGGCTCGAAACTCAAACCCAGCGGAAAACGCAAAACGCGTATGCCACACAGACCAAGAGAGCCCACCAAAGGTTTGCGCCAACAAACCCAAGCCAAAACAGGCAGATAAAAGCACTGCCCAGCAGCGTCACGAACAAACGGTCGCCGCGTGTTGTTTCAAACTGCAAAATTCCATTGCGCGGAGCGCCGCCCGGCACAAGCCATTCCCAAACTGCCATGCCAGAGATCAGCAGGCCGATCGTTATGAAGAAGATCGCCGTAGGCTGCGTCCAAGCCATCCAAGAAAGTTCCATGAGATCTTTTCCTAATCAGCCTTCTTACACCCGGCCCAAAGCAAAGCCCTTAGCGATGTAGTTACGTACGAACCAGATAACCAAGGCACCTGGAATAATTGTTAAGATCCCTGCCGCTGCAAGCACACCCCAGTCCATGCCAGAGGCTGATATTGTCCGTGTCATCGTCGCTGCAATTGGCTTTGCCGCAGTTGTTGTCAGCGTCCGAGCAATCAACAGCTCAACCCATGAGAACATGAAGCAGAAGAACGCAGCCACACCGATGCCGCTTGCAATCAGTGGAGTGAAGATTTTGAGGAAGAATTTCGGGAATGAGTAACCGTCAATGTAAGCGGTCTCGTCAATTTCCTTCGGGACGCCAGACATGAAGCCTTCAAGGATCCAAACAGCCAGCGGCACGTTGAACAGACAGTGTGCCAGAGCAACAGCAATGTGCGTATCAATCAGGTTAAATGCAGAATAAAGCTGGAAGAACGGCAGCGCGAACACTGCTGGAGGCGCCATGCGGTTGGTCAGCAGCCAGAAGAACAGGTGCTTGTCACCCACGAACTTATAGCGAGAGAACGCATAGGCCGCAGGCAGCGCCACAGCAACGGAGATCACCGTATTCAACGCCACATACGTGATGGAGTTGATGTAGCCGTTGTACCAGCTTGGATCGGTGAAGATCACCATGTAGTTCGCAAAGGTCGGCTCATCCGGCCACAGAGTGAACTTGCTGAGGATTTCCTGGTTGGTCTTCAAACTCATGTTGAAGAGCCAGTAGATCGGCAGCAACAAAAACGTAATGTAGACAGTTGGCACGAGGAAGGAATAACGGCTTCCTGTTCTTCGAGCCTTTGCGCGAGCCTTGCTGCGTGGAGCCTGTCCACCTGCAACAAGACCACTGTCAATCGCGGTAGTTCCGGTTGTTGTAGACATAGACCTTACTCCTCACCTGGGTAGTGTTGTTTCTCGCCACCTGCATTGTTCATCACGGTGTAGAACGCCCATGAGAACAGAAGGATGATGAGGAAGTAGACGAGAGACATTGCAGCAGCTGGTCCAAGATCAAACTGACCAATCGCCATCTTCACAAGGTCAATACTCAGGAAGGTCGTGGAGTTACCCGGCCCACCACCCGTGACCACGAATGGCTCGGTGTAGATCATGAAGCTGTCCATGAAGCGCAGCAAAACGGCAATCAGCAGCACGCTGTGCATCTTCGGCAGCTGAATGAAGCGGAACACAGCCCAACGGGATGCGCCATCAATGCGAGCCGCCTGATAGTAAGCCTCAGGAATGGAAACCAGACCCGCATAACACAGCAGCACAACAAGGCTTGTCCAGTGCCAGACATCCATCACAATAACGGTTGCCCATGCAGCGACCGGATCCTGCGTATAGTTGTAGTTGATGCCGATGGAGTTCAGGAAATAACCCAGCAGGCCAATATCAGCACGGCCAAACACCTGCCAGATGGTCCCCACAACGTTCCACGGCACAAGCAGCGGCAGCGCCATCAACACCAGACAAACCGGAACGCCCCAGCCTTTTTTCGGCATGCAAAGCGCAATACCAATGCCCAGTGGAATTTCAATTGCCAGAATTGAGAAGGAGAAGATCAGGTTGCGAATAAGCGCATTGTGAAACCGTTCAGAGGACAAAAGGTCCGTAAACCATTCAGTTCCAACCCAGAAGAACTGGTTGTTCCCAAAGCTATCCTGAAACGCGTAGTTCACCACGGTCATCAGCGGAATAACAGCGGTAAAGGACACCAGCAAAAGAACCGGCAGAACCATGAACCACGCTTTATTGTTGACTGTTTTTTCCATGGATCAAGCCTCCTCGCCTACAAGCCAGCTGTCGGCATAAAGGTTTGTTTGGGTTGGATCGAAAATGGCGGTTGGACTTTCCGGAATGCTCATTCCTTCGGCAACAATTGCATTCAGTGCAACGCCGTCCATCTTGCCCCGTAAAATGCGGTAGCGACCAATGTCTTCAACACCAGTAACTTCAATTGGAAGACCTTCTCCAGCACCGCCAAGCTTGACGAATTCCGGGCGAATGCCAACTTCAGTTTTCTGCGCGGTCTTTCTAGGGTCCAGACCACACGGCAAAGGAACACTATGGCCACCAATGCGTGCCATTGTACCATCCACTTCACACGGCAAGATGTTCATGCCCGGAGACCCGATGAAATACCCAACAAACGTATGCTGTGGTTTGCGGAACAGCTCATCCGGCGTTCCGATCTGCACAACTTCACCGCCATACATGACCACAACCTTATCAGCAAAGGTCAGAGCTTCTGTCTGGTCGTGGGTCACGTAAACCATGGTAAAGCCAAACTGCTTGTGCAGGTGTTTGAGCTGAGAGCGCAGAACCCACTTCATGTGCGGATCGATAACGGTCAGTGGCTCATCAAACAGGATCGCGCTGGTATCAGAACGCACCAGACCACGGCCCAGAGAAATCTTCTGCTTCTCATCCGCAGTCAGGCCTTGCGCCTTGCGCTTGGCTTTGCTCTCAAGGTCTATGAGGCGAAGGATTTCAGTAACTTTCGCATCAACCTCTTTCTCAGCAACACCGCGGTTGCGCAGCGGGAAAGCAAGGTTGTCGTAAACCGACATGGTGTCGTACACCACCGGGAACTGGAACACCTGCGCGATGTTGCGCGCTTCGGTGGACAGGTCCGTCACCCGCTTTCCGTCAAACAGCAACTCACCTTCAGAGGGGTGAAGCAAACCGGAGATGATGTTCAAAAGTGTCGTCTTACCACAGCCGGAAGAGCCGAGAAGCGCATAGGCTCCCCCATCTTCAAACGTCAGATTGACTTCCTTCAGAGCATAATCACTCGGACTTTTGGGCTTCGGCAGATAGGAATGGCGAATGTGGTCGAGATCAATACGTGCCATGCTCGCCTCCTTACGCGTTTACAGCCATGAGAGAGGCAACAGAGCGGCCTTCATCATCAAAAATCATGAAGTGTTTCGCATCCACGAACACTTCAATCTCGGCGTCGACTTCCACGTTGTGAATGCCATGTTCCAGCGCAACCCACCGGTGGTTGAGACATGTCACATGAACAAAGCTCTCAGAACCGGTGATCTCGGAAACATCAACCTTAGCCGGAAGGCTCACAGCCTCGGCACTTTGGCGATGCAGGTAGAGATGGTGCGGCCGGAAGCCAGCTTTGTAGTGACCGTCTGGCAAACGCTTCTCTTCTTCCGAAGCAGGAATGAGAGTGCCGTTTGACGTGCGGAATTCACTGCCAGTCTTGGTCAGACCAAGAATGTTCAATGGCGGATCGGAGAAGGTTTGCGCAGTAATGATGTCCTGCGGATTGCGGTAAACATCAATAGTTTCACCAAACTGAGAGATGCATCCTTCACTCAAGGTCGCAGTGCGGCCACCAAGCAGAAGCGCTTCCGTCGGTTCAGTTGTTGCGTAAACAAACACGGCCCCGCTTTCAGAGAAGATCTTCGGTAGCTCGTCGCGCAGTTCTTCACGCAGTTTGTAGTCAAGGTTTGCCAGTGGCTCATCCATCAACACAAGGTGCGCCCCTTTAACCAGCGCACGCGCAATCGCGGTTCGCTGCTGCTGCCCACCGGAAAGATTCAGCGGCAGCCGGTCAAGGTATGGAGAAAGCTTCATCAGGTCCGCAGCTTTGCGTACTTGGCTTTCAATATCAGCGCGTTTAAGCCCTGCAACACGAAGCGGAGAAGCAATGTTTTCGTAAACGCTGAGAGCTGGGTAGTTGATGAACTGCTGGTACACCATAGCGACATCGCGCTTGCGCACGGAAACGCCAGTCATATCCTGACCGTTGACCAACACCTGACCGGATGTGGACTTATCAAGGCCAGCCATCAAACGCATCAGAGTTGTTTTGCCTGAGAGTGTAGGCCCCAACAAAACATTCAAAGAGCCACTTTCCAATCGCAATGATACATCACGAATGTGGTCCACGCCGTCAACCTGTTTGCTGACGTTTTTTAATTCAAGCATATTGTCCTCCCGGAACAAAAAGCATCCCATCAGCTTTCTGCAGATGCACACCGCTTGCACTGCGGCACCTATTCAATTCTGATTGTAAGTCGACATACGGATCTTCTTAATGAGACCGCCCGATTGAGTATGAACACTTCCAGAGTGTTCCCGTTCGTCTTGGACCGCTTGCCCTTGCCTTTTGCCCGCAATGATCTGGTGATCATTGTGAAATATGCATCACAAATATGGACCTTCCTGCTAAACTCATATTGAGCCCAAAATTAAACTACGTCTTATCCCTCACGTCAATTTTCGTTTGTAGTCATTAATGCGCATAATCGCGTTATTTCGAAATATAAGCGAAACCACTTAAGGGTCAATTCGAAATTTAACAAATTGAGCTCTCACCCGCTAGCCATTAGGATAAGAACGCACCCAGTGCGGTCATTATTGGGGATTATCCTCACATGGGAAGCATTTCACCTCCCCTGAGTAACCCATTGAAAAAACTGACTAGTTCACTCACATTTGTTTTTCTAAGCTAGCTAATGTTTTCGCGACGAAACAATTCGAACTAAAACACAACATTTTCAGCAATATTTAGTTGCTTGAACTGTTTTCACGAATTGAATGTCGTTGCGAGACGATTCTAGATAAAACCACGTATATTCTTATGTATCCCTCGCCATCCCGCACGGTTCTGTCACAAACTTCGCAGGAACGCAGAATATACCTGTCATTCCACCGCCTAAATCGGCAGTCCTCAGACAGACAGACAGACAGACAGACAGACAGACAGACAGACAGACAGACACTGAGACTGTCCCGACATCACGTGAAACCCTGATGGATCGTTTAAAGCGGGTGATTGAGAGCAAGCTGAGTTCAAGAAAGTTTAAGATCAGAGGATAGAAGCGCAAATTGGCGTTGCTGTTCTAAGCGAAATAACGTCCCTCGGGCAGCCCCCGTTCGAAAGGGTTTCAGGACGCCTGAATTTATGGGTTTGGGAAAGCTGCAATCTAAATTCGAGTTGTGCAACACGGCCATCAAAGTGGATGATGTCTTCAGAGCCTGCATCTGCGATAAAGTGTTAAAGTCAGTTAGTTTCCTGGACCAAATAGTGTCCCGTGCACTTTTAAGACGAAATGATGCACTCAGCCTCAGACGGAAAAATCCCACGGCTGAAACTTTCTTTAATATCTATATCGGCCTCTTCCGGCCATGAGCGCGTTTCCACACCCATCAATTAGCGCCCAAAACTCAAAGTTTGAGTAGGCGAACTGGACCTCATGCCTTGCCAAATTGCATTCGGAGTTCGAGTAATCACTGGGATCATGATCTGCTGGCCGAACAGTCATTTCCCCAACATTTAAACTGGAACCATCAGGCGGAAACAACTTTGCTACATCCATGCTTCGGGCTTTCATTTCAGCCAACAACACCTGCCTCAATTCCAGGTCAGTCAGGTTTGGTTTGCATTCTTTTGGCTCTTCCGGCAGGCGAATAAAGAACCCAACAAACAGGACAAGAGCAATCGCTACCAAGTATTTTTTCTTCATCTTCAATCGCTTAACCAACTTCTAATCTTCAAAACAACTATCCAGCATGTTCTCCTTGGTGCTCATATAGATCAACGGGCACCATCGCTATATTGACATGGAAGTCAGCCAAAGCTCTCACGAGTAGTAAAGCGACTAACGTCAGCATCCTCGCGGTATTGCAGCATCTATAAATCTGGGTCCAATAAGCATTCGTCACGTCCTGCAGCTGTGTTTACATAACCCATGATGAACACCACAAAATGTGCCCGTAATGCTTTCTAAGCGAGTTGACGAAACCCATGATGGAACGGGCCGAACGTCCGTTGTTGGCGGTGGGTTCAACTGGTCGCGGCAACACTTTAATCTTTGAATAGAGATGGAGTGTTCGACATGACGTATCGCTGCCGTATTTACTATTCTGCCGCACAGCGAGCCGAGATTTGGGATCGATGGCAGCGGGGAGAATCGATGAGTTCGATTGGCCGTGTGTTTGACCGGCACTCCTCCTCGGTGTTTTCTGTCATTTCTCCGACCGGAGGCATCCGCCCTTCTGATCGGCATCGTGGTAAGCTGGCGCTGAGCTTGAAAGAACGTGAGGAGATATCGCGAGGCCTCAGCATCAACGCATCTTTACGATCTATAGCTCGCCAGTTGAGCCGTACCCCGTCTACGATCAGTCGCGAGGTGCAGCGAAATGGTGGTCGGGTCGCTTATCGCGCAGCAGCGGCTGATCAGGCTGCCTGGGACCGCGCTCTACGGCCCAAGACATGCAAACTGGCTTGCTATCCATCTTTGAGCCAGGCAGTATCGGTGAAGCTGCGCAGCAAGTGGTCTCCAGAACAGATTGCCGGCTGGCTCAAACGTAGCTTTCCAGGAGACGTAAAAAAGCAGGTGTCCCACGAGACGATATATCGAAGCCTTTACATACAGGCCCGCGGCGTATTGAAGAAAGAACTGCTGGACCATCTGCGTGCTAAACGCACGATACGCCGGTCCAGATATGCAAGCCTCAAACGAAATAGCCTAGGCCAAATTAAGGATGCCGTTTCGATCAGCAAAAGGCCCGCTTGCGTCGAAGACCGTGCAATACCGGGGCATTGGGAAGGCGATCTGATCGGAGGATCCAAGAATAGCTATATTGCCACTCTTGTTGAGCGGCAAACACGCTATGTCATGTTGATCAAGGTTGCCAACAAAGACACGAGCAGTGTTATCTCCGGGTTGATCAAACACACCCACAAATTGCCAAAAGAGCTGTACAAATCCTTGACTTGGGATCGTGGCAAGGAAATGGCAGATCATCTAAGCCTGACATTAGTAACGGATGTTGCTGTATACTTCTGCGACCCACATTCACCGTGGCAACGCGGATCAAACGAAAATACGAACCGCTTGCTGCGGCAATATTTGCCCCGTGGCACTGACTTATCTATACACACGCAGTCTGAACTTGATGCAATCGCAAGACAGCTCAACGAGCGGCCACGCAAGGCCTTGCAATATCAAACCCCAGCTGAGAAGTTCTCACAGTGTGTTGCCGCGACCAGTTGAATCCACCGCCCTTCGCGCTGAGCGTAGGCTTTTGCGCGCTCTACTCTTCGCACTTGTTGCATAGGTCCGCGTCTTACCAGTTCATACTCCGCGTAACCAACGACAGCTGCTCGGCATGTTCTATAATTGTTCTCAATTTTGGTCACTTTTGTAGCTTTTAAGCGCTGACGCCAGACACCCCCGTTGATCGTTTTTCCATTGTACTGGCGTTATCAGCGCGACAATGCTTTATGTTGGCTTCGATACAATGATAAGGTAGACGAAATCAATGACAGACCGTTTTGAACGCCACCGCCAAGCGTGGACACATGAAGAAATTCAGAAGCTGCATATGCTGGTGACAAAGGGGATGAGTTTAAAGGCCATAGCCAAATCTCTCACACGTTCTGAAGAATCAACTAAGAATAGAGCAAAGCTAGACAAACTAAAGATTCAAAAAATGCGCTGATTCCTTATACTCAGTTCATCACAAAAGATGCTTTTATGCCGGTGTGCGCTTGGTTGGTACTTAACGCCGACCTCAATGTTCTTAATGCAAACGCCTCCTATCCGGGTTGTGTCGCAAGTTTTTCATTTTCACGCAGCACTACTTCCGCGGGGCACAATTATCCTGCAAGCACCTTGAACTGGCAAAAGGCTGGATCTACGTTGGTGGCCATGCTTGCTTCAAGGGGCCATTCGGGGAAGACAAGGTCAGAAAAATTGCTTGTATGGCGCGTATCAGACGCAAGTTCGTTGATGTTCATGCCTCACAAAGCTCACGTATTGTCGGTGAGGCCATCCAGCAGATTGCAATGCTTTATGTAATCGAGAAACAGGTCCGTGGGAAGCCGCCGTCAGAGCGTGTGAACCTCAGGCAAGTCCATGCCAAACCCGTATTCGAGGATCTGGAAGAATGGTAGCACGCTCTGCTTTCCAGAATATCCGGTAAGTCCCCTTTAGCCAGAGCAATCCGCTATGCGCTCACTCGCATGCCAAAGGCGCGACCTTATCTTAATAACGGTCATCTGGAGCTGGACAACAATGCGGCCAAGCTCAACAACGTCGGCCCGCAAGCCGAGCTCACTTGGGTGCTGGCTCAAATTGTCGACCACAAGATCAATTGCATCAACGATCTCACGCCATGGTGTTACGCTGCAAAAACAACGCAACTGAAGCGACCCAAGTTAAATAGTAACCGTCCGCTCATGACCGTCTTACTTGATTGCATTTGATTGAGTATTTTCTTCTTCAGTTCTAGCTGAGGAGGTAAGTCATTGTTGGAAGGATCGAAGCCACGGCGGTCGTGGACACGGGTAGAAAAGGCGGCAATCACCGCGCAAGTTGGGGTTGATGGAGCAACGCTGTTCGGTGTTGCGCAGAGCCATGGTGTCAGCCGGTGCTTGCTGAAGCGATGGATGGCTAAGTACGGCGACAGCAACACAAGCGAAGACCCGCAGGGTCCCCTTCTTGTGCCTGTTGTTGTTACTGATCCTGAACCATCAGGACCAGTTGTTATTGAGGTTGGGCTCGGGAACGGTCGCAGCCTGAGGGTTTCCAGTGACTTAAGTGATGCGCAGGTTCGCCGGTTTATTGCGCTGGTGGAAGCGACATGATCGGCCCGGGAACAGGTGTGCGGGTTTATCTTGCGTGCGGTGTGACGGATATGCGCAAGGGCATTGCGGGTCTGACCGCTTTGGCGGAGACGGAATTACGCCAGCGCCCTGCAAATGGCGCCGTGTTTGCGTTTCGCGGGCGGCGCGGCGACCGGATCAAACTGCTCTATTGGGATGGTCAGGGTTTTTGCCTTTACTACAAGGTACTGGGTGCGCCTCGAACCTGGTTTCGACCGGGGCGCTTATGTTTGGAATTCTAGTGAAAGGAGGGGTTTCCTTTAACAGACCGTCCTTTACTGCGAAAGGGCGAGAGCCGAAGCGGCGGTGATTTGTCGTGAACTGGCAAGGTGACGTAGCCCGTGGGATAAAGAGATGTGCGACGAAGCCATTAAGTCAAGACCCATCTTCAGGCTGAGTATTGGAAGGTTGAGGAACACGAACCGGCTAAACCGTATCTGAGGGGCTGAATTGTAGCCTCCGCCTACATGGCTTAACAGGCGGAACATCGGTCGCGCCATGGATTTCATGACCGGAAGCGCGCAAACCGACAGCGTACTCCAGAAACGCTTTCGAGGGTGTCGTCAACTTATGCAGTTTGTTGGCGATGGCCGATGCCGACTTGCGGGACGCAAGGGAAAAGACTACGGCCGGCAGCCTAACCAATACGCTTTAAGTCCAACATAGGAACGAGGGAAGGCGTGTGCCGAATGAGGTTGGTATATTTAATACTCGCAAGGGAGTTCACCCCGATGACGGCCACGCTGGCGGAGTTCCCGTAGTAGTCCGAGATAGGGAAAGCCTGTCACATGGCGAAGGGGAACAGTTCAAGCTGCTTAGGGCTGCACATTAACTGACCACAACGAGGTGAAGACCTTTGATAATCAGCGACATGCAACACAAGCTTGCGAAATGGGCGCAGGACGAGCGAACCAGAAGATTTGATCGCCTCTTACGCTTAATTGCCGATCGGACTTGGCTGACTGAGGCTGCCCGGGTTGCCTTGGCGTCGAGCGGCGCAAAGACCCCGGGCGTAGATGGCGTGGACCGAGATCGTTTCCGACAAAATGAGGAGGAACTCCTTGCGACGTTGGGGCGATCTCTGCTGGATGGGACCTATGCGCCCGCTCCAACACGACGCGTCTACATCCCGAAAGGGAACGGAAAGCTGAGACCGTTGGGAATACCGACACTGACGGATCGCATAGTACAGCGCGCCATGCTGATGGTGATGGAGCCGATTTGGGAAAGCGACTTCAGTCCTTACTCATATGGTTTCAGGCCACAGCGTAGCGTGCACCACGCGATCCGGGCCGTTTTGATGCAGACAACGGATGGCAGGAACACAAAGGGTCGCTGGGTGATCGAAGGTGATCTAGCAAGCTACTTTGATACTGTCCATCACCGCAAGCTGCTCTCGTGTGTGCGCAAGCGCATCCGGGACAAACGGTTTATCGCACTGCTCTGGAGGCTTTTGAAGGCAGGTCACATCGATAAAGGCCTCTTCTGCGCCGCCAGCAAGGGCGTTCCTCAAGGCGGGGTTCTTTCTCCGCTTCTGTCCAACATTATGCTCAATGAGTTTGATCGTTGGATGGATGAGAAATTCCTTGGAAAAGCAGCGCGCAACAAACGTCGTGGTTGGAATGAGAGCGTCAGAAAAGCCAGCCCTGTGGCGGTTCGTGAGAACCGCTGTCGCAGACCGGCAGTGTCCTATTGCCGTTATGCCGATGACTTTGTTGTCATCGTCAAAGGCACGAAGGCACAGGCGCTCGCGGTACGCGAGGAATGCCGAGCATTCCTGGAAGGCGATCTGGCATTGACGTTAAACATGGAGAAAACCCATGTCACTCATGTTAATGATGGGTTTGTCTTTCTCGGTCACCGGATCATTCGCAAACGCGGTCCCCGTGGCGTGATGCGGCCAGTAACGACCATTCCCCGAGAGAAAACCAGCGGTTTCAAACATCGACTGGTTAAGGCTCTTAGCGGCGACCACAATACGCCCCATACCGACATGATTAAGCGGCTAAACCGCCAACTCATGGGTTGGGCAAACTTCTATCAGTTCACCGATTACACATCCAAGGTCTTCCAGCACGTCGATACCGTCGTGTTCTGGAAAATGGCACATTGGCTGGGGCGCAAGTATCGCTCGCGCATCTCTCGTCTGATGCGAAAGTGGTTCGCGCGGCCGTATGGCTTAAAAGCCAAGACATGGATGGTGCACTCGATGACGAAAGAAGGAGTACGCGTTTCAAGCATCTTGTACCGGCTAACCAATCATCAGCGCGGGCAATTCCGCTGGAAGACACCACGTTCAAATCCTTATCTTCGGGAAAAGAACGAGGCTCCTTTCTACGAAACGCACTATCGTGGTCTCGTGCTGGCTTTCTAGCCAAGCTTGAATGGAGAGCCGTATGCGGTGAAAGCCGCACGTACGGTTCGGAGGGGAGAAACGTCAGCTGTGGCTGACGTCTCTTACCCTACAAAAGGGCCGGTTCCCGTGGCCTTCACCAGTCGATGGCTCAGCCAGATTGACCTCAGCACAGCTGGCCATGCTGTGGGAAGGGATGGACTGGAGACGCCCAAGCTGGGGAGCTCCGCCCGCTCGAATGGGGTGAATATCTTTGGTTTTGAATAAGGCATTGCTTTGATATCGGAGATATATGAGGTAAAATACCCATATGAACCAATCTCTTAACCCCCTTCCTAATGACCCTGCTTTGCTCAAGGCATTGCTGTTGTCCGCCCAAAGTGAGATTGAAGCTTTAAGCGGTAAGGTTGAGAGTTTACAAGCTAATGAGCAAGCCCATCTGGTTCTGATTGCATCACTCAAACAAGCTTTGGCTAAGTTGCGCAGGCAACGCTTTGGCGCATCTTCAGAAAAGATCGACCGCGAGATTGCGCAGCTTGAACTGGCGTTGGAAAACCTGGAGGTTGCCCACCCATGCCAGGAGCCGGAAGGTGAGCGGTTACCCGTGCCCGAACTGGCCACCTCCGCACTTGAAAAACCACCCAAACCAACCCGCGGCAAACCTCGGGTGAGCAGCGATGTGGACCGCGAGCGCGTTACTCTGCAATCACCAGAAGCGTGCCCCGAGTGTGGTGGCAAGCTGCGGCTCATCGGGGAGGATGTATCTGAGCTGGTGGAGTTCATCACCGCAAAACTGAAGGTGATTGAAACAGCAAGGCCCAAGAAATCCTGTCGGGTGTGCGAGAAAATCGTGCAAGCTCCAGCGCCAACCCGGCCTATTGAAAAATCCAGTGCCGGAGCCAGCTTACTGGCGCATATTCTGGTCTCCAAGTTCGATGATCATTTGCCGCTATACCGTCAAAACGAGATCCTTGCCCGGCACGGCATTGATATTCCCCGCTCTACTTTGTCGGACTGGTGCGGGCTTGCCATGAAAACGCTGGCCCCGCTAACCGAACTGCTTAAAGCTGAGGTGATGCTCTCAGATCGCCTACACACCGATGACACACCCATTGATGTACTGGGGCGTCAGTTCAAGGCGGCGAGCGGTCCCGGCAAAGCTTCAAGGCAGGGCCGGATCTGGACCTATGTACGCGATGATCGTCCCTTCGCAGGAGAAGCCCCGCCTATCGCGGCCTATTGGTTCTCAGCCGATCGCAAGGCCGTAAACCCGGTGGATCACCTTAAAGAGTTCTCCGGAATCCTGCAGGCCGATGCCTATGCCGGCTACAGGCAGCTTTACGAGGTGGGCAAGATAAAGGAAGCCGCCTGCTGGGCACATTGGCGTCGCGACTTCCATGATATCTTCACCGCCACCAAATCAGAACTGGCCAGATACGCGTTAGAACAGATTGGTAAGCTTTATGACATCGAGCGCCAGATCAGCGGAAAACCACCAGACCAGCGGCATGAGGTACGGCAGAAGCACAGTAAACCCATCGCTCAGGCCTTCAAGGCCTGGTGTGAAGCTCAACTTACTCGCGTCTCAGGCAAATCCAACCTTGCCAGAGCTATCCGCTATGGCCTTTCCCGCTGGCACGCCTTCACCCTGTTCCTCGACGAGGGCCGTGTCGCGATCGATAACAACGCTGCTGAGCGCGCAGTCAGACCTATTGCTCTGGGCCGTAAGAACTTCTTATTTGCTGGATCAATGGCGGGCGGAGAAACTCTAGCCGACGCCATGACGCTGATTGAAACTGCAAAGATGAATGGCCTTAACCCACAAATCTATCTGACCGACATCCTAGCCCGCATCAACGATCACATGATCAACCGCCTCCACGAGCTCCTGCCATGGAACTGGAAGCTGGACGCAAAATCACAGCGGCAAGCCCAAACCTTGGCGCCTTGAGCGGACGGTTACGTTAAATAGGTCGGTTCTTCAATACACTATGTGTGGATTCTGATCACGTTGTTCCGTTGAGAGCCTGAGTTGGGGGCGCTGGGTAATGTACGGGTCCAGCCATCTTGGTGGGGCAGCCTTCCTTGCTTTTGATGATTTGAAGGGTATGGCTCGTGCCCATTCGCGAAGTATAATCTGGATGAAACGTTCAGCCTTACCATTTGTTGTTGGTGTGTGCGGATGTACATAATGTTCAATAGAGGCAAGGCTTTCGTGAACAGTGTAGCTGGGCCCGTCGTCTGTCATTAATCTCTCCACAGTTACGCTTGTTGCTTGAAACAACGAAGAGCATTTATGAGAAACGCTGCGGTTGAGCGGCGAGTTTCGTTGGGCTGCATCACCACATAAACGTAACCGTCCGCTCAAGGCGCCAGGATTTGGGCTTGCGGCTGTGATTTTGCGTCCAGCTTCCAGTTCCATGGTAGGAGCTCGTGGAGGCGGTTGATTTTGTGATCGTTGATGCAGGCTAGGATGTCGGTCAGATACATTTGCGGGTTAAGGCCATTCATCTTTGCAGTTTCAATCAGCGTCATGGCGTCGGCTAGAGTTTCTCCGCCCGCCATTGATCCAGCAAATAAGAAGTTCTTACGGCCCAGTGCGATGGGTCTGACTGCGCGCTCAGCTGCATTGTTATCGATCGCGACACGGCCCTCGTCGAGAAACAAGGTGAAGGCGTGCCAGCGGGAGAGGCCATAGCGGATGGCTTTGGCCAGCGGTGATTTGCCTGAGATGCGGGCAAGCTGAGCTTCACACCAGGCCTTGAAGGCCTGAGCGATGGGTTTACTGTGCTTCTGCCGTACCTCATGCCGCTGGTCTGGTGGTTTTCCGCTGATCTGGCGTTCGATGTCATAAAGTTTGCCGATCTGCTCCAGTGCGTATCTGGCCAGTTCTGATTTGGTGGCGGTGAAGATATCATGGAAGTCGCGGCGCCAATGCGCCCAGCAGGCGGCTTCTTTAATGTCCCCGCTGTCATAAAGTTGCTTGTAGCCAGCATAGGCATCGGCCTGCAGAATGCCGGAAAACTCTTTGAGGTGGGATCGTGGATTGTCAGCCTTGCGATTTGCGGAGAACCAATAGGCAGCAATAGGCGGGGCCTCTCCTGCGAAGGGGCGATCATCGCGCACATAGGTCCAGATCCGGCCCTGCCTCGAAGCTTTGCCGGAACCGCTCACCGTCTTGAACTGACGACCCAGTACATCAATGGGCGTGTCATCGGTGTGCAGGCGATCTGAGAGCATCACCTCAACTTTAAGCAGTTCGGTCAGCGGAGCCAGTGTTTTCATGGCAAGCCCGCACCAGTCCGACAAAGTAGAGCGGGGAATATCAATGCCGTGCCGGGCAAAGATCTCGTTTTGACGGTATAGCGGCAAATGATCATCGAACTTGGAGATCAGAATATGCGCCAGTAAGCTGGCTCCGGCACTGGATTTTTCAATGGGCCGGGTTGGTGCTGGAGCTTGCACGATTTTCTCGCACACCCGGCAGGACGTCTTGGGCCTTGCTGTTTCAATCACCTTCAGTTTTGCGGTGATGAACTCCACCAGTTCAGACACATCCTCCCCGATGAGCCGCAGCTTGCCACCACAATCGGGGCACGCTACTGGTGATTGCAGAGTAACGCGCTCGCGGTCCACATCGCTGCTCACCCGAGGTTTGCCGCGGGCCGGTTTGGGTGGCTTTTCAAGTGCGGAGGTGGCCAGTTCGGGCACGGGCAACCGTTCACCTTCCGGCTCCTGGCATGGGTGGGCAACCTCCAGGTTTTCCAACGCCAGTTCAAGCTGGGCAATCTCGCGGTCGATCTTTTCTGAAGATGCGCCAAAGCGCTGCCTGCGCAACTTGGCCAAAGCCTGTTTGAACGATGTGATCAGAACCAGATGGGCTTGCTCATTAGCTTGTAAACTCTCAACCTTACCGCTTAAAGCTTCAATCTCACTTTGGGCGGACAACAGCAATGCCTTGAGCAAAGCAGGGTCATTAGGAAGGGAGTTAAGAGACTGGTTCATATGGGTATTTTACCTCGTGTAACTCCAATCTCAAAGCAATGTCCTATTCAAAACCAAAGATATTCACCCCATTCGAGCGGGCGGAGCTCCCCAGCTTGGGCGTCTCCAGTCCATCCCTTCCCACAGCATGGCCAGCTGTGCTGAAGTAAGTCGGGCTGAGCCATCGACTGGCGAAGGCCACGGGAACCGGCCTGTTTGTAGGGTAAGAGACGTCAGCCACAGCTGACGTTTCTCCCCTCCGAACCGTACGTGCGGCTTTCACCGCATACGGCTCTCCATTCAAGCTTGGCTAGAAAGCCAGCACGAGACCACGATAGTGCGTTTCGTAGAAAGGAGCCTCGTTCTTTTCCCGAAGATAAGGATTTGAACGTGGTGTCTTCCAGCGGAATTGCCCGCGCTGATGATTGGTTAGCCGGTACAAGATGCTTGAAACGCGTACTCCTTCTTTCGTCATCGAGTGCACCATCCATGTCTTGGCTTTTAAGCCATACGGCCGCGCGAACCACTTTCGCATCAGACGAGAGATGCGCGAGCGATACTTGCGCCCCAGCCAATGTGCCATTTTCCAGAACACGACGGTATCGACGTGCTGGAAGACCTTGGATGTGTAATCGGTGAACTGATAGAAGTTTGCCCAACCCATGAGTTGGCGGTTTAGCCGCTTAATCATGTCGGTATGGGGCGTATTGTGGTCGCCGCTAAGAGCCTTAACCAGTCGATGTTTGAAACCGCTGGTTTTCTCTCGGGGAATGGTCGTTACTGGCCGCATCACGCCACGGGGACCGCGTTTGCGAATGATCCGGTGACCGAGAAAGACAAACCCATCATTAACATGAGTGACATGGGTTTTCTCCATGTTTAACGTCAATGCCAGATCGCCTTCCAGGAATGCTCGGCATTCCTCGCGTACCGCGAGCGCCTGTGCCTTCGTGCCTTTGACGATGACAACAAAGTCATCGGCATAACGGCAATAGGACACTGCCGGTCTGCGACAGCGGTTCTCACGAACCGCCACAGGGCTGGCTTTTCTGACGCTCTCATTCCAACCACGACGTTTGTTGCGCGCTGCTTTTCCAAGGAATTTCTCATCCATCCAACGATCAAACTCATTGAGCATAATGTTGGACAGAAGCGGAGAAAGAACCCCGCCTTGAGGAACGCCCTTGCTGGCGGCGCAGAAGAGGCCTTTATCGATGTGACCTGCCTTCAAAAGCCTCCAGAGCAGTGCGATAAACCGTTTGTCCCGGATGCGCTTGCGCACACACGAGAGCAGCTTGCGGTGATGGACAGTATCAAAGTAGCTTGCTAGATCACCTTCGATCACCCAGCGACCCTTTGTGTTCCTGCCATCCGTTGTCTGCATCAAAACGGCCCGGATCGCGTGGTGCACGCTACGCTGTGGCCTGAAACCATATGAGTAAGGACTGAAGTCGCTTTCCCAAATCGGCTCCATCACCATCAGCATGGCGCGCTGTACTATGCGATCCGTCAGTGTCGGTATTCCCAACGGTCTCAGCTTTCCGTTCCCTTTCGGGATGTAGACGCGTCGTGTTGGAGCGGGCGCATAGGTCCCATCCAGCAGAGATCGCCCCAACGTCGCAAGGAGTTCCTCCTCATTTTGTCGGTGTCAATGCTGAGTCAAATTTCCCCACATGTGCTGGACGGAAAGTCCTCAGTTTGAGTATTTGGTGACCAGCCTTGTCTGTGGGTCTAACTCTCCTTTTTGGGTGGCCTGCCGCGTCGTTTTGGTGGTGGAGGTGGAGCTATTGAAGCGTTAGCCCGTACGTGCTCTGGCATGAGGTCCGCATGGCTGCGCAACCGATAACTAGCACCTTCGATCTGGATGACGACGGCATGATGCAAAAGCCGATCGAGAAGGGCTGTGGCAATAACGCGATCACCAAAGATCTCCCCCCATTCCGCAAAGCCACGGTTTGAGGTGAGGATCATGGATCCCTTTTCATATTTGGCATTGACGAGCTGGAAGAACAAGTTTGCTCCCCCATTGGTAATTGGCAGATAACCGATTTCATCGACGATTAGCAGTGAAGTTCGTGCAAAGAAGCGTAGTTTCTCAGTCAACCGCCCTTCTTTTTCAGCTTTTGCCAAGGCTTCGATGAGGTGAGCTAAAGCAATGCGATACACCCGTTTACCCGCTTTAACGGCTGCAACCCCAAGAGCAGTTGCCAGATGGCTCTTTCCTGTACCAGGTGGACCGAGAAAGTGTACCACTTCATTGCGAGTGATGAACTCCAGTTCGGCTAGAGCCATGATGCGATCCCTGTCCAGCGAGGGCTGGAAGGTAAAGTCGAAGCTTTCCAGTGTTTTTATCGGAGTAAGCCGCGCTGTCGTCAGGGCGACGCCGATACGGCGGCCCTCGCGTGTTGAATATTCTTCATTGAGCAGAGAATCCAGGGCCTCCAGTGCCGTGAGTTCCCCTTGTTCCAATTGGCTCAGCGTGTGGTCGAGCACCTCTAAAGCCCGCGGCATTTTTAAGCCTACCAGTGAAGACTGAATGCGTTTACTGAGCGAACTCATGGCTTACCTCCAGTACTGGCAAGTCGTTGGCCTACCGCTTCATAGAACTCCAGTGGGCGTTGGTTTACACCGCTGTGTTTGGTTGGCTCCGCAGCCAGACGACGGCGCTGTGTTGCCCGTGGAGGAGCCTTGCGATGGCATGGATCAACCCGGCGCTGGTTCTTTCCCTCCATGACCGGATGGGTGGCGATGAGCTGACCGTTTTCATAGATGCGCACCTCTTGCGGGTGATGCTGGACTTCGACCATCCGTTTCTTAACGGTGTCCGGCACTGAATAAAGATTACCTCCAACGGAGACCATGCCATCACGCGTGACCCGCCGCTCCACCAGTAAAACAGCATCATAAGGGTGCGCTGGCAAAGGGATCAGAGCGGGCTGTTCCTCTCCAAAGACCTCGCCCACCACACGGTTGGTGGTGGCATGAACACGGGCATTGGCAATTTCCTTGCACCAGCGTGTGAACTGGGCATTAAGATCGTCCAGATCGCGGAACGTACGACCAAGGAAGAAATCCTGCCGGATGTAACGAAATGGCCGCTCCACCTTGCCCTTGGTTTTGGCCCGGTAGGGCTGGCAGGCATCCGGCTGAGCGCCATAATGGTCCAGAAGAGCGACAAGAGCAGGATTAAAAAGAACAGTGCCATCTGGCTCCTCTCCCAGAACGGCTGTCTTCATGCGATCATACAGGACTTCCAGTGTCGCTCCGCCGAAGACCTCAAAGGCCGCGATATGACAACGCAGGACTGTCTCTAGTTTTTGATTGGCACAATAGCGCCCCCACAAAAACCGTGAATTACTCAGCACCATTGAAAACAAAAAGACTTTTCGCACCACATCTGGTTCACTGGTGAACTCCACCTGAAACTCAGCAAAATCTACCTGTGCCTGCTGGCCTGGTGCTGTCTCAAAGCGCCGTTCAAATGCATGCGGAGGAGCTGGACGGATCAGGCGAAGATATTCCGTTACAGTGGAGTAACCGCCCTTAAACCCCAGTGTCTTCAGCTCACGAAGCAAGCGCCGGGCAGATAGACCGGGAAACCGCTCCAGTCGCTCAAGTAAATAGCCTTTGTATTCCTCCAGTACACGCCCGTCACGCTGGCGGGGGCCGTAGACAGGAGCTTCAAGGCCTTGGTGTAAGTATTTGCTGACCGTCTTTCTATCCAGCCCGGCTTTGCGCGCTATGGCACTTACAGACAGTCCCTGCTGCTTCAAATTATGGATCATTACGATCTTCCCTAGATTGACCACTCCTCCACACCCCTTCTTTCCAACAGGAACGTAGAGGAGAGTTTGGCCAACTTTTGTTTGAAGGGGCATGCCCCTTCAAACAAAAGTCAAAGCTGAAAAAGTGGGGAATTTTCAACCAGCGCTTTTGGGGAGAATACATCCAGCACTGACAGTCGGAAACGATCTCGGTCCACGCCATCTACGCCCGGGGTCTTTGCGCCGCTCGACGCCAAGACCCCGGGCAGCCTCAGTCAGCCAAGTCCGATCGGCAATTAAGCGTAAGAGGCGATCAAATCTTCTGGTTCGCTCGTCCTGCGCCCATTTCGCAAGCTTGTGTTGCATGTCGCTGATTATCAAAGGTCTTCACCTCGTTGTGGTCAGTTAATGTGCAGCCCTAAGCAGCTTGAACTGTTCCCCTTCGCCATGTGACAGGCTTTCCCTATCTCGGACTACTACGGGAACTCCGCCAGCGTGGCCGTCATCGGGGTGAACTCCCTTGCGAGTATTAAATATACCAACCTCATTCGGCACACGCCTTCCCTCGTTCCTATGTTGGACTTAAAGCGTATTGGTTAGGCTGCCGGCCGTAGTCTTTTCCCTTGCGTCCCGCAAGTCGGCATCGGCCATCGCCAACAAACTGCATAAGTTGACGACACCCTCGAAAGCGTTTCTGGAGTACGCTGTCGGTTTGCGCGCTTCCGGTCATGAAATCCATGGCGCGACCGATGTTCCGCCTGTTAAGCCATGTAGGCGGAGGCTACAATTCAGCCCCTCAGATACGGTTTAGCCGGTTCGTGTTCCTCAACCTTCCAATACTCAGCCTGAAGATGGGTCTTGACTTAATGGCTTCGTCGCACATCTCTTTATCCCACGGGCTACGTCACCTTGCCAGTTCACGACAAATCACCGCCGCTTCGGCTCTCGCCCTTTCGCAGTAAAGGACGGTCTGTTAAAGGAAACCCCTCCTTTCACTAGAATTCCAAACATAAGCGCCCCGGTCGAAACCAGGTTCGAGGCGCACCCAGCACCTTGTAGTAAAGGCAGAACCCCTGACCATCCCAGTAAAGCAACTTGATCCGGTCCCCGCGCCGTCCGCGAAAAGCAAACACGGCGCCACTTGCAGGGCGCTGGCGTAATTCCGTCTCCGCCAAAGCGGTCAAACCGGCAATGCCCTTGCGCATATCCGTCACACCGCACGCAAGATAAACCCGCACACCTGTTCCCGGTCCGATCATGTCGCTTCCACCAGCGCAATAAACCGGCGAACCTGCGCATCACTTAAGTCACTGGAAAGTCGCAGGCTCCGACCATTCCCGAGCCCAACCTCAATAACGGCGGGTCCTGACGGTTCTGGATCAGTAACAACAACAGGCACAAAAAGGGGAGCCTTCGTGTTTTCACTTGTGTTGCTGTTGCCGTACTTAGCCATCCATCGCTTCAGCAAGCACCGGCTGACATCATGGCTCTGCGCAACATCGAACAGCGTTGCTCCATCAACCCCAACTTGCGCGGTGATTGCCGCCTTTTCTACCCGTGTCCACGACCGCCGTGGCTTCGATCCATCCAACAATGACTTGCCTCCTCAGCAAAAACTGAAGAAGAAAATACTCAATCAAACGCAATCAAGTAAGGCGGTCTTGAGCGGACGGTTACACATAAACAAGGCGAGTGGCATCATCAACGCGACAAGCAAATAGTCCCAGCCTAGACGGGCTGATCTGTGATTGCCTATCCGCATTGCAGATTTGGGGTACGAGATGGGCAGAGCTCATCCTCAGACACTTCGTGAACGCGTTATAGCGCTTGTAGTAGGGCATTCACATCGGCAAGCAGCAACGTAGTTCAGGGTTTGGTGAGTTTTATGAACGACTTGGTGATCCTGAAGCGTGAAACAGGTGGTGTGGAGCTGCGGGCGCAGAGCAATGGCGGAGGCCATGGCAAACTCGCCAGCCTTAGGAGCTGCATTGAAGCACGGATGGTCACAACTTCTTTAAAGCTGCAGGATATGAACCCGATTAAACGCAACATGCTCTTGCCGATTTAATCAGTGAAATACGTGTGTCCTTGGGAAGCACAGAATTCAAAACATAATCGCGCTCAACGCCGGGCAGATGAGTGAATTTATTTCGCGCAACCAATATATTCTGAGACTGCCTAACTACATGACCGGTCGCGGAGAAATCAAAACCGTAAAGGTCTAATTCCCTTAAGTTGGTTTGCATTAGGAAGTCGATCCAAATCAAACCTGAAGTAGGATCGGTTGCTAATTTTCGCTTCAACTCAGATGTAATATGAGGAGGAAGTTTCTCAATCCGTCTTTTCATCAGCAATCCGAAGGAGATGTGTTGCGTGTTGGGATGGCAAGCTATCATCCTGCAATTGAAGAGTGGTGCAAAGAATGTCTGGCGGCTTTTGTCGACGGTAGAACATGACCATATGTCTGTTCTTCTTCCAGTAGCACAGACATGAGTATGCGCGTCAATTAGCTCTTCTGGAGCATTTTTCCGTAATATGGGATACGGGTCTTGCCCTACCGACCGGCTGTCGTGAAAGATCCCATACAGAAACTCTTTAGGAATTTGGTGTGCTCCAATACCATCGCGCACAATAAGAGGATAGCCCAAATTTAATCTTATGACGATGTCGTGCCGGTCAATTTCTTCGCCGTGACAGCTGTCCAACAGGCTGGAAGCGTTGCCTACCAAAGCTATACGTTTGCCATCCAAGAACGAGGGATCAAACTTGGGCAGGAAATGGTTCTTCAGCCGTTTGTTAGCAAGAGTGAGGCCATAGTTTTTGTACTTCCAAATCTTAGAAATTAAACCGAAAGTCGATTTATTCAATGCATGTAGTTTCTTGTGCCTTGATAGGTCTGCTTTACGGCTATTCGTATGATTTTCCCCCTCAAAAGAAGATATACTCGCACATGCTTCATGTTCCCATCTATCTAGGTGTGGATTATTCAGTTTGGTAAGTACACTTGTTTCTGAATCTCGGAAATTCAGCCTGCTATTATCGATCTTACAAGCAAACTCAAACAGAAACCAAGATAAAAATAGGTCGTATCGGTTTAGACGGGTTTGTGGGTTTTCATCCAAAGCCTGATGGATCGATGCACCTATAGTCTCGGCAGTTGCGGTTGTTACAACCGCATCATAGATTGCTTTCCCAAATGCTATCACGGGCTTATTTAGCAACATCGCCTCGAAACCAACACCACTATTTATGACAACAACAGCTTTTGATTTCCTGATTACGTCATGAATGTGCCCGTGAATCGAAAATTTGACAAATGTACCTGAATATCGCGCGCTCATCCTCATAAAGAACTTGGAATGATCGTGTGGGTGTTTTCTAAACAAAACTGTTAGCTGTGATGACTGCGCAAATTTTGAGATCAGATCTACGAGATTTTCCTGTCCGCAATTCCCAAAGTTAGAAAGAGCTTCGTCATCTGGTACTTGAAGCGGTATTAGAAGATCAAAAAGCGATAAATGCTTTATGTTCTTGTGCCCTTGGTCTGCACGCGTTTGCCTACTTATCGCGAAATTTGATTTGAACTCCCTATATTTGGGGTCAATATTGTGCCTCAAATATTCAGTTGACTGATATGCATCTCCTTCTGGTCCCCAACCATTTTTCCCGGTCGTAAAAATTTGAGATAGATATTCCTGCATGTAAAATATAACATTTGGTAAATCGATTTGAGATCTTCTTAGATGAGGCGCGTAGACTTTTTTGTAATCTATAAATTTTTCAACGAACAGTTCAGTAATCTCCCAATGAGGGATAGGTATGATTTTGCATGTTTGTTTTTGAGATTGTTCGTACTGTGCAATGATATTTGGAAACAGTCTCCACGCAACTCTGTTGGGCCTTGATAATCTTTCAGCCCTCATTAAGAATTCATTCCTTTTGAGTAGATGCTTTGTTCCCACATCCTGCTTTTGCGCCAAAATTATTATGTCCGGTCTGACTAGTTTTTTCGATGGGGCTTCCACGTCAAACTCATAATAATCAGGAAATTGACTAAACTTAGCTAAATTGTTGTTTTTATTATTCTTTCCATGTGATGTCGAGTTTTCGGACCATCCGTCAGTCAAGATCGTTTCTAGAGATCTTGAATGTTTTCCAACAAAGCGTTTGGTTTGCCAATTTGAATGTAACCATGTCACGTATGGCCCTTTACCATCCTTTCCAGTCCAGGTGGAGATGTCGGCATTATGTAAATCAACTGGGAGAAAATTTAGATCTTGTTTGCAGGAAGTGCGGATATTCATAACTAAAACAGGCTGTAGGGTTGATCTAAGTAACCATTTAGAGGCTGCGGCTGAATTCAAAATGGGTTCTGAATTTCTTTTCGATCTAATTGTGTAAATTACCGAATTGTATATTAGTTTCTCTCTGAGGAATTCAACTGCTTTCTGGGGTTTACAAGTAAAATTAAATATAATCCGCATTCCAGGAGAAAACTCTTCCATGTGCGCTAGAAAGCTTTCTCCATGTGTGAACAATTCATCATGAGAACAAGTTACAAGTATTTGCCAGAAATGATTATCTTGTAGTTCACTATTTATTCTTTGAAGATAATGAGACATGGATAAGTCCTCAGATAAACAAGTAGTTCACATTGGTAATTGTTAAGTTTAATTTGTCCACCAGGGTTCTTTTCTCGATATATGTAGATCTTTGGGTGAGCTTTTTCCCGCATCCTTTCGAGGACCTTTGAGATGATCCATGTATTTTCCCAAAGAACTATTTATAAAAATATGCCCACTAGCATATCTTGATCCCAACAGTTTGAATGTTGCTATATTTTCATTTTGGTATTTCTTAACAAGATGCCAGAATACATAACTATCGTGATTTTCTTCGAGCTCAAGAAAGTCGCCGGAAGTGTATATATTCTCGAAATGTTCAGCAAAGTCATCAATATTGGGATGTCTTAAGTTGTACCCGACCCAGCCGCATTCAGGGCAGCCTCTCCGATTAAGATATGCTGCAAGTTCTTTGCCACGTGGCGCAAGTTTATCTAGGAATTTGGCAGGGATAGGCTGATGGGTAATTGTATCCGCATCCAGCCATATTAGTTGATCGAGTTTATGTTTATTGTTTCGGATTGCATCGGAGATTGCAAAAACCTTGTTTGAAAACCGAACGGCATCCCAACGAAAGTGGTTTGTACGATCGGGGTTAGTGGGACATGCTCCGTTTGCAAATGGATGGTCAGAGTAAGTTTTCTTAAATATCTCCAGTTCCGGGAGTGCCTCGTTTTGATCGAGGACAATTAGCCGTGGGTCAATCTCCTCAACTTGCACGTTCTCTGCATAAATCAACATCCTCACATGCTCAGGCCAATTTTTCAAAAAACTTAGGATGCAGTTTTTTCCGTATGTTTCATAACCTTGCTGATGAAATGAAGTCACAACTAGATGTTGCAATGCTTTAGACCAGAACAAGATCGGTATCCTCTTTTACAAAAATGCCATTCTTTGCAGAAATGAGTGTATTAAAATATTTATGCCATTCTACTGAGTAATCGCAAGCAGCATAATCTTTGAAATAGGGTCCGCCCTCGGTATAATGAACCAATGCAGCTGCTGGGTCATATACGTACACTCCAACAAGATGGTTCCAACTTAGCGGCAAAGAGCCAATCAAGTCATCGTTTTCCAGCCATTTGAATTGGTGCAGCTCTAACCCACTGCAGTTATTTACATAATCCGGAGTGAGTGTTAGACATTTGGCGTTATTGAACAACATAACGCTAGACCAATTCTTCTTTTCATATTTGGTCTGCGTGTTGCCCAGGAATTTTAAGTCTTCTTTGGGCTGATAATCATGTTTACAGCACATCAAAGAATAATCTTGATCCCGTAAATTCCATAGCTCGGCAATGTCACGTTGGACAATCATGTCGCAGTCCAAGAATATGCTCCAGCCCTTATATCCAGAAAGATAAGGCGTTAAAAAACGGCTGAAGGAGAACTCGGTAGACTGCAAGGTATGGCGCTCACGGGCAAAAACGCCAGACAAGCCGCTGAGTGCTATTGGTGTTATGGAAACCGGTTGACTGGCATGCTCAATAATACTTTGGCACAGTGTGTGAAAGGCAACGATTTCGCCACTGTCATAGCCAATATAAATTTGAATAGTAGAAGCTGGCATTACAAATCCCTAGTTGTTAAAACCATCTTCCGTCTCTAGGTGATGATGTAAATCCAAGAATATGTATATTGAATAATTGCAGTATCCATTTAAGTAGCTGAATTATAAAGGATAGCAGCGTAATTAGCACACAAATTAGCTAGGATTTTTCTGTTAATTGCAGCTAGAGTGTAATCCCCCTGTATTTGATTGAGTTCAAATGGAGGACTGATTTTTTGGTGAAATATCGTTTCAGCGATGCGCAGATTATCGCAATATTGAAGTAGGGCGAAAGCGGCATTCCAGTTGCTCAACTGTACCGTGAACATGGCATGAGCGCGGCTTCCTATTATAAATGGTGCTCGAAGTATGGTGGCCTTGAAGCGCCTATGATCTAGTCGATGATGCAGGTGGAAGATGAGCTGCACCGTTCAAGAATATGTACGCAGAGCTCAGCTCACAAAACAAACTTTTGAAAGAAGCTCTTGGAAAAAAGGACTAAAGCCGTCTGAATGTAAAGATGTGACCTGCATAAACAGGTATCAAAGGCTTTGGTTAGAGCCATAAGCGGGTTTATCGCACTTACAGAGAGTTAGTGCGGAAGCTGCGGATCAGATCGCGTAAACGATTGATGAAGCCCCAACGCAAGCAACCAATTTGCTCTGGTCTTACAACAATGAACGGCTCAACGTGGCCATATTCCACCAACGCTCGTTGTTTTCAGGTTTTACAATGCTGATTGAGGACGGGTGCGTAACTGCCTTGCACGAGCAGAGTATGCTGCCCGACCGGGCAATCTGCCAGAGCATTAACGGCATACTGCCTCCAGGTTTGTTTAACATTCCGGTAAATGGCGGCGGGGTTGTGCCCAACAATGGGCCGTCTTGAGAGGGCCTGGAGAATAATTCTTTCCGCCACTATCAACAGCTCCGCTTGGTGTGGGTTTATCTCAGTGATACAACTGCGCAAACAACTAGTTGAAGTCTGGACCAGAGGTAACAGAACCGCGCGTCTCTTCCGTCATTTTATCGCGTGACTTACCTCCGCCTGCACCCGTTATCTGCCGGTTTTTAAATATGACAAACATAACCGGCTAGATCACTCAGGCCGGTTATGTTTGTTGTCACGAGCTTTACATGCTCAACACACGTTTGGAAAATGCTTCAACCGCTTGAGAGAGCTCACTGCTTTGCTGTGAGATGTCTTCTGTGACAATGCCAAGATCAGTCGCGTGCTGGGAGGTTTCATTTACATTTTCAGAGACAGTGCCCATGTTTGACGAGACCTCCTCAGTGTCTTGTGCAGCCAAAGCAACATTATGGCTGATTTCTTGTGTCGCCATACCTTGTTCTTCAACGGCGGTAGCAATGGCGTTCGTGTAATCAAGCACTTTGTCTGTGATTCCGGCGATCTCTTCAATCCGTGTCGCAGCATCGCGAGTTTCTGTTTGAATAGCAGATACTTGCCCGCTAATCTCTTCCGTTGCTCTCGCCGTTTGGCTAGCAAGGCCTTTGACCTCCGCAGCAACCACCGCAAAACCTTTGCCTAACTCCCCTGCTCGAGCAGCCTCAATCGTAGCATTGAGGGCAAGCAGATTTGTTTGCTCCGCGATATCACGAATGAGAGCGACAACATCGCCAATACGTTCCGCTGATTGAGCCAGATTGCCAACCTGATTGCGTGCATGGTTCGCGTTATCCGCGGCCTCCTTTACGACGATGCTACTGGTGTTTGCCTGCCGCTGAATTTCCCCAATGGAGGCTGCTAGTTCTTCTGATGCCGCTGCGACGGTTTGCACGTTGCTGCTGGCTGACAAAGAGGATTGCACGGTGGCGTGCAGGTTGGTTGCAGAAGAAGATGAAAGATCAATCAAACGGGTAGAAGAGTTGGAAAGAGTTCCCATGCTCTGTTCTAGCCGGCCCACGGCAGTCCCGACTGAAGCCTCCAGTTCATGCACAAGTGTCTGCAGTACGCGTTTACGCTGACTTTCTTGTTCAGCACGCAGGTCATCTTCGCGTTGCTGAGCTTCGCTTTGTGCTTTGACGTTATCGCGCAAGACAACTGCAATCTTACTCAATGCACCGACTTCGTCTTTTGTTTTCACATCTGGGATCGGGTTGGAGAAATCACCATCTGTTATTGCTTCCATTGCGCGGGTGATGCGTCGCACCGGAGTGGTGATGGAGCGTTGAACCATATATCCAGCTCCAATCAGCAGGATAATAGAGACAATCATCATGACAGTTACGGCACGCTCAACACTATGTTCTACAGCAAACATATCATTGGTTGCCTGGAGGCGTTCGGCTTCAGCCGCTTCTTCCAGCTCTTCTAGATGCATCAATGCTGTTGCGGTGGCTTCTCTGAAGCCAGTCACTTGCTTGGTAATCAGCAGATCTGTTTGAGCCCATGTGTTGAACTTTGCCTGGTAGATATCTAGAAGATCTAAAATCTCTTTCTTATCAGTCATGTCTAGAGAAGAGGCTGCCAGTACCTGATCAAACTCAGTACGGCGCTTACTAAATTTGGTGATGTACTTTTCTTCTTTACGGAGCATGAAATCTTTCTCATGCCGGCGCAGCATCAACATCTTCACCAGAATAGGATCCACTGAGGATTTTGGGCCTTTCGCGATGACATCGAGCTTTGCCTCTGCTGTTTTGACAGCGTTGCGCAACTCGCCTTTCAGCCCGGAGGTCTCATCTAGGCCTGCTTTTTTCATGGAGATTTCAAGTTGAATGAAATTTCGAAGAGTTTCATCAATATAACCACGAATTTCATCTGTTTTGTCTCCAAGCACATCAAGACCTTGGAGGCTTTTGGATGCAACGTTTTCAGCTTTAGTGAGAAGGTCTGGATCTCTGAGAAGCAGGAAACGATCAGAAAACCCGACGAGCATTCGGAGGTATGAATCTGATTTTTTTAATGCGGTATACATCTCACTTGCGCGAGCAGATTTGTATCCAGCCGGTTCAATTTTTGACTGACCCCAAAAATAAGTTGAGGTAACAACAGTAAGTGAGAGAAGGCCCAGACCGAGTAAAAGCCAGATACGATGCGTCAGCGTCAAAATTAACCTCCCACAAATGATTTATTATAAAAAATTGGAATATATATCGTGATGTTACTTAGGTTTTCGGCTTTAAACGCTAAACAAATAATTAATTTATTCAAATTTTATAGAAAAGCATTCATGCTAATTCTTGGCTCTAGCGAACCAAAATATAATAATCGATTATTTAGAATGTTTTTTGCCGCATACGCACACCATGCGAATGCCGATTATTATTTTGAAGGGGGGCAGATGGAACGCAAGGTAATCCATGATTTCGAGCAGCTGATGACATCGGAAATTCGAACGTTCATCTCATGTAATTCATTAAATTATTGCATGTAAAATGCACGAATTAAACCTTCAGTTGAATACACATTCACGCACCAGCGAGTTTGAGTTACTCATCTAGAAACTGGGGGTAAATCTGGAAACAGACCTAAGTGCTCTCGCGGTTCTACCGGATAGCAACCCTATCAACTGACAATCAACAACACGCCGAGTTAAAACACCCTAGCAGAACTTCTCGATAAAGATCGATTTCTGGGGTTGGCTCAATCCTCTGAAAACTTCGCCGTAGAACCAGCTAGCGCCCAGGAAACATATTGAGACATGGGCCTGATGCTGTCCAACTTCTGCGAATTTTGGAAGAGACGAGGAGAAACAGAATATTCCTCCTTAAATGCACGGGAGAAATGGTTCGAGCTCTTAAAACCGCAGTTCATGGCCACTTGTTGGATTTTTACCTGCGGATTGGCGGAGATGAGCTGCTTTGCTTTGGAAAGGCGAAGCTGTTTGAGGCTTTGCATTATGCCGCCATGTTCCTCAAAAAGCCGGTAAACAGTCGCGCGCGAGAGCCCCATAGCGTCTACCAGACTGCTGCTGTTGGCTGCAGTATTCGCGAGTTGAGACATCATAACCTGCTGTGCCTGGCGGAACTGTAAATACTGCTTGTTGTGCTGTGAAAATTCGGGATCTTTTGACCGAGTAGACTTCAAAATATTGCCCACAAGATCAACGATACAACCAAATAGTCCCGAAACCGATTTCTGATCAAAGACCAATGCATTGAGGCGTAGCTCTTCGATCAGGGTTGAAATAACCCTATATTCCGGTCTAGTTCGCGAAACACGAAAACTTGGATAGCTACTGCCGATATCTATATGATCAGAAAACAGCTCTCGCTTGAGAACAAGCGTTGTCACTTCAAAATCTGTATGGTGGGTTTCAAAAGGGACGCTGAAATCAAGAAAAATCATCTCGCCAGTGCTGATATTTTCAATTGGCCGGAAGGACTGGATATGGCTGCCACCGGCCCTTCTATAATGTTGCAGATAAAAGTGGTCGATGTCGTCCCGGTTTACTCGAATAGAGTCACGTTTAAACTGATGGCCGGACGCATGAATATCCGCCAACACAACATTATCAAAAACGATGAGAGAGGCATCTGCACTAAAGGTGTTCTCGTCACTTTGTGTGAAACTGCATGTGACTTCACCGGAAATTTTGTCGTTAAATTCCTGCCACTCTTGCCAACCAATGGACTTCTGCGCGCTGTGCGAAACCACATTGGCTGATATACTGGCAAACTGTGTCACTCTGAAAGAACCTGGGTCAGAAGGTTAAAATCACAACAAATCAATGGATGTATCAATCTGCATGCATAAACACTATGTACTATTACAGGTTGATATATCCAGTAAAGCGCAAATTTTAATCGAATTATCCCTATATAAAAATATGAGTATCGCCTTTGTCTGGCTTATTCCTGAATTATCGTTCACTCAGGCAATTGGGCGGTATGATCATCTTGAAACGATTAATGCAATCAGAGAACAACAAATGGAGTTGCCCTCTGACTTCGCGCCATTGCATTATATTTTGGCAATCAAATTGATGAAGATACCGGAGCTAAGGTAATTTAGGTCTGTTAGATCTTCAGAAACCTGCCCCCACTCGTACCCAACCCCAAGCTTCAGATTATCGCCGATATGTCGGTAAGCACCGAATGAGGCACCTTTTGAGAGAGTTTCATTTTCCACGTCATACATTATTCGGCCTTCAACCATGGCATCCCAGTTTTTCACCAAATGCCAGCTTAAGCGGGCGATGCCCAGATGAGCGGAGGACGCCTCAAAATCAGATGTTCCGCGTGTCGCAACTTCAGAGGTTCGGTAACCGTACTTGCCACCCAATGTGAGGCTCTGCGTCAGGTCATAATCAACATCAACTGACAGGACATGGCTTTTCTGGGCATCTCCGTTTTTCTCATCGGATGCGTTAACCTGATCAGCCCCAGGTAAATCATAGAGGTAGGTGTACTTAAACAGCATATTGAGCTGCTCGTCTTGCGTCGGTCGTAAGGCGTAACCAAGGGAGCTTTTTACATATTTGCCATCCCGGAAGCTGTCATCAAGGTTGTTGGAAAACAGTGCATCGACACTGCCCATCAATCGTGCATCCACGTTTCCGGTAAAACCAAAGCCAGCACGGGCCGCAAATGTATCTGCATCTTGCGAGTCGCCATCACCACGATCTCTGCGGTATTCCAAACGCGCGTTGGAGCTGAGTTTCTTCTCCAACGTGTAAGAGCCGCCGAGAGAGAAGGCATCACGATCTATATCTCCATTATGGCTATCGCGAACCAGACCACTCTCAACAGCACCTGTTATGTTCCACGCATCACTTGGGTTATAGGTAACGCCAAGAGTTTTGGTTGACGCATACCGTTCTCCAAAAAGGTCATGGGAGGTTTCGGCAAATGTATTCAACTGCTCTGAGTGCTTTACTTTGCTGCCAACAACGATCTTGCCTTTGTCCTGCCCGATCAGGTCGTAACCACTGAAAGTTCGTGTTGGATCAAGTGAATACCCAACATAGACTTCGCGGTCTTTGGTCGGCTTGTAGGTCACACGAGACGTTGCGCCCAGTCCGGTGGTTTGGCCCAATAGCCACACCTTGACCCGTTCTGAGGGGGCATAGTTCAAACGTGCGCTGACATCTGTACGGCTGCCCGTTTTTTCTGCATCGCTAACGGTTTTCTTGTCCTGATGTTCAACACCAGCATCCAAAGTCCAACCCTTGGAAAGATTTTGAGATACAATCACTTCAGCACTGCGTTTGTGATCTCCACCGTCCTGCTGGAAATTCTCGGCAGCAACACTCAGCATCGTTTGAGTGCTGAGTGTTGCTGTGACCTTTCCGCCAACTAAAATCTGATCCTTGGTGATGCTCTTGTTGAGTGTGGTGAAGCCAGCTTCAATCCTTTCAAAATAAAGGTCTATTGAGCCGTTCTGGTCCGTGTTCAGGTCTGCAAAATCTACGGTGCTGTTCACCCGGTATGCTCGAGCCCGGTCTCCATTGGCAGCAGCTTCATCAGTTAAGGTCAAGCCACCATCAGAAGAAACGGTACGCCCAAACCCCGGCCCCTCGGTTTGGGCGACTTCAGCCTCTACAAAACTGCGGCTGCCAAACACAAAACGTACATCCGAGCTCACCATTTTCTGGTCAGCTGTCGCAGTACTTTCCTTCATGCCGGTGACGCCAAAACGCAGATTGTCTGTCAGCCACGCTTCAGCACGACCACCCAACGAGAACCCGTCAATATCACTAGTGGTTGGCGTAAATTCATATTGGACCACCAGATTTACGTCATAATCTCCGCCTGCTGACGAGATCAACCCGCTCGCGGATTGGCCAAAACCTAAAGGCTCTGAAAGTGTAATGACCCCTTGCAGGTAATTCAGCTCGTAATCTTCTCCGGCACTTAATGCTCGGGTGGAAATTACCCGACCAGTATCAGGATCAATCACTTCAACGGAAACTGTTTCCGAACTCCCGTTTACGTCTCGCCGGGAAAGGAAGTAGATAGACCCGCCGGTTCCGCGTAAAATGTCTGTTTGCGGCAAGGTGTCTGGCTGGGCAGCATACACAACACCGCTCAGGCGCGCTTTTCCGGTTTCGGTTCTATACGGCAAGGCACTGCGTACCTCGGCACCATAAAGGCTGCGTGTGTTGGAGAGCAATCCACCACTGGAAAGGTCTGCGTTAAAATCACCCCACATTGCACGCGTATCACCCTTTTCAGCGCGCACATATATCCGGCCAGAGGTTGGCGTATCATCATAGCTTTTGCTGTCATCCCCATAGGTGGGATAAAGATCATCCCCGGAGAGGCGATCAAGCACGGCGTTGGGGTCTTTCTCATCTAACCGGCGGAAGATATCTTCAATATCCCCTTCCCCCGTATCAGCTGAGGTCGTGATTGCCCATCCGCTTTGAGTTTTGCCAGAGGCATAAAATGCAACGCGGCCATCAACGTAATCACGCTCGTACCCGAGTGTATTTTCCGACTGTTCATCCTTTAAGCGGCGACCAGCGGTGATGTCCAGAATACCCACATAATGCCACTGCGAAGTTGGAATTTCGACCGGACGGATAAGGGATTTTTCCTCACCTTGGGAGCTGTACTCAACCTCAACCATCTGAGTTCCAGCAGGCACGTTACGTGTGATTGAAAACTCACCGGAAGGACTGGTGGAAACGCCTTCTCCCATCACGACGACAGGTTTGTCCGCATCCGCCGATCCGGACACTGTTATAATGCCACCCTGAAGAGGGATAAACCGTTGGCGAATGGTGTTTTGATCCGGAGAAGCGGCCTGGTCGCTCGTGGCACCTAAATCATTACTTGTTTTAAACGCAATTTCTTTCACAAAAAGAGAGCGTGCAAAGGTTTCATCATAACGCCCCTTTTCATCGTAAACTCGAAGCACATACGTAAGCTCCTTGTTACCGACTTCGGGCAGCAACCACTCAATATCACCATTCACGGGCGCAGATACCACCTCAAGAGGGCGCTCCCCACGTTGGGTGCCTTCATAGATGCGAAGTTCAGCTTTCTCCAGAAAGGCTGGATAATTGGCGGAGATTGAAAAACTTACAGTATCGCCGACTTTGTAGGTTGGCCTGTTTGTTTGCGCCGTGGCTTTCAGGCTGCGAACGGGACTAATGCCCTCAAAGCGGACATCAATGCGTGCAGGAACGCCAACGGCCTCCGGCTCAGCAACAGCCTTGGATAACTCTTTTTCAGAGGTCTGGGTCACGTCTTCCATGACAATGGAAAACCCTTGCTCAGAAAGGTCAGTTTTCACCGTATCCTGAGCAGATGCGGTACTGCCCCAGATTGTAACCACAGCAGCTGCAGACACAGAATAAAACAGGTTGGCCATACGCTTGTCTTGTCTATAATTTTTCATATCTGCCGCCACTATGATTTTGTTTTTGAAATTGTTTTTTCAAAGGTCAGGATGTCGCCTGAGTTCTCTTTCCAAAGCATTTCCAGATAGGTTTCCACCAGCTCCATACGGCGCAGAGCAAGGGATGGCCCCTCCATTTTTAAGGAGGTTTTGTAATGATATTTGAGCTCAAAATGCACTGCACTATAGGTGACTTGCTTCGCCATTTGCTGGAGCGCCTGTTGCAAAGCGGGAGACAAGCCGTTTGTTGTAAAACCGCTGCGGTTCAGACCAATGCGCGTGACCGGCGCTTGTGCTGCACCAAAATTCAACTCCGTCATCTTGCCGGGCGTAAGGCGCACCACACGCGGGTTTTCCGTTGTTACGCGGAAGCCTGTTGGCAAGGTTCTGGTATCCAGTTTCAAAATGAAGTTGGATCCCCGATCTTTCGGCAACATGGCGCAGGCCACATGGAAACGGCCATATTCATCACTGGTAATGATCGTGCCATCCACCCCGGTTAACCTCACGGATGATATGCCAGTTTCAACGACCTTCCCCTGTGGTGGGTTTTGGTAACCGTCTCTGTTTCGGTCATTGAAAACCTTGCCGTAGACATCGCCACAATCGAATACGTGTTCTGGCAAGATAGAAACACTGGCTGTTGCCTGACGGCCCAGCAATTCCCCGGTCTCAGAGTTTCTTAAGCGGCCCACATTTGTATGTTCGCCCACATCTGCCGTAATCAGAATGCGTGCAGAGAGTGTTACAACAACAGTCGCATAGGGGGACACTTTGAGATCAGGGAAGGTCACCATGCGGTTTTCTACATCTGGCGTGACCTTAATTCCGTCCAGCTTTGCCGTTCCCTCTACGAAAACAAAATCTGCGGGAAGTATGTCTATCAGGTCGATTGGACCCGCCGGAACTGGCAGCGTATTCACGATCTTGAGGGTGTAAGGCACCACCGCGCCTCGTGTCACCACTGTGCGCGGTGTTACCTTGCTAATGCGAAGACTTGCCTCTTCAACCACAGCACTAATTTTGAGCTGTGTGGGATCGTCTACTTTGTTCAGGTCAAGGTCATCTCCATCATCAGACAGATCAGTAATGTCAGCTGGTGTTCCTGAAACGGCAGCAGGGTACTTTGGATGAGCGCGGGCAAGAACATGATAGGAGAGGCCCCCACCATCAACTGCCGGAACAGTTAAGGCAAAGTGGGCATCATAGTAGGCAAATTCACCCTGTTTCAGAGTGCCTTCTGGCGAGTTTTCAGAAGCCTCATCAAAATCTGGTCCCCGATCCAATACAAGGCCATTCTTGAGCTCAAGTGTTTCAAATGTGTCTGACAAAGAGAGGGTCTCAACCGAGGTATTCCCTTTGTTTTCAACGGCGATCCGATAGGTGTTGGTGTCACCCAGCCCGTCAATGCCATCTCCGTTGTCGGAAAGTACCTGTGTGACAGTGGCCTCAATACGGTTGATCGCTTCTTGAATAACGGTTTCGGTCGCCTGCGCACAAACAGTTGGGCTATCTTTGCGACAGATCTGGTAGGTGAGCTGATAACTCCCGGCAGGATTACCCTCTGTCAGAACAATCGCTGCATTGAGTGTATCTAAGGTCAGTTCCGGCGCGCCGCTAACATAGGTCAGGATGCCGTTCGCCAAAGTGGCCGGGCTTGTTCCAATTAAATCAGAGGCCAGAATATCTGTAGTCGTTCCGCCATCTGTTGTGATGAGGAATGGAGCTTCAGACTTCGCCTCAATAAACACAATGCTCGTGGTCAGGCTGTCAGGGTCCTGAACGAATTTCACAGGCGTAGACCCATATTCCCCGGTTGTTGTGGCCGTATTACTAACGGATTCCGCGGTGATATCAGCAGGGAGCAGCACATAACTGCTCACAAAAGAACCAGTATCAGTCGCATTGGGCGCAAGAATGATCGGGCCGCCTGTTAAAACAACACCAAGGCTATTTTGAATAGTCACATTGGTGAGCGTTACGTTCCCTGTGTTGGTCACGGCGTAGTTATAAATCAGCGTCTCACCAGCAACAGCTCTGCTTTGAGATAAACCTGAAGTATCGGAAGTAAGAACCAGCTCAATATCTGCCGCAATTTGCAACGGTGTAACAATAGGGCCGTCATTGTCATAGTCAGTGCCCGCCAGGTCATTAACAGTGGCATTTCCTACTGTCTTTGCCCCAACCTTTGCACTGTTTGTGATCTGTAGAGCGTCCAGATCTGTCTGAATGACAGGGTAGCTTGCAGTAAAGGCATTCTCGATCACTTGATCCGGCAAAATCTGCGCAATGGCGATGGAACTGAGCCCCTCCACATTAGCGCGCGGATCAGTGACAAGCACGTCCTTCAGGATCACATTACCGGTGTTCTTGATGCTGTAGGAGTAAGTGACCTTATCCTCTGTTGTCGTTGCTCTATCGCCCGGGGGAGCCACCGTAACAACTGCTTTCAGTGCAATTTTCGGTTCTGGTGTCAGTGGAGTTTCCAACGGAGTGTCGTTGGTAGGAGCCGTACCGGAAATATCTTCAAAGGAGAATCCAAACACATCCTGAGCTGTCATTTTTGATGAGGCAACAACCCTGCCAGATTCAATATCATCCTGAGTAACGGTATAAATAGCGGTATAATTGAGCGGTGTTGCAGCACCTTTTGGTAGAAGCTCTGCTTCCGGTGTACCTACTAAGACAAGCGATGTTTTAGCGCTAAGATCATCTACATTGGCTACGGTTACTTCTGTAATCGTAGCGTTGTTTTGAATGATGTTGCCCACTTTGTTTTTGTTGGCATTATTTCGCACATAACCATCAAAGCCATAAGTGATGGTATCACCTTGAACAGCCGCACGGCCTAGGGAACCCCAACTCGTAACTGCGGACATTTTGAGGGCAATACCTGAGATGTATTGGGGCGCAATCGGTGTTGGTAGATCCTCATTGGTTGGATTATGGTCACCGTCCGGATCTGGGTTAGAACCATGATAACTCAAATCTTCCAGTAAATTGAATGTACCGCCGATCTGATCCGAATAGTGTCCTTCAGCAACCACTTTACCCTGCAACGAATAAGGGGACGGATACGCCGGTGTAACCGGACGCTCTGGCTGCACACGCACGTGCACCGCAACTGCACAGGTTGATTTGGCCGGAATACTGGCACCATTCAGGATGATTGACTGATCGTCACCATTATAAACGCTTTGGAGGGGATCTATGCTTACGTCTGTGCGACCGCAACTCGTGCCGTAATTCGCCGGAGCCTGTGTGATTGTGTAGGACCCATTGGTCAACACACCATTCAATTTATCGCTCGGGCTTTCGAAATTCCCCAAAAGCGCAGAAGGCCCCGCAAGCGGCAGTGCGACACTTACACTTTCCACCGGCTCTTCACTAAAGTTTTCGATACGCATGATCAGTTGCGTTGTGAAGGAACCGTCAGCTCGCTCCTTAAGGATGGAGGATGATTTTTCGTCGAGTGCAAGACCAACACGAGCCTGAGAAATTAAAGCGAAGTTGTACTCAACCGCCTTGGCGTCCTGTGTCAGATTGATATCGGTGATGCCAACGTGCTTGATGTCCAGCATGTTTGTCGGGAAACTCCCTGACACACTGTTATCGTTGAGGGTGTATGCAGGCGTTCCACTGGTGTTTACTTGCGTGCTGTCTTCGTTCTTTTGGACGGTCCCTAAGGAGACCAGGCTTTTCAGTAGGTAACGATTGGCAGCAATATCATCGTAGGTGACAGAGTAAGTTCCGCGTTGCAGGTCTGTGAAAGAATAAGCTCCACTTGAGGTGGTTGTGGTTTGCTGCGCAGTGATGACTTCATTCTTGAAGTTCTTTCCTGTCAAGCGAACGACAATACCCGAAGCCGCTTTATCATCTCCATCGTATTCACCAGATTTATTGAAGTCCATGAACACAGCGCCAGCAATGGAGGAGCTGACAACTTTCACATCGCCTGTGGCCGCGTTGTTTGCTGAATTCACATCACGGGAGGTAGTCTCGAAACGGGCTGTGTTGCTTAATGTCCGTGGGAATGACGTGATGTTATCTGCATAGACCGGAAACTGGATTTCAATCTTGGTGCTGGTGCCACCATCCGGGCCTTTTTGTACAGTTCCAAATGCACATTCAAACGAGCGCGCATTAGCTGCAATTGTACAAATGTTCTGGCTCGCAGCTCCGGAAGGTGTGATCGTCACGACAGGTACGGTTGCTGCACCATCCTTAAAATACATATTGGAGGGAAGAGTATCTTTGACGACAACATCGTCCGCCTCCTGAAACTCAACCGCAGTGTCAAATTGCACTTGAACGGTGTAGTCAAAATCCTCTTCCTGATCGACCACACTCAAGCTTGGGATTTTACTTACCACTTTGCCGTCAACACGCGTAACAACCGTGGTGGTTTCTGCTTCTGTGTTGTTGGCTGAGTTCGTGTCAACATTACTGGTTATACCAGTGGATGTAAGTGTACCGCTGGTGCTGGCGGTGCCTTTTTTTATCGCTTTAACAGTAACTTCCATAAGTTCAGTACTGTTGTCATCCACCCGCGGGTATTTGCAGACAAGCTGCTGTGCCACTGAATCTACAGCTGGAATAGTGCTACAATCTGCATCGAGGTTATTCAGCTCATGCGATTGATAAGAAAGATGCTCATCCGGCAAATCAAATGTAATGGTCACCTGCTCGGCAAAGGATGGACCTGAGTTCTTGATTTTGATCGAATACGTCGTCTCACTGCCGATATCGACAGTCCCCTCATCAGAAACGTCAACGTAAATGTCGTAGTCTGGTTTGCCAATCTGGGTGACGGTTAAGGCAGCTTTGTAGTCATTGACAGGAGGAGTTGGCACTCCAGTTGCGATATTGGGTGTATCAGTTGCAACAGTAGCACTCGTGGTCAACGTTTGATCAACCAGCGCCTCAACAGTCTCAAAGTAAATGCTAAGGCGCTCATAACTTCCTGATGGAATAGCTCCCACGTTACAGATGAGCGTATCTTTACCACTCTCTGTAGGCTCGTTTGCAACAAGTGTTGTTGCACTACAATCGCCACCTGATACGGACTTAAAGATAATTCCGTGTGGCAAGATCTGTGTAACCACGACGTTCTCAGCAGTATTCAGATGGCGGCCGGAGTTGGGATTACTGATTTTTGTATAAAAATAATATTGCTCACCAGCGATAAGGTTGGTTTGATCAGATGTAATTGCAACATCGATATCTGTGCGCGGAGCCGTCTCGTAAGATACAGTTGCCTCAAAATTGCCTCCCACAAGATCAGGAACTTCAGCAGAGCTTACCTTTGCTGTATTGCTCAATGTCGTTGCGTTGTTGGTACCAGCACCTGGGCGGACCCTCACCGTCACAACAGGACAATCAACACCTTTTGTGCAGACTGGCAAAGTCTCAAATTCACAACGCAGATTTTGGCTGGTTGCACTTGCCCGGTTCAAAGAACAAAATTCTGATCCTGACAGTCGGGTCGCACTTCCCTCAGCGACCGAAATATCGATAAATCCGGCATTAAGGTCGGTTGGGCTAACCTCATCATTGAGTAGGTCAGACAGCAGATCTGTGAGTATTACTTTCTCAGAGGGTCCACCTTTATCGGCACCAAACCCCTGGTTGACGACTTCCAGCGTGAAAGTCTGTATGCCTCCAGTTGGAAGCGGGCCAGAGGGATCACCAGTAATGCCTCTTGTCGCGCTTTTGTAGACTGTAAGATCAGCCGTCTGCTCCTCAAAAAAGCTGCGAACTGTCGCTTCGGCTGTATCTGTTGTTGGCCAATCAGCTGTCGTTACGTCTGCCGAATTCGTGATATACCCATCACTGGTAAATTTAACATCGAAGGTCAGCGTTGGCGTCGAACCAGATTTAGCTAAGTACTGATCCACCCCGGCATCATAGTCAATATAGCAAGTTATAATGGTGGAGCCATCAAGTGGTCCGTTGGGGCAGACCCAATCCAAAACCGGATCTGAATCCGAATAACCCGTATATTTGACTCCTACTGGCAATGTATCGGTTATGGTTATGCGCCCGGAAAATTTTGTATTTCCTGTATTTCCAACACTCAGATCATAAGTATATGGTTGCCCAACAATAACCAACTGCTCAGAAGCGGATTTACTGAGAGTTAAAGTGACATTGGGTCTTTCAACATCTTGAGTGAGTGTGGCTATGTTGTTTGAAAGATCAAGATCCGGCACAGCAGGATCAGCTTCATCAATAGGAGAAATCCGGGCTTCGGTTTCTACATCATCTGCTATTGAAACCGGTGTCTGACCAGAATGTGCCGGGACTGGAATCTCGATAACAATGGAACCAAGCTCAACACTTGCACCGCTGGACAGGCCGGTATTTGCACGTAAGCAGGTGAATTCGCGCGCAGACAGAGTGCAGGTCCACCCTCCGGAAAGGCTGGTCCAGCTTGATGCGGAAATGCCATAGATTGCAGGAATAGTAGCGTGTATTACAAGATTGCCCGGGACGTCTCCTGTGTATTTCGCTTTGATAGTCATGGTATTTGGTTCGCCGGAAACGGCGAGGGAACCAGTAGAACTTGTCAAACTAATTGACACATCAGTGCCTGCAGTTACCTCTGTTGCAGTAGACGCCGTATTATTGTCTAAGTCACTATCGTCACCACTGATGGCAATGACTTTTCCAATTACTGTGAAACTATCACCAGCGCTCAAAGGCTCGGTAATTTTACCGGTAAAATTGAGTGTTGCCGTACCGCCATTTGCGATTGAACTATAAGAGTTGCAGTAATACTTGCCAGTTTTCTGAGTACAGCCAGACGGAGTGCTGGTTACCTGAAGGCCACTTATATCCGGCAGTTCAAGAGCCCAGTTCCTGATCACATCCGGCCCGTTATTGGTGACAGTAAACTCGTAGGTGACAGAGCTCGTTGTCGGTGCAGTCGCAGGTCCAGTCACAGTAAGCTCCAGATCAGTATCATCTGGCTCAGTAGGAGGAGGAATACCGGGACCAATGGCGATTGTCGTCGGCTCTGTATGAGTGTTGTTGAGTGGCTCTGGATCATCACCAGTCGGAATGGAAAAGCTTGTATTGACGGTCAAGCTGGAAGTTAGTTTAACCGCAGAGCGAAACACCATTTCAAATTCAAGCGCATCAAGAGGCGTAAGAGTAGGAACAACACACGCTACGGTAATTGGCCCCAGCACGGGAAGCGTTTGGTTACATGTTAACGGCCCGGCTTCAACAAGCTGGATGGTCTCTGGGACATTAACAATGAGCGATGTCTCAGGTGTGGTTCGGTTTTCGCCATCGGTTGGATTGTTACCAACCTTGATCTGATAGGGAAAAAAACTACCAGCCGGAATACTTGCCGATGAAGTACTCTCAATCACATCGGTAACGTCCAACGACCAGTCATAGGTATCCGCCGCGTGAGCTGCCGTCGTTAATAAACTGAGAACAAGAAACAATCCGGCAAATACGGAGGCCAGAACTCGATGCATTTGTAATGCCGAGTATTTTGTTAAGCCCTGATTACGCAGTCTCACAGTGACGTTCTCTCTTTATTAACTATAAAATATGAGAGAAAGATTGGATTGAAAATATTAATAAAAACCAAAGGTTTAGATTAGTTATAAAGATGAGATAAGGCGTTATGTATGAATAGATTTTGGCATTAACTATGAGACATACAGACTATCTCTGTGTGGAAATTGGGAGCTCATGAGAACTTTGGGCGCAATTTGCCAATCAGCGATTGATCTCATAGGAGATATCGATGGTGCGCCACGAAAGTAACGCCGCAGATTTATGTCAAAATAGGCATGGTATTTTTACCTATATCAACTTCATTTTGAACCATGCGATTGTGATAAATAGATCACTCAAGAAATTGATGATCTCGACAGCGTTTATCTGCGCAGGACTGGCTCCCCCGCGGCAATATTTGGAGGAATTGTCACGTTACTGCTGACCATTATGGATGGCCAGATTGCAACCTATGATACTAGCAGCCCATACAGCTCAGAGGATCCTGCTAATGTATATAGCTAGTTCGGTTCTGTCGCCGTAGGGACAGACGGCACGGGTGTTATGACAGCTTCATAGGTCTTGACCCGGCAGCCTCCGATGAAAATGGCGTTCCACTTCCCCGTATAAATGCAGTTCTGAGGGAGCAATAAATGCGCAGCTGAAGGTTTGGGGGCCAAAATTGCCGCGAAGTTCTTTCTGCTGCTGGTGTCGCGGAAAACATGCAAGAGTACTGCACTTACGACAAATTCTCAGCAACCTATGTATTTGAAATTTGCAAAATGAGAACAGACGCCTGTGTTTCCCCTCCATAGAAGGAGGAGAAGCGCCCTCACTAACGATGAAAGCAGCGGTCGTTCGCGCTATAGACCACTGCATAGCAAGCAAAAGCCTTTAGTGATCCCAAGGCAATCTGACTGCTCTGTTACACCTTACTAGATCAAACAGGTTCGACCGTGCCTTGATCAAGAATTAAGTCTTTCACATCGTGATCAAGGCGGTTGAGCTTTAAGAGACTTCCACGACGCTGTTACTAAGGGGCCCATTACGGAGCTCACTAATGTATTCATTCACCGCGGATGAAAGCGAGGCAATCTGCTCATTCATGCTATGCGCGGACCCCATAACATTCTCGGCTGCGGTCTCAGTTTCATTCGCAAACGTTGATACATCCGATACATTACTCGCCACAAGCCGCGTACCAGAATAAGCTTCTGAGATATTATGCGCAATCTCCGAAGTCGCAGCAGCTTGTTGTTCTGCCGAAATTGAGATTGCTTCGGTAACACTCTCAATTTTGGAAATGGACTGTGCAACTTGCTGGAAGGACGTCACGGTTTCCGCTGTGGCGGACTGGATCGCATCGATCTGGCCGGAAATTTGCCCAATAGCGTCAGAAGTTTGGGCTGCAAGCAATTTGACTTCTCCAGCAACAACAGCAAAGCCTTTGCCCGAATCCCCAGCGCGAGCAGCCTCAATGGTGGCATTCAATGCCAACAAATGCGTCTGTTCCGCGATGGAGCTGATCAGGGCAACAACCTCTCCAATCGTTTCAGCGGCGGCACTCAAGCTACTGATCTTGGTTTCACCTGCTTCGACCTCATGAACTGCTGCGCTTGTCACTTGCGCAGACATGCGAACCTGATTTCCAATCTCATGGGAGGATGCAGAGAGTTCTTCAACAGCAGCAGAAACAGTTTGCACGTTTGCTGAGGTTTCCTCTGAAGCGACGGTTACTGCAGATGCCCGTTGCAAAGTTAAATCAGCGGTCTGTTCCATTTGATGAGCATTGTTGCTCATACTCTGCCCCGCATTGGACAGGTTCTTGGTGACCCGCATTGTCACCGCTTCAAACGCATCTGTTTGGCCAGAGAATTCGCTAATACGATTCTGCACTTTTGAGATGGCGCTGTTCACCTGATTTGCGTAGACAAGGAACGAGCCCTGCAAACCCCGCGTCACCACGCGGCGATAGTATCTATTTACTGAGAGCGCATAAGTAGAGGCTACCATCTCACGAATGAACGAGTCAGTTTTGTCGACAGAGTAGTTGACACTGGAGAGCAGCTCTTTTAGCTCACCACCATCCATCCCAACCAGCGTCCGGGCTTCCAAATCCCCATCAGCCTGCTTCTTTGCAGTTTCCGTTACGTGCAAAATAACGCGGCGAACCTTCAGCAACATTACAAAGCAAAGCAAAGCAGAACTGATACCAGTGCGCCAGAAGACGCAATTTGCAAAGCAGAGCTACCCTCATTGAGGGTCAATAGAAAACAGGTAAGACAAGCAAATATAGCAAGGCCAGCAAGCGCGGCACTCTTAGAGAGTGAGGATAAATTCATCATAGGTAACTCGGTTTTCCGAAAGGAAATTAATGAGGAACTCAGAGCCTTTGAGCTGCCCATCTTTTCTGCTTTTTGGAGCGCGTTCTATCTCCAGAAGCTTTTCATAAAAGGGAATGATCGTATCCCGTAAAACTTTGCCGTCGGGGACGCGCCGCGTAGAGTGGTAACCGATAATATTTCCACTATCATTGTATGTGGGCGTAACATGCGCGAACACCCAATAGAACTCACCTCCGCGGCATAAGTTCTTTACGTACGCAAATATCTCATTTCCAGCTTCAATCTGCTTCCATAGCAACTCAAACACCGACCGCGGCATATCAGGATGCCGGATGATGCTGTGTGGCTTACCAATTAAGTCCTTGTAAGGGTAACCAGCGATCTCGCAAAAGATCTCATTACAGTATGTGATTTTGCCCTTTAAGTCGGTTTTACTTACGATAATGTCCGTTTCGCTGAATGTTCTTTCAACATTGGACGGTTGTGCTCCCGCCGACATAACTGCCTCTATGTTTTTCTATTTGTTACAATTCACAAACGTTATTAAGGTCAGCAGAATATGTTATGTAAAAATTGAAGAGCAGTTAATATTAAAAACGATTTTAATGAATATACCTAAATGTATAAATATACATGCGGGGCACATTTAGTTAGAATAAGTCTAATCATCACAAATTGTAGTATTCATTGTTCTATCGCAAGGACATTATTCTATCCTCAGATATCCGACCTACAGGATGTACTATACGTATATTTGATTACATCATTAGCAAATTCTAATATACTCTTAATGAATACTACAAAACAAAAAAGGGCAGCCTAGGTTTTTCCTAGGCTGCCCTTTTTTCGAAGGAGAGCTGTTAGCCGGCTTTGGCAACAGCAGTCAGGAAATCATCAACCTCACGACCAAGAGCACGTGTGTTTTCGGTTACTTCGGAGGATGCCGTTAACACGCGAGACGATGCGGTGTTGGTTTCGCTCACGGCTTCAGATACCAGAGCCATGTTCTCGTTTGCGCTGGATGTGCCCATGGCAGCTTCCTGCACATTGCGGCTGATTTCTGTTGTCGCTGCACCCTGCTGTTCAACCGCAGTCGCGATTGCAGAGGTGTACTCTGTCACCTCATCCATAGTCTGCGAGATCCCCTCAATGGAGGTTACAGCATCAGACGTTGAGGACTGAATTGCGGAAATCTGGGAACTGATTTCTTCAGTCGCTTTGGACGTCTGGTTCGCCAGTTCCTTAACTTCAGCTGCAACAACAGCAAAGCCTTTACCTGCTTCACCAGCTCGTGCAGCTTCAATGGTTGCGTTCAACGCCAGCAAGTTGGTTTGTTCTGCAATCGCCTGAATGAGGCCGACAACCTCACCAATCTTCATTGTGGCTCCAGCCAGATCGTTGATGCGGTCGTTGGACAAATGCGCGCCCTCGGTTGCTTTTGCAACAACGGAGGCTGTAGCACTCACCTGACGGGCGATTTCCTCAATCGAACTGCTCAACTCTTCGGCTGCGGCGGACACCATTTGCACGTTGTTGGCGGCATCACTGGAAGAGGCTGCAGCTCTTTCAGTCTGGTTAGACGTACCCTTTGCAAGCTCCACCATTGTATTTGCAGTATCACCCATCTCGCCCATGCTGTTGTTTACAGAGGTCAGCAGGTTGGAAGCAGTGGAGCGAAAATCGGAGATCAAAGTTTCAACTTCGCGCTGTTTTTGCGCATCTTTCTCGACGATCTCAGCTTGCTCAGTTCGCAAGCGAGCTCGTTCCAGCGCGTTATCACGGAAGACCTGAACCGTACGGCTCATCTCACCGATCTCATCTTTCCGGTTTACACCCTCAATCTCAACATCTGTATCACCGTCAGCAAGCCGCGCCATGATACCAGTAAGGCGTTTGGTTGGACGTGTAATCGCCAGTGCCAAGCCAAGTGCAATCAACGCACCCAACGCCAGACATATTGCGACCGTTGTCGCTATCAGATTGGTTGCCAAGCCGCCGGCTGCGCTCGCGTTTTCGGCTTCAGTTGTTGCAATGTTTCCAATCTGAGTTTGAACTGTTTCAGATCGCTCATTGAGGGTACCAAGTAATTTGGCCAGTTCTTTCTTACCGTTGTTCATAGAGCCAAAGCCGGCACGAATGGCACCAATCTGCAGGAATGCATTTTTGGCCGTTGCTTCGCCGCCTTTGATGTCTTTCACACCAGTTTTGAATTCCCGGCCAACTGCGCCAAGCTTATCAATCTGTACAGTCACATCTTCAGCACTAACAGCACTGCCAGCACGCAAGAATTCCAAGGAAGAAGAACTCACAGCAAGCGTCTGTCGCATAATATTCGAGACAGATGCCAGCGCTGCATCAACCTGTTGTTTGCGGGTTGCAGCTTCGGCTTGCTGTTTGTTCGCATCGTCAATAGACCGGTACGTAAATCCGATAACCAGCCTAGCGGTATCACCCAAAACAGCGATGCTACTGGCAATATCCAAGCGCAGAGAATACATCTCAGAGAAATCATCTGAGTCACGAAGCTTCTTGAGCTTATCGACGAGAGTGTCGGAAACAGCTTCAAGGCTATCCAGGACTTTCGGTTCCAAATGGGAGAGCTCTATCTTCTGAAGCTTCTTAATCTCACGACGGGCTTTAGCAGCGCTGATTAAGGTCTTTCTCAACGCTCCCTCTTCTGAGGAGGTTGCAGCTTTCAGGAAGAAGTAGCGCATATTCAACGCCTGGCTTTGAATAGATGCAACAATACGACCTGCTTTATCGGCTTGCTTCATCTGCGCCTTAGCCAGCTCTTCTTGCTTGTCTGCAGCTGCTGAAACCTTGGTTATGTCTGTTTGAACCTTTGTGCCAATGCCCTGTAGATTGCTCACTGCAGATAGCATTTTGGCGACTTGCGATTCCTGAATGTCGACTGCCATGCGAACACGGCCAAATTGCCCTTTAAGGTCATTCACACTGACATGCGTCTCTTCCAGCAATGTGCCATCTTTGCCGTCAGCCACCACCTGCTCGTGGACAGTTTCAAGATCAGTGCTCAACAAGTTCAACTCATCGGCAGCAGCACTCGCATCGGACTTACTCAAACTTCTGAGATAAATTTCACGAGCTGATGTTGTATCATACAAATCCTGCATCAAACCCATAGTCGCATTTGTCATCTCAGTCTGCTTGGTAAGCTGAGAAAGCGATAAGATACCGATCCCACCTGTTGCCGCAGACAACAATAACACGATGATGAACCCACCACCGATCTTCACCGACAGTCGCAAATTAGTAAATAGCTGAAGGAGGCGCCCCATGACCTTTTTTCTCCCGAATAAAGTCTTTGCCCATGACTTGGCGGCATCCTAGTTCTACAAATCTCAACCACTAGTTAATTATTGGGTAATTAGACGGATCGCTCGGGTTCCTTGTGAACAAGTTGCTCAAAGGTGTGCATTTGGCATGAATGCAACCTAAGTAATTTTGTTAATTACAGTTTTAACGATTTTTGCTGAGTCGTTACCGGGAGTAAATCGGTCAATGCACGGCGCAAATTGCCAGAAATCTTTTGCGGGCGGCGCCCCTTCCGATCGACATAAACATGCGTAAAAAAGCCTTGTGCCGTCGCCACGTCACTCCCCAACGGAAACAACGCAAGTTCATAGCGCACAGAACTATTGCCCAAATAGCCAACACGCAGCCCAACATCAATCTTCTGAGGATAGGCCAATTCTGAAAAATACTGACAACCAGATTCCACAACCAGTCCGATTTCATCGCCCTCATGAATATTAAGCGCATCCCGTTCAATTAGATAGGCATTCACCGCGCTGTCAAAGTAACTGTAGTAAACGGCATTGTTGATGTGACCATAAATGTCGTTGTCTTCCCAACGGGTCTGCACATCGCTGAAGAAGACATAATTTACCCGTGAATTGGGCATTGGTTTCGCTTTGCTGCTCATAATACTGTCCTGAAGATTGCGGGGGTCAAAGTGCGCTTTTGTAGATTTGCAATGCGCTTTCTTCATCCACCTCTCGAGGATTGTTCACCAACAAGCGGGTTTGCTTCATGGCTTCACTCGCAAGTCTGTCTATATCTTCTTCTCTGATCCCGACCTCACCAAGAGTGGTTTCGACACCCAGTATCTTTGATAGTTCTGCAAGACGATCCACAAATGCGGCAGCACGTCTGTCATTGGTCACGTCACTCAATTCCGGAAACACAAGCGGGGCCAGTTCTGAGTAGGCTTCTCCGCATGCCTGCAAATTAAACCGCATCACATGTGGCAAGACCAATGCATTGGACACGCCATGGGGAACATGAAAGATACCGCCAATTGGATAGGCTAGTGCATGAACTGCCGCGACCGGTGAGTTTGCAAAGGCCTGACCAGCAAGCATGGACCCCAGCAACATGTTAGACCGTGCCTGTCTATCCTTCGGCGTGTTCACGGCCTGCTCAATATTAGCACCAAGCAAGCGCAAGGCTTCTTTCGCCAAAACTTTAGAAACGGGATTGTTGTTTGCCGAGGTGGAGGTATAGGCTTCAATGGCATGCACCATAGCGTCTATGCCAGTGGCTGCAGTGACGTGTGCGGGAAGCCCGACAGTCAGATCAGCATCCAAAACAGCCACATCAGGAAGCAGTTGGGGCGTAACAACACCTTTTTTCTCCGCCTCACCAGTTGTGATGATGGAAATAGGTGTGACTTCAGATCCAGTCCCGGCTGTTGTGGGAATAAGGATCAGTGGGAGGCGTTTGCCCTTGGCAAGGCCCACACCGTAAATGTCGGCAAGGTTCTCCCCTCCCCCAACAAGCAAGGCGACAAGCTTTGCAACGTCCAAGGAGGAGCCACCGCCAAGGCCAATTACACCCTCTACATTTGCAGTGATGGCAACTTCTTTGGCCTGCAGTACGATCGCCTCAGGAGGGTCTGCCACAACATCATCAAACAGCGTAACGCTGATACCAGCGGCTTCCAGCTGCTTGATGACCGGAGCAACAAGACCTGCGTTGACCAGCCCTTTATCACTCACCAGCAATACACGCTTACCAATGGTCTTCGCTGTCAGCTCAGCCAGCTTTTGAACCGCGCCCGGCACACAAATTACACTCGCAGATGTGTTGAATACAAACCCAGTCATTCATTCCCCCATAAAGCTATGTTCGCTGAACGCGACCTTTAGCAATGCCGAAAGAATGCCCTAGTCATTTACGAAGGTCGAGCGGAAACAAAGTCGAACACCTTATTCGCCAAACTCCTCAGCAAGGAAGTCTATGAAGACACGAAGTTTGGCAGCAAGATGCAGGCGGCTTGGATACAGAGCGTACAGCCCAATAGGTGCTAATTCCCAATCTTCCAGTATGGGGACCAAAATCCCGTCATCCAGCTCCCTTCGGCAGGCAAATTCGGGAAGCTGGGTGATACCGAAGTGCTCTTTCGCCATGGTCATTTCCATCTCGGAACTGTTACACAACACGCGGTTTTTCACGCGTACTTCCACCAGTTTTTCTGACTGGGGTTTACTCTTGGCCTGAAACTTCCATATGGCAGGCGCTTGTCGCAAGGCGAACCCAATGGTGCTATGTGCCTTTAAATCCTCCGGAGCTTTTGGTTCGCCACACCTCGCAAGATATTGAGGCGTCGCTACCGTCAACAAACGGGACATCATGATTTTCTTGGCGATCATATCCGTATCAACAAGGTCTCCACCACGTACGACCACATCAAAGCGATCAGCGATCAGATCAACCCGACGCTCATCCCCCTGTACCTCCACTGTGATTTCCGGATACCTATCAAGAAAGCCTGGTAAACGAGGCCCAAGCCAGGATTGGGCAAAACTCACTGGCACACTGACGCGCAAATGACCACTGGGCGTTCCGCTGGAGTTAATGACCCGCGTTTCCGCCTCCCGCGCATTCTCAATGATTTGCTGACAGGCGTTGAAGTAGATCTCACCCGTTTCCGTCAGCTGCACAGACCGGGTTGTTCGGTTGAGCAGCCGTGCCCCCAACCGTTCCTCAAGTCGCGAAACCTCTTTGCTCACATGTGATGCAGAATGCCCCATGCGTTTAGCCGCACTGGAAAAGCTCGCTTGTTCAGCCACTTCAAAAAAGATGAGCATGCCATCAAAGATATCTCGATTAATAGTCATAGAGAAAAACTGGCTTTCCAAATCAGGTATTAAATGCTCACAGCAACAATAATAGGATGGAGAAACCCACCAAGGCAACCGGAAATAAGGAAACAACCATGCTTGGCCTAAAACACGTTGACCATGTCGGCATACGCATAAGCGATAAAGTGCGCTCTATAGCTTTCTATAGGAAGCTGGGCTTCACATTCATCAGTGACAAAGGGTTTGAAAATGGCCATCCCGTCATACTGCTGCATCCATCTGGACTTGTATTCAATCTGCTGGGACCGGCAACTCACAAGGCAGGCGAAAACATCTTGATGGATGATAAAACGGAGAAATACCCGGGCTACACTCATGTCGCCTTCAAGCTGGAGTCTCATGAAGACGCTGTTGAACTGATGGAGAGAGAGCAAATAGAAATTACAGGCAAACATTCGTTTCGTGGGATGGAAACCATCTTCATTCGCGACCCGGACCGGAATGTTTTGGAATTGGTCGGCCCCGGACCTTCTGTCGCCGACCAAGTCAGCGTTAACGGCTAGCAACGGAGGGGCAAGTTTGAGAGTCAGATAGCCTCCTCAGAGACCTCTGGCTCTTCTACTGGTGTTTGTGAAAGATTGAGGTAAACCGCGAACCCTACAAGTGCGCCACCACTCATGACCACGCCACCGACAAAAAACGGCATAGAAACAAACCACTGTTCGGCAAGGAGTGCTCCAACCGGTATAGCGACCAAGGTAAGTCCGGATTGTAGCATTTCACCCACTGAGGAAACGCGACCCAGAAGCTTCTCCGGCGTTTGTTTCACTATAATCGCGCCATAGGGGACTGTTATAAAACTACCGGCTATGCCAGCTGCAAACCACAACACCATTTGCATATTGAGGCCAACAGGCTCTGCGGTAAAGGGAAGCCAACCTGCTGCTGTTGCTCCAAATCCTGAAAAGAAAAGGCCCAAGATCATAAGCAGTTGCAAGTTTACCCTGTCTCCAATCTTTGCCGTGAGATAAGCACCAATCAGACCACCAACCCCGATAGATCCCATAATTGGGCCTGCTGAAGCTTCTGGTTGTCCTGTTTCTTTTACAAGTAGAAGAAGCACCGCCTCATACAAAAATACGCTAAAAATAAACAGACAGATCAGCCCGACACCCAACAATAATCGGGGCGTTTGCCATACATGCAGCAAGCCTTCTTTTGCGTCCGCCAGCGCACTGCTTTGCGTGGGTTCCTGTTCATCAACCGCATCGGTTTTCTCAGTTTTCAACGCGCTCAAAAGGCTCATGCATGCAAGAGAGGCCACTGCAAAACACAGAGCACCTAACAAAAACACCTGATGAGGGCTCCAGATCGTTAGCAGAGCACCGCCTAAAACAGGAGCAAAAATCTTGGTTGTCTGAATTACAAAATGATCGGCGCTTACTGCCTGAGTTAGCATGTTTTGCGGAACGATCTTTTTAAGTGCCAATTGCTGAGCAGGCATAAATGCTGATGCGACACTTGCCTTCAAGAACACCAACACAACGAGAGGTAGGATGCCAACGGCGAAAAAGAACATTGCAACCATAAAGGCCGTGCGTAAGAGCAAACCAGCCATCAACACTGGTCCGGCGCCAATTCTATCCACCAGGACACCAGCGGGGATGCCAAAGATAACACGTGGTAAAGTCGCTGCCAGAGTGACGATTGCAACCTCAGTTGGCCCCATCTCCCATGTGTAACTGACGAGAACAAGTATTGCGATCAGATCGATCCAGTCAGCAAAGGCTGCAGGAACTAAAACGCCAAAAAACCGTCGAAAAGCACTGATCTTAAACAGCGGTAATATGGATGTGTTTATCTGTTCTTCCTGCATTGAAATTGCCCCGGCAACGGAAACTTACAAAAATAAATAAATCGGAATAATGTAGTCTTGTGGTTACAACGCATTAAAGTAATAAAGCGCCACCGCAGATTATGACATGCACGCATATTTACAAGTGATAGGTTGATGAATATTGCTATTCTATTAGACACAGCTGCACCTATACCTTTGCACGCATTTACTGCAATAAGTGCGTTCTTCCTCGGCATCGTTCAGTTTGTTCTGCCAAAAGGAAAAAATCTTCACCGCATCCTTGGGTATACTTGGGTCGGGCTTATGGCCATTACGGCGGGTTCAAGCTTTTTCATCAATGAAATGAATCTGATAGGACCTTTTAGCCCTATTCACATACTTTCCGCTATCACACTACTTGGATTGGTGGGCGCTGTTACAGCTGCGCGAACGGGTGCAGTAACGTCTCACCGACGCGCGATGAAGTCGCTCTACATTTACGCATTACTTGTGGCAGGTGCTTTCACGTTTTTGCCGGGCCGTATAATGCACCAGCTGTTCTTTGGTGGGTAACAGCTTGGCCTAAATTCCGGCATCTTTTCTCGAGGTTTTGCCACGTAGGGCGCTGAGATGACGGTTCAGACGACGAGAAACACGCCGTTTGTGCATAAAACCAATTTTGTGAACTGGAATAATCTGGTGGTCCATATAGGGTTTTACATCAAAGCACTTGAGATACCGGTTCCCGTTTTCATCCACCACAATACCCATATTCTCGGGCCGATCTGCAAAACTAGAAATATTGTGCGTACCGAGCAACTTGAAATAATCGAGGAGAGCTTTGATTAGATCCGCTTGATCAATTCTGCCGTGCTCACGGATGTAATTGCTGATGCTGCGGATTTCCGAATTCCAGAAGTTATCAATCTTTTCAGTCATCAACGCTGGCCCACGGTCCGTTTCCACCATGCCGTATACTTTCGCAAAAAAGCGATGATCGGCCAGTCCGCGTTCTTCAATTTGCAACCACCCGAGCAACTCGTCTTGGTTGCCCGTCAAACGTTGTTTTTTGTAACCCAGCTTTGAACGGAGAGATCGGAAGAGATCCTTCACAAACCCTCGGCTTTTGACTTTGCGCTGACCATCAATGTACCGATCAAACTTCAGCAATTTGCCGGGCTCCGAAGCGCATTCGTAGGTATCACGAAAACCGCCGCCGCGAACAAATTCACCGACTTTGTAGATCTGTTTTGAGGGATCTTGAATCAAACCTGAACCAATCTTTGCATCAACTTAGAAACGTATACATAACAAATTTTTATGTTTTTAAAACCACCAAGGATGCCGCAGGCCCTAATATCCTGCAAAACAAAGCGTAATCACCAGTGAGCCAACAGAAATCAGGCTTATTGCTTCCTCATTACGGACGTTCCAAAAAGTTACTTTCCTTTCGGTGCTCATCCATTTCACTCCTCAAATGAAAACGGGCATAGATCCTCCAGATCCAATCTTTGGAAGCGCGTCTACTCAAATCCTCGCCCCCAAAAAAGTTGACCCAACTTTACAAAACGAAATTTTTAGCCACTTTGTAATCTAGTGTTCCCCCAAATTTTACGGATAGATATGTGTGTTCACTACTGCACAAGGATTGAGTTCTTTGAACCTACTGTATTTCACAGGTGAAGAATTTCAGCGCAATGCTGAAGTCTCCCCTGGCAAAAAGTCGTTTTTCAAGAATTTGAAAGTACGTTGACCAGTAGAACTCGGAAATCCAGGTTGGGAGTTCAGTTTTGCTAGTTAAGCCCACCTTTGTTGTCTGCAATACACCGGCACGCGTTATGCGCCGGTTCCATGATGATATTGCTCCAGTCACGCAGAGTGTTTGACGTCAGAGACGGCAAAAGCAAGAGCTGGAACACTCAAATTCCGAGGTTCGTGAGCGTCTTAACGCGTTTGATCTGGTGGAACTTGGCCAACTTCGTGGACGTTATGGTGACCTCGAGAAAGGTACCTACCCAATTCATCAACTTGGTTCCCTATCGACCCAACACCACAACAAAGCCGAAGGATAAGCAGCGTGACTAGGAAAACTACCACCCCTTTAAATGAAGTAACTATCTTATCGCGCGCGGCAAAAATTGACGACCTGCCAAAGCTAATCAAAATGTGTTTACCGAAACAAGGGTGCATTGAGGTGCAAAATGATCAAGATGGAAAAGAACATGCTTGGCATACCAATGAAACCGACAAAACAATCGTCGTACTCGAAGGTGCCCTCTGCTTCTATTGGGCCGGCAGACACACGATCTGCACAGCAGGCGACGTCATACAATTTCCTAAACTCACCCTACACGCATCACTGGCCCTTCAGGCTGGTGCCAAATACATAATCACTTTTGCAGAGGTGGAGTTTCCTCAATGAGTGAGCTTAAACAGACCGTTGGCACCCTTCGCGGTGCAGGACTAATGCTCAACATCGTTATTGGAGCGGGTCTTCTGGCTCTTCCTGGCCTTGTTGTGAAGCAAGCGGGTGATCAAGCTCTTTGGGCGTGGGGGGTGTGTGCTTTGGCTGCTCTGCCCCTTTTACTGGTCTTTATCGTTATGGGGCGACGCTTTCCAAATGCGGGAGGAATTGCGCATTTTGCAGAGGTGGCATTTGGGAGGAACGGTTATGGAGCGGCTTCCTTGCTCTTTCTGGGTGCGGTAATCTTTGGCCTGCCAGCGATTGCATTAACGGGTGGTTATTACCTCCAACACTTGATTCCAGCGAATCCAACTGTGCTTGCGGCGGGCATTATAATCGCAGCAACGACCTGCCATCTGGTCTCAACAGAAATCGTAGGCCGGATTTCCAGTGCGATTGCGTCCTTCGTACTGTTGGCCCTTATCCTTTTGATTTCCATAGGCTTTACTGCGATTGACTGGTCCAGTGTAGCGCAAACAACGCGGCCTTTTTCACAGGTCCAACCAGCGGCACTGGTTGCTCCGTTTATGATGATCTTCTTCGCCTTCACTGGTTGGGAAGTTGCTGCTGGCATCTCGGAGGAGTTCAAAAATCCGAGGCGAGATTTTCCTCGAGCGATGGCCTTGTCCTTTGTTTTGGCGTGCCTTTTATACTTTGCGATGGCCTTTGTTGCCCAAAACGTAGTGACTGAAAGTGCTGGTGCTTCCATCTTCGCTGCGATTGCCGAAAATGCATTTGGTCGCTCGGGAGAGGTGGTGATATCTGCAATTGCAAGTTTAATCATCTTCGCCAACCTGGTCGGTGCGATCTGGGCTGTCTCACGTATGTTACTCTCTCTCAGTCGTGAAGGATTGCTGCCTTTGGGCATTGGGTACAGCGGCAGTGGTCCGTCAGTGACTGTCTTGCTGCTCACCTCTGGTGCCCTGCTTTTGGTGCTGTCACTGGATTGGGCAAATCTCATAGCGATTGAAACTATGCTTGCTGTTGCCGGTCAGAACTTCCTGATCCTCTACGGCCTTGCAAGTCTTTCACTTTTACGTCTGTCCAAGGCACTCCCAGAGAAGCTTCTGGCACTCACAAGCATTTTTATCGTTGGCGGAATTCTTGCGTATCAGGGCGCCTCTCTCCTGTACCCGGTCTTCCTCATCGTGCTTGGGATCATCTTTGTGCGAATGCGAGATGAACTTGGACACGGCAAACTGGTTTTGAAGGACTAATCCCCCCAAATATTTCTTTAAGGCCAGTTAGAACTGTGGTTGCACAACTCAGAGCTTGTGCAGCCACTCCCGCAAAATAAAGGTCGTATGCATGGTTTTTACGAAGGGCAGTTTGGAAATGCGATCGCGGACAGCTTCCAATGCGTCCTGAGAGATGGCTTCAACCAGAATGATCATGTCAACTTCCTGCGATGAAACCGACCATGATCCTTTGATGGATTCCCAATTCTTTATATGTTCGAAGAGCTTAGGGCAGCAGGGTTCAGTCAGGTGAACATGGAAGAACCCTTGCAATCTCACTTCATTCTGAATGTCTAAATCACCGACATCAATCGTGAATCTCTTAATGATTCCAGATTCATATAGCCGATCTATCTTGCTTTTGATGTTGGTACGCGACGTACCAAGCTTATGAGCAATCTCGGTGACGGACTGACGGGAATTTTCCTGCAAGAGTGCGAGGATCTTCCGTTCTATGGTACTGAGTTTTTGCATTTTACCGAACTGAAAAACCACCGTATTCCAAAGACTTACGATTTATAATTGCGACGGTGCCAAGGAGTGTAGATGCATTGACATAAAGGTTAACGCGTACACACTGCATAATATCGGTGAATTTGCCAAGGCCTCTGTTCAACTTAATTGTTTTCAGCGTTGGAAAACCTGAGGGTGAACAGAGAGTGTGGGAACAACTTATGCGTAACTCTCGTTAGGGTAACTTTCAGGCGCAGGTCCTATAGGCTTTCCCAAGTTCTCGCAATTAGGAATAGAGATTGACCTGCGAACTCTATCAGGAATGCGCTTGGGAATGCTCGCCTCTGTTAATTATCTCTTTGATATTACTTAGGATATTAACATCGGTGGTTTTATCTCCCACATGAGAAAATCCAAACTCCAACAATGTCTGATCCGCGGGAATTGCCGTACCACATCCAGCATGAAGCTCGGTAAAATCAGCGGCTTCCAGGATAGTAGGTGCTGTTTGTGCATTAATTCCAGAACCGGGCATAACTGACAGTCGACCGCCCGCAATAGTGTGCATGAGCCTTAAATTCGCTAATCCATCAATCGCTTTTAACGCGCCACCGGAGCTGAGGATGCGTTCAAAGCCCAAATCTATCGCGGTTTCCGTCGCAGCTTCCATATCAGGCGTCAGGTCTATCACCCGGTGCAAGGTTGCTCCTAGTCCGGATGCATGATTTATCAGCGTATTCAATAGCTTATCATCTAATTCGTGGTTATGTGAGTTTGCGCCCAATACAACACCAGCCAAATTGGTATTACGCACGGCATCGATTTCACGCTTCATCTGGTCCACCTCTTGCGGGGAAAAGATGAAGTTACCCCCGCGCGGGCGGATCATCGCATAGACGGGAACAGGTACTTGCGCTGCCAGTTCCATAAGCCCGATAGAGGGTGTCAAACCACCGAGTGCGAGACAGGAACACAGCTCAATCCGGTCCGCTCCACCAGCGACAGCTGCAGTCAAACCTGCAATATCATCAACGCAAATTTCTAGTTTCATGACCCTGCTCCAACCGTTCCTGCGAGTAGATCTTGCGCAAAAATGGCCCGTCGTTTTTCTGGCTTCCCCAGCTCAGGGGTCCACACCCAATAGGAGATATCTTCGTCGCACCCCACATTAATCACACGGTGATGTCTGGCCGCATCAATGGCGTGGATCACCACTGCGCCAATGTAACCCGTCTCAAGTTCCTGAAGCTCGGACACAGCCAACCGCAAGGCATCATCCAGCGACATCCCCAGTTTCATGGCCAGCACCACGGTGCGTGCAGTGCTACACCGCATAGTCATTTCACCGGTGTGAGTGCAGGCGGCGGCGCCGTATCGGCTATCAGCATAAAAGCCAGCTCCGGGTATTGGAGAATCCCCTACACGGCCCGGATATTTCCAAGCCCATCCTGAGGTTGAGGTCGCCGTGCAGATGTTTTTTTGACTGTCTTTACAAAGGAATACGGTTGTATCGCGCACCTTTTCCGGGTCGGTAATTGCCTTTGTTAAAGGCGCAAGATCTGTATTGGGAAAGGCCGCTCGCTGCTGCTCGGTCATAACCGTTTCAAGCTTGCGCCACCACACCTCTTTGCTGTGTTCAAGCAACACCGGGTCTTTGGCAAAACCAAGCTCATCCGCATAGCGGCGCGCACCCTCGCCCACCAGCATTGTATGGGGTAAATTATCCAGCACAGCTTTGGCAAGACGTGTGACCTCCAGCGTGCTTGGTACACCCGCCACCGCGCCGTAATCGCGGGTGGTTCCATCCATCACACTGGCATCAAATTCCATATTGCCCAACAGGTTTGGCCAGCCACCATAGCCAACACTGCGTACTTTGGTTTCTGCTTCTACCAAAGACAAGCCGGGAACCAACGCATCCAGCCCATGAGCTCCCTTTTGCAGGTGTTCCGCTGTTGTGCCGATACCGGGCCAGCTTTCAGAATTACCAAGTACAATCATCAGATCTATCCGCGTGCGCTCAAAAACATATGAGAGAATAAAGGAGCGCAACTGTTTGATGAGACCCCGCTCTTGTCAATGCTACCAATCTGGCAGGAGAACGGCCACTTGCAACCAAAGTTTACACTTGAGTAGAGTCAAGCTATTGAATTCACATAGGTATTTTGATTTGAAATTGGTAGTGAGAGAACCTGTGGGCGTTTGCGTTGTTGTGTGCGTTGCTTTGTAAGGTTAAGGAGTTTCCTGCGTTGCTACGCAAAAATAGAGGCCCGCCCCTAACCTTAATGCTTCCCACGTTTGAGTTGGGATGTTTGGACTGCCATATGAGAGGCAAACTGCCTCCAGTTTTTGGTAAAACCATCTAACGAGTAATGCAGAGCTAGTCGTTTTCTGTCTGTCGCTCGAGTCAAAATGACAGACATACGTTTGCCACGCTGGAATAGACGAACAACTTCTTTGCTGGCTTTGAAGGCAGCCTCACATCCTATCGCAGTACAGGTAATTATTTTTGCAGAGATAGCTGGGTGTTTGTCAACCTTCACAACAATACCGTCCGGTATGTAGGTCCCAAACGGAAAGGTCATAACACCTGCAAAAACATCCCCGCTGAATTTGCGAAACATAATGGAGTGAAACAGCGTTTGGTCTTCATGTCGGATCTCGGCATAAAGCTGGCACAGTGTTTCACTGCACTGCACGTTCCACTGCGATTTAGGGTTTTGAGCAGAGGCAATTGGGCAGACTAAAAAGGTCAGCAGTGTTGTAAGGAGGAACAATAATTGAGCTGGCTTCATGATTCAGCCTCCTAAAAGGAAATCCCGACGCTGGCACCCACGGCAACTTCATTCCCCAGATCAGTCGCAATGGAGGCGACAACACCCACATTATCTGTAGGCATGTACGCCGCCTTCATGGAAAACGCCGAGTTGCCTTTGAAATAGCCATAACTGCCGGAAAGAGAAAACCCGTTTTTACCGCCGGGCAAGACAATTGCATTGGCCATTGCAATCGCCATAGCAACGCCGCCCTCAACATCCTTCACATCATCCTCTAGGATTTCAATCCGGCTGGTGTTACTGGCAATATCACGGGTGTTTTGCCGGGCAATTGTATGCACCTCATTGATGGCGCTCACCGCATCCGTTTTGTGAATGGTCGTGAGCTGTGTCAGGTCGCCAATACCTCCGCCACTGGCCGTGATCATTCCATGCATTTCATTCAATGCTGCAACAATCGAGGTCTGGCTGGTTGTCGGGAGTGTACTGAGATCCCCAATCTGGGTTTTGATCTCGTTGATGGCTGCAACAGCGCTGGTCTGGTCCGCCGTGCCAAGGGTGGACAGATCCCCAATGGCCGTGGTGTTGACCGTAATAGCGCTCGTGTTGGCTCCGATGCCTGCTGCATTCGTGATCGTCTTAGCGTTTACTTCGTTGACGGCAGCAACGGAGCTCGATTTATCAATCGTAGTCAGTGATGACAAAGTACCAATAGCTGCTGCATTGGTTGTAATATTGCCAGTGTTGGCACTGATAACACCGGTGTTTGCTAGGATCGCGGATGCGTTTGTTTTGCCCTGTGCATCAACTTCATTGATCGCGGCAACAGCGCTCGTTTTAGCAGTAGTGGTGAGCGTTGTCAGATCTCCAATGGAGGCCGTGTTGGCTCCGATGCCTGCCGCATTCGTGGTCGTCTTAGCATTTACTTCGTTGATAGCAGCAACGGAGCTCGTTTTATCAATGGTGGTCAGTGATGACAAAGTGCCAATAGCTGCTGAATTGGCTGCAATATTGCCGGTGTTGACGCTGATAGCACCTGTGTTTGCAAGGATCGCGGATGCGTTTGTTTTGCCCTGTGCATCAACTTCATTGATCGCGGCAGTAGCACTGGTTTTATCAGTCGTGGTGAGCGCTGTCAGATCGCCAATGGCGGCTGTGTTGGCTCCAATGCCTGCTGCATTTGTGGTTGTCTTAGCGTTTACTTCATTGATGGCGGCAACGGAGCTCGTTTTATCAATGGTGGTCAGTGATGACAAAGTACCAATAGTTGCTGCATTGGCTGTTATATTGCCAGTGTTGGCACTGATAACACCGGTGTTTGCAACGATCGCGGATGCGTTCGTTTTGCCCTGTGCATCAACCTCGTTGATCGCGGCAACAGCGCTGGTTTTATTCGTCGTGGTGAGCGTTGTCAGATCCCCAATGGAGGCTGTGTTTACATCAACGCTACCACTTATGGTCGTGATAGCACCGGTGTTCGTGAGGATCGTTGACGCGTTCACCGTACCTTGTGCATCAACCTCATTGATAGCGGCTACAGTACTGGTTTTATCCGCTGTGGTTAGGGATGTTAGAGTACCGATAGAGCTCGTATTGGTTCCGATGTCCGCCGCGTTTGTTGTCGTCTTGTCATCAACTTCATTGATTGCAGCAACAGCGCTGGTTTTGTCGGCGGTGGTGAGGGATGACAGGGTGCCGATGGTCGTTGCGTTGGCTGTCGCTGCTGCGGTGTTGTCATTCACCTGCTTTGTTAAACCACTGGAGGCGTTGCCAATGGCCGCTGTATTCGTATTTATAGCGGAGGCTTGAGCAGCAATCGCAGTGGTGTTCGCATCTGTATTTGTGTCAATCTCATTGACCGCAGAAACAATATCCGTTCTGTTTGTTGTTCGCAGAAGAGAGAGATCACCAATCTTTGCGCCGATAGCGCTAATAGCAGAGGCATTTTCGCCGATCGTACCCGCATTTGTGGTGATGTTACCGGCGTTGTTGGTTACACCGCCCGTATTGTCGTTGACCGATTTCGTCAGACCGTAGGAGGCGTTGCCGATAGCTGTCGTATTTGTACTGATCTTATTGAAATTGTTGGTTATATCGCCCGTATTGTCATTGACCGATTTTGTCAAACCGCTGGTGGTGTTGCCGATAGCTGTCGTGTTTGTGCTGATGCTGTTACTATTGCTATTTATATTGCCCGTATTTGTTGTGGCAGCGGCTGCTGTATCATTGACGGATTTTGTCAGACCGCTACTGGCATTGCCGATTTTGGTTTTGTTGGCAGCACTGGTCACGGTGTTTGCATCTATCCCAGCCTGAAAGCCATCTATGCGACTGTCATTGTCGTTGATTTCATCGACAATATCTTCGAGAACGGGATTGAGTTCATCTTTTTCGGCGTGACCGCCCCCATCCGTTAAATACGGAACAGATAAATTTCCAGCCTGAGCCGAACTCGTTGCAATTAATATTGCTATTGTTAGGAATATACGGTTCAAGCTCATCTGATATCCCGAATATGTTTTTTGTAATATCGAGATAAATACCAGCGTTAAATTTATATAGAGTAAATTTAGGTAGATATTGATACTAATATTTAAGTATAAGAGGTAGAATTTGTGAACTTAAATATGCCGCATGCAACTTAAACTTAGGCTTGCCAAGTATTTCATGACTATACGGTAATATTAACTATGCATGTATCAAAAAATCGTTTCGAGACATTTCATCAGATCAAAATAATAGAATTCTTACAAAATACCAACCACCAGATAGCCATTTCATTTACCTGGTGAGGTATCGGATATTGAGAGATGATTGGCGAAGGCACCACAAGCGGCGAGCTCTTATTGCTCTGCCCTTGCAACCACACCCATTAGAATTTCTTATCTACCGGTGTGTTCCGCCTGTGGTGGTTTGTAGGTTGGGACACGGCGCAGGACCATGCCGAACTTCTGGTCTGCCGTATAGCCAAGGCTCTCATAAAACCCCTTCACGCCTCTGTCCTGCCCTGTCAGCAGCATGATCTTGTAGGCATTAGCTGACCACGCGGCCTCCTTGAGGGTGTTCATCACCAATTTGCCGTAGCCCCTGCCCTGATGTGCGCGCAAGGTGACAACATTTTCCGCGAGGCAATAAGGGCGTCCGCCGTAGGTCATGTTGGGTAGGATGTGCAGCGTGGCGCAGGAGACGATTGTACCCTCCAGTTCCAACCCGAAAATGCTGGTCCCTTCATGGCTGAGGAGTTTGCTAAAATGCGAGCGGTCCTCGTCCCTATCGGCAACGGGAACGCCCTCTGTCAGCTCGTTGAGGAGAACAGCCACATCCATGAAGTCATCAGGGATGAGTTGGCGAAGTGTAATAAAGGGCGCAAGCGAGGACATGACATCAAACTCAATAAATGAAAATATGCCCTAAACTAGCGCGAAGCTATCCCCCTGCACAGAGGATGATTATTGAGTTTTCGGAGAAACCTCTGCCACGGCACGAGCGATCACCTGTTCCTCGTTTGTTGGGAGTACGAAGACGCGAACCGAGCCGGTGCCAATCTCGATCGCATTGGCCTTGTTTTTTTCCTGATCAATGGTGATGCCGAGGAACTCCAGAGGCTCACAAACACTGGAGCGTACACGGGCTGAATTCTCACCGATGCCAGCGCTGAATATCAACGCATCAATCCCTTCCAGACTTGCAGCCATGGCACCCACTTCGCGGCGGACCTGATAGGTGTAGTAGTTGATTGCCTGCTTAGCGAACAGCTCCTCGGAATTTTCCAGCACGCGCATATCGGAGGATTCCTCGGAAAGCCCCAACAAGCCACTTCTGAGATAGATGAGGCTTGTGATCTCTTCAGCAGACAGCCCTTTTTCCTGCATCAAATAAAGCATCACACCCGGGTCCAACCGCCCGCAGCGGGTGCCCATGGGCAGGCCGTCCACGGCAGAAAAACTGGTACTGGCGTTGATGCTGCGCCCGCCTTCCACCCCACACATGGAAGCACCATTGCCTAAATGTGCGATCACGAGGCGACCATCGGCCACCTCTGGATATCTTTTGCGCATCTCGCCGCAGATGTAATCGAACGACAGCCCGTGGAACCCATAGCGGCGCACGCCTTCCTCATAAAAATGACGCGGGATGGCAAAGGCGTCGTTGACGAACGTGTGGCCAACATGAAAGGCCGTATCAAAGCAGCCCACCTGCACGACACCTGGAAACGCTTGTATCGCCGCGCGGATTGTTGCCAGACTGTAGGGCTGGTGTAATGGCGCAAGCGGAATGAGCTGTTCCAGTTCCTGTATCACTTGGGAAGTCAGGATCTCAGGTTTAAAGAAGGCCCGTCCCCCGTGGACAATGCGGTGGCCGATGCCGATGATCTGCTTATCTTCCAGATAAGGCTCAATTTTGGAGAGGATGGAAACCACTGCACTGGCATGGTCAATTGCGCCAAGCTCTCGCACCACTCTTTCATGCGGCACATCCATGATCAGCCGTGCTGAAGGGCCAAGCCGCTCAATCCTACCGGTGAGGAAAAGGTCTGGTTCCTCCTGCGCTTTGTAAAGCGCGAATTTAACGGAGGAGGATCCGGTATTGAGGGTGAAGTAAAAGCTCATGCTTTCTGGCTCGCAGCGTATAACAGCGCAACAGCGCAAGACATTAACCGGGCTTTGTCGTCATCTGCACGGCTGGTGAGGATCACCGGGCATTGCGCGCCCATAACCACACCACACACCTCAGCATGGGCAACAAAGGCCAATTCCTTTGCAAGCATATTGCCAGATTCCATATTGGGCACAACCAGTACTTCTGCCCTGCCGGCAACCAGTGAGGTAATGCCTTTGGTCACTGCTGCGTCAACGTCTATGGCATTGTCCATGGCCAGCGGCCCATCAACAATACCGCCCTTGATCTGGCCGCGCTCTGCCATCTTAGAAAGGATAGCTGCATCCATGGTGGACGGGATCTTGGTGTTGACTGTCTCCACAGCAGAGAGGATACCAACTTTTGGTTGCTGCAAACCAAGGGCCTGCGCCAGATAGATCGCGTTTTGAACAATATCGACCTTCGCTTCCAGATCAGGTGCAATATTAATAGCAGCGTCTGTGATGAACAGCAGATTATCCAGGCCCGGAACATCCATGACAAACACATGGCTGAGCCGGCTATCCGTACGCAACCCCTTATCGCGTTTAACGATCTGCGAGAGCAGAATATCGGTGTGAAGCTGACCCTTCATAATCGCTTGGGCTTTGCCTTCTCGGACCATGGCAACAGCCTTGGCTGCCGCTTGCTTATGGCCTGCCACATCAATAATTTCGCAATGGGCCAGGTCTTTACCAAGACGGTCGGCCGCATCCAGAATATTGGCCTTGGAACCAATCAGGATCGGTTCGATCAGCGTATTTTCTGCTGCAAGCAAAGCCCCGCCAAGGGATTTGCGATCTTCAGGCACCACAACTGCAGTTATTAGCGGCGGCAAAGGCCGTGCCAGATCCAGCAGTCTGTCAAAGTGTTCATGGCTGCGCACAGTCAGGCCGGGCAGCTTGACGCCCTTGGAGACTTTACTGGTGCGCGGAGCTATAACCTCTGCCTCACCCTCCACAATCATCTGGCCGTTGGCACACTGGACTGTGGTAGCGAGCTTTACCACGTAATCGGGTAGTTTCTCAGTTACCGTCACCGTTGAGATCAAACGATCTCCCTCATAAGCCCGCCCCAGAAACCGCAGGTTCTGGCTTTTGTAAAGCGTGCCCGGGCCGGGTAATTGATTACCCAACACGGCAGAAATCAGGCTGGCGACCCAAAGTGACGGTGCAACGCCTTCATAATTGCCACTGTCCTCCCCATCCCGGTCCTCCTTAGGCAGGTGGAGCGGGTTCAGATTGCCAGAGGCATGGGCGGAGATGTAGAAATCATCAACCGCGCAGATACGTTCGTGCTTGGCTTCCATACCCACTTCAATCTGGTCATAAGGCGTATTTTTGAAGGTCGTCATACCAACCCTTCCTAACCCCATTTAAGCGTGGTTTTTAAGCACTGCCACAGCTCAAGAGACGTCGGCGCCATGTTCTCTTCTGGTCCAATAATGTAGGACACGGTTTTAAAGGCAAAGGTCTTATCCTTCTCACTTTTCAGTAGGGTTGGCAGCGCGTTGTAACCCGCCTGCATCTCAAACCGGGAAATGAGCGTTTGATCGTGGATAAGGAAGTTCCGTTCCTTTGGGTCCATGGATTTGAAAGGTTCCCACGTGGTCAGAACCTCGTTGAACCGCTCCAGCTTTTCGCCGCGCACCTCTGTGCGGGTATCTGCAATCATCAGTACGATGCGTACGATGGCAGCAACGGCACCGCCCGTTTCAATCTTCTTGAGCGCATTTTGAATGGAGGTCAGGGCATGCAGATCCTGCATCGGTACTTTTGGACGTCGGAACGATAGTGCTTTGCCGTATTCAACAGCGGGCGGCGAGGCCCATACCGCGAGGAACGAGTTTTCAATATACGCCTCACGCATATCCTTCAGGGAATCCCAGCCATATTCTATGTTGTCTGCAAGCAGCTCCTCAAAATAGTGAAACGGCGTCTTCTCCCGGCTCACCTCATGTGTTTGTTTTACCGTGGCTGCGGCCAAGGACGGCAAGAACATAAACGGATTGGTGGACGCAAATGCACCATTGGCGACCCGCATCGGGTGCATGTCGCGCACGCTATCTGCTACTTGTTTGCTGTTCATGGTCTTTAAAATAGGGCCAATGGAGCTGTCGTACATCTCTTCACAGCTCTCGGAAAAACGGGCGACGCCAGCGAATGCCTTTTCCTCATCACGTTCACCGGTTTCCTTCAACATCTCATCAATGGTTTTTCGGACAAAGCTGACCTTGAATTTCGCATCACTCCCTTCGCCCTTCTGCTCCTCAATCTGCATTTTATAAAGACCGGGAGGCATGGCCTCGATGGTCTTTAGCGTGGAGGCCACTTGCGTGTGCTCCCGCTTGGCAACACTGGAGGAGACAAAAATACCCAGATGCCCGACCACATCATGGATCATATAGAGAATACGCTGACCGAGGATCTCGATCTCCGCTTCATCTGTGTACGTATCCGCGATCCAGTTGAGGGCTTGATCGGGCGGGGTGATGTTATCTCCATAGGAGGAAAACACGATGATCGGTGACTTGATGGTTTTTAGGTCAATGGGCCGACCCGGTTCAAGAAACGCCTCGTTTTTCGCCAGTTTATTGCCGATAAACAGATTGTCCAGAATCCAGCGGAACTCCGACTCCGTCATGTAATAGAAGCCGCCCCACCATTTCTGGAAGTCCAGATACCGCTCTTCTGCGCTGTCGATGTTGCTGTAAAGGTTATAGTACTTGCGATACCAGTTCCGGCCCGGGTTGAGCATCTCGAAATTCTGCACCAGATTGGCGCCATCAAAAATGCCGCTGCCCATATCAGCAGATAAAAGCACCGGAACAATACCGCCTGACAGACCGGCGGAATACCGCATGGGGTCCTGCCCCATCTTGCCACTCCAGTAGGACATGGGCGCGCCGTTGAGCACAATTGGCCCAACAAGGTCTGGATAGACGGCGGCAAGAATGGCCGTGGCCCATCCGCCCTGACAGTTCCCGACCACAGCTGGTTTTGGGCTTTTCGGATGGCGAGAAATAACCTCTCGCAAAAACGCGGCTTCTGCGTGGGTGATATCTGCCAGTTCCTGATCTGGTTCCGGCTCTGGATGGAAGGCCACAAAGTAAACCGGGTGTCCGTCTCGCAGGGCCACACCAACCTGACTGTCATCTTTAAACCCGCCAATGCCCGCCCCGTGGCCGGCACGTGGGTCAATGATCACATAAGGGCGTTTCCAATCCAGCACCTCCACCCCTTCCGGCGGAAGGACCTTCAGCAGCATGTAGTTACACGGGCGGGGCAAATTGCGGCCTTCTACGATCACCTCATAATCGTAAATGAGGACCGGAGGGCATCCCTTGGCCTGATGTTCATAATAGTTATCGCTGCTTTCGCGCAGGGCTTCAAAAGTCAGGATTGTTCGTTCACTGGAATCTTTGAGATAATCTGTCCATGCCTCATAGATTTTCTGTGGGGTTTGATAGTGCAACCAGGACTGCTGGAAGACCTGATCTTTTGCGATGGTCTTCTTTTGCTTTTTCTGGAAGTCATTGACCAGCCGTGTGGACCGCCGAGAGTTCGCCACCTGCAAAAACTGGTTCTGTTCCGCGAGCGCTGCAAAGTACTCGGCTGTTCGCTTGGTAAAGAGTTCAACTTGCATAATTCACCTCGGTCCGTGCCTAGCCTATGATGCGATAGCCCCCGTCAATGGGGTGTACCGCTCCGGTGATGTTCCTGGCTTCATCACTGGCGAGGAAGGCCGCATAAGCGCCTATATCCTCAATCGTTGCGAGTGTTCTGGTGGGTGCTCTTTGGGTGGCATCCGCCAGCATTTCATCAAAACTTGCGATGCCGCTGGCCGCTCTTGTTGCCAATGGGCCGGGCGAGAGCGCATTGACGGAAATGCCCTTTTGCCCAAGCTCGGCGGCAACGTAGCGGGTGGTGCTTTCCAGTGCCGCTTTGACAGGGCCCATGATATTATAATGGCTGATGACTTTTTCAGATCCATGGAACGTCACTGTCATCACGCTGGAACCGGGGCCCATGAGCGGCTCTGACTGTTTGATCAGCCGCAGGAATGAATGGACGGAGATGTCCATCGCGAGGCCAAACCCTTCAGCGGAACAGTCAACAACACGGCCATGCAGATCATCCTGCGGACAAAACGCGATGGAGTGGACCAGAATGTCCAGCGATCCCCAGACTTGCCGGATCTGATCGAACAGCGCGGTAATCTGTGTTGGGTCAGTCACATCAAGCGGCGCGAAGATTGCCGCGCCAGCCTCTTGCGCGAGTGGCTCCACATACTTTTTGGCTTTGTCATTCAGGTACGTGAGTGCCAAGTCCGCGCCCTGAGCCCTCATAGCTTTGGCGCATCCCCATGCAATGGACTGGTTGTTTGCCACCCCAACAATAAGAGCTTTTTTGCCCACTAATGAAAACATATGGTCATAACCCTGTGTCCTGCGAGGAAAGCAAGCTTACTAGGAATAGACATACAGGAGAAATAAGGAAAACTAAGGAATGAAACCTAGTAAATAAATTGCCTAATCGAACAACTAATAGGGGTTTATTCTAGGTAACTAAATACTATTCTATGATTAATTGAATCTAACAATTGGATACTTTTATGCATCCTATAAAAACTAGAAAACTGCAGAAACAGGCAGTCTCTCTGAAATTTGCTGGCAGATGCGCTCCGCAATCAGGGGAGCAAGAATGACACCGGGATGGCTGCCAGCCACAAACGCGTTGTCCATGCCCTCAATTGGGCGGGCAAGCGGCGAGCTGGATGTATGAGCAGGACGCTGCCCAACCTGAATGGATAAAACCTCCACAGGACCAGCTTTGAGGAAGGTATCTCTCACCGCCTGTGCTGTGATCTCTCCTATCCGCTTCAATTCAGCAGGATCATCAGAAGTTGGCGGGTATTCTGCCATAGCAAAGCGCCCGGACCCCAATGACCGAAGCTCCACACTCGGTGTTTGTAAAACCGAACTGAATTCCGGCAAATCCGCGCTTAACTCGATATAGGTTGATGGGGACGTGTACAGTTCGTGCTGCGGTTCAAACCGTTCGATAAGGACACCATTTGTCCCACCTGCTGCCAATACAGTGAAATCACTGGCATGGACACGATCATCAACTATGATCCCCTTGCAACGACTTTGAGCGGCTTTTAGTGCCGAAATGCGTTTGTTTAGCACCACTTCCCCGCCAAGCGCCTTGAAGGCATGGACCAGCTGGGCAATGACGCGCGGGGGATACCACGCAAAATCGTTGGGCGTGTGGGCCGCGACTTCGGGGGGGTTTGCCAGTGCTGGCAGGTAGGTCTGCAACTCCGATAACCCGATTGGACGGGTTTGTGTCCCCGCGTGTTTGTGGCACTTGATGAGCGCATCTGTCTGCTCCGGCGTCTTGCGCCAGACAATCGAACCAGTTTGCGGGCCAAACAGGGAGCCATTCAGCTCTGTATTCAGGGTTCTGTACCGCTCCATTCCGTCTACGAGAAGAGCGAATGTTTCTGGATCTTCTGCCGGATCGCGGCAGATGTGGCTGATCCACCCAAATGACATGCGGGAAACATCGCCTCCCACACTGCCTGCTGCCTCAAACAGCGTCACCGTGTATCCCTGACAAGCCAGCTTGTAGGCAATCATAGCGCCCGTAATTCCGGCTCCGACAACGCTGACGGTCAAATTTGGCATATGTGCCCCATCCAAAGGTGGCTCTGGCCTGAAATACGTGGCGACACCAGAGTGGTTTTATGGAAAATCACAAACAATAACTATAGAAACTGAGCCTACCAGAATTCATGGTGCCTAGAAACAGAAGCAAACAGAATTATCCGGACGCACTGGTATATTTGCACCTCATACCAAGATTGCTCTGCACCCAACTGAGTATTGCCAAGCCTAACTTTATAGAAATCCCGGAGGAATGCATTAAACACTCAATGCCATTCAGATAAGTGTCGCAGTTTGGGGCAGCTTACCTGACATATCCGAGGTAGGTGCGCCGCTTTTACGTGCCCAGTCAGTCCAATCAATACAACATACATAGAATGAAATTAAGTATATCATGTGTGTTCTACTGTGGCTAACATAGTTTACCCCATGGTAATGCAATGGACTATTTGAATGATAACTTACAAAATAGGTAATTCAACATATATATTCGTATGTCAGACATGGCCTAAATTAACGCCGTCATACTGATGATAATGATGGGACTTGCGGAACAATGGCCTTATCAACGACACCAGACCTCCGAGATCAGATCACCGAGGAACTGGCGCGGCAGTTGTTTTCTGCTGATCTGAAGCTGGGTGATTTTCTGCCAAAAGAACTGGACCTCACAGAACAGTTTGGTGTGAGTAGAGCAACTGTTCGCAGCGCATTGGCCACATTCACCAGCCACGGCATTATTGTGCGAATATCGGGCCTCGGAACCCGTGTTCAGGACTATCAGGACTGGAACATCCTCTCCCCTCAGGTGACCACATGGATCACGCAATATGGCCGCGATACTCTAATTTTTGCCAAGGAGATTTTCCGGTTTCGTAAAGCCGTTGAGCCCTACATCTCCATGGAAGCGGCCCGCCGCGCCACCGCCAAGGATCTGATGCAGATTGAGACAGCGTGGTACGGCATGAAAGCTGCCATTGAAAATGACGAGTTGATCTACCGCGGTAAGCACTTCCAAGAATTTGACGCCGAGTTTCATGAAGCCATTTATCAAGCAAGTCACAATCTGGTCTGGGTCCAAATCGGGCGCAGCACAAAGCCTGCGGTGTTCTTCCTCATCAAAAAAACAACCGAAGCAGCAACGGAGCTCAGTGACTCATTAGAGCGTCATCGCCGCCTTCTGGAAGCTATTCGTTTGCGGGATGCAGAGGCGGCGCGCAAGGCATGTGAGAGCATCATCGATCGTGCGGCATTTGACCTCGAGCTGAGTGATCTGAACGAGGAAATAAAACAAAACTCACTGGCTCATGTCGCAATGGGAAGCGGTCTGGCCAATGACGATTTCGTTGCTGAGTAAGTTCAGCAGCAAGTTTCAGTAGGCACTACAAATAGGAACGGAGGCGGTACATGGTGTGCGCCTTCATAATACTCCCTTTCAAAAACAATAATAAACCGGGACCTGCCATGAAAATCACGGGCATTGAAACAATCAATCTCAAAGAATTCCGCAATGTAACCTGGGTTCGCGTGCACACAGATGCCGGCAGCTTTGGCCTTGGGGAAACGTTTTACGGAACCGAAGCTGTTTGCGGCTTCATTCATGAAACGCTGGCTCATGAGTTAATTGGCCGTGACCCAACCCAGATCGACGCAATCTCTCGCCTGTTGCTGAACCCGATTTGCGGTTTCAACTCCACCGGCGCAGAAATGCGGGCTGCTTCTGCCATTGATATTGCCCTGTGGGATCTTGCAGGTAAAACGCTCGGCGTGCCGGTTCACCAGCTGCTTGGCGGTAAAAGCCGCGAGAAAATCCGCGCTTACAACACCTGCGCTGGCTACCAGTATGTGAAAGACAAACAGGTCAACACCACGGAAGACTGGAGCACGGAATCCGTTTCCGATGGCCCCTATGAAGACTTGGAGGCCTTCCTGACGGATGCCGGACCGCTGGCGCAAAGCTTGCTGGACATGGGCATTCGCGGCATGAAAATTTGGCCGTTTGACCAGTTCGCCGTCAAGACCAACGGCACCGACATTTCGCCGGAAGATCTGGAAGCAGGCTTGCGGCCGTTCAAGCAGATTCGGGAAGCTGTTGGCGATGCCATGGACATTCATGTGGAATTGCACAGTGTGTGGAACCTGCCAATGGCAGAAAAGATTGCCCGTGCCTTAAAGCCCTACAACGTGTACTGGCTCGAAGACCCCATCAAAATGACCAATGTGGATGCACTTGCCGAATACGCAAGACGTGCCGATACTTGGGTGACGGCAAGTGAAAACCTTGCCACCCGCTGGTCCTTCCGCGAGCTGTTTGAAAAGCGTGCAACGGACGTTTGTATGCTTGATATTGGGTGGTGCGGTGGCCTGACAGAAGCCAAAAAAATCGCCACCATGGCAGAGACTTATGAGCTGCCTGTCGCCCCACATGATTGCACCGGACCGGGCCTTTTGACAGCTGCCGTTCACCTTTCCATCAACCTGCCAAACGCGTTGGTTCAGGAGATGGTACGGGCCTTTTACTTCGGGTGGTACAGCGACCTGATGGAAGGTCTTCCTGTGTTTGAAAATGGCTACCTGCTCGCACCAACGGCACCGGGGCTTGGCATTTCTCTCTCACCAAAAGTGTTTGAGCGTAGCGACGCAACCATTCGGATCACCGGCTCCCGCTGCACCTGAACTGCAAAGGTCAACTGGGGCACATAAGAAAAACAACATGCCGAACTATTGGAATTCAGACAAAGAGCTATTTGCTCTGGCACGCGATGAGCTGTTTGTTGCGTTGGTGGGCGATGTTCTTGATAAGCTGGACTATCAGAAACAGTTTCTCTCCCCCTCCCTCAAGCCAATTGATGATGACTTGGTTATCATTGGCCGGGCGATGCCAGTGCTGGAAGCAGATGTTTTCGCACAAAGCTATGCGGGACGCAGCGAACTCTCTGAAAAACCATTCGGCATGTTGTTTGAAGCGCTGGATGATTTGAAGGAAGGTGAAGTTTACTGTTGCGCCGGTTCTTCCCACCGCTACGCGCTCTGGGGTGGCTTGATGTCAACCCGCGCTCTTGTGTGTGGTGCCAACGGTGCTGTAGTGCATGGCTTCCATCGTGACACACGGGAAATCCGCGACCTCAAATTCCCGCTCGCCTCCTTTGGCTCCTATGCGCAGGACCAAGCCCCGCGCGGCAAGGTGGTGGATTGGCGTGTGCCGATTGAGATGGACGGTGTGCGCATCAATCCGGGCGATCTGATCTATGGTGATCTGGATGGTGTGCTGGTTATTCCAAAAGAGATCGAAGTGGCAGCGTTTGAAGGTGCTGTTGAGAAAGCGCGCGGTGAGCAGGAGGTTCTAATCGCCCTGCAAAACGGCATGACCACCAAAGACGCCTTTGAGAAATACGGCGTCATGTAATCCCTTGCTGGCGGGTGTGTGTCCATAACAACCGCCAGACACCGCCCATCGCTACGGGGAAAAACTGCAGCGGTGGGTGATTTTCAATTCATCTGAATTATTTGCAGGTTTCCTGAAACGCATTTTCTTTCTCCGCGATTTCGGGAAAAGCATCCGTCAGCAATATTATCGTAGGAATGTTCTTCAACATGTATCGCTCGCTCCAGATTGCCTTCCAGATATTTACTGCAAGCCTCTTTGGTTCCGCGTTGCTCCTGAAGAGCTTGCACTGAAGGCGTGAAAGTACTTTTGGCAAAGGCTTGGGGCACAAATCATCCAAAACGCACAAGTCGGATACGCAGAGAAATAACAATGCGCCCAGTGATTGCGACGGTTACCCCGGGCAGGTAGTAACCGCCGCGCACACTGGGAGAGCTATGAAAACTGAGAGAGAACCGCCAGACCGATACTGGTCAGGAAGATCACGACAGCTAGCTTGCCTGAGGTGGTCGAAAACATCGCAATTTTCTCCCGAATTCCTTCGTTATAGGTGTGATAGATGGGGCCGATCTGGATGGGGCCAGTGTTATAAACTCCGCTTAAGCATGGATTTGAGTTCAGCGTTTTCCGCTCTGAGTTCAACCAGCTCTTCGCGCATTTTGTAAAGTTGAGGTTCAAGATCTTCCAAGGTTAGCCGGACCGGAATATGGGCCGGACAATTCCAGTCCAAAGCCTCTACGTTAATAACCACGGCTCGTTCCGGCATTGCCTGGTATTTAGGAACGGTAAGTTTCTTAACCAGATCCGGATCTTCCTTCGTACTGATCAGTTCTACGCGTCCCATAATCTTCAGTCGTCTGCGACGTGCGTAATCCATCAAAATAAGCGAAACGCGGTCATTGCTGGCCCAGTTTCCCACGCTCAAATACTGGCGATTGCCGCGAAAATCCGCGTAGGCAATCCGCTTTTCATCCAGCACCTTGAGGAACCCTTTGGGCCCACCACGAAACTGCACATAGGGCCAGTTATCAGCATTCACAGTGGCCTGATAAAACCCATTCATGCTGGCAATAAAATCAGCCTCTTTGGGTCCAACCTTATCAGCCGCTGCAACCTCTTCCTCCAACATCCATTTATACATAGGAGCCGAGCCTTGCTCTTCTTGCACACGGCGAACATCAGGGGTAAATGCAATTTCAGCATATGCAAGCGCCATCGACTGCCCTCCCAAGCAACAGATTAAAGGTTCATTTCAGATAAGCTGGGGTGCGCATCCGGACGTCTGCCAAAAGGCCACCAAAATAGTCTGTCATTCTCATCGATTTCATTATCCGAAATGCACGTGACCCGTTTTTTCAGCAGTCCATCATCATCAAACTCGCAGTTTTCGCTGCCGCTAGATCGGAACCACTTGTTGTGCGCTGTCCGCCACTCGCTGACGACCCGGATGGAAAACCGGTTTTTCTGGAAACTCCAAAGCTCCTTGATATGGCGATAATGAAGTTCTCGCTTCCACTTTGCAGAGAGGAATGAGAGGATTTGTGACCGGCCTTCGATGAACTGGTTTCTATCTTGCCACTGGCCGTCCTGTGAAAAGTACTGGCTTACAATCCTAGGACATCGCGTGTTCCATACATCCTCAGCGGCTCTTACTTTCGCAATCGCTGCGTCGTCGGAGATGGCGTGCATCGATATTTTGAGCATCGTAGGTCTCCCAAATCATTTACCGATCGGTACAGTTGTTAGTAGGCAAGGTGTACTGATCTGTTCACTTAGTCAATTCACCAAATTGAGAAGCAAGTGATGTTCATCACACATGTCAATTTAACCTACTGAAATTAATGAAAAAATTAAATTACTTGTAGTGCTAAATATATTTAGTTATATGTACTGATCAGTAAACCATGAGGTTCATATGCCCCCTAGCAAGCGCGATGAAATCGTTCAAAAAGCCATGGAGACGTTCTACCGAAATGGATTCCATGCCACCGGAATGGACATGCTGGTGGCGGAATCGGGCATTTCCAAAACCTCCATGTACAAACATTTTAGGACCAAGGACGATCTGATCGTTGCAGCTTTAAAATTGCGCGAAGAACAGTTCAATGATTGGGCTTTCCAACGAATTGACGAACTTGCGAGTGACCCAAGGAATAAACTTTTGGCATTTTTTGATGTGCTGGAAGAGTGGTTTCAGCAGGACAGTTTTAAAAGTTGCATGTTCATCAAAGCCAGTTCCGAATACCCTGAATCTGACCATCCTATTCATCGCCAAACAGTAGAACAAAGAACCATATTGTTGAGCAACATTCTGCATCTGGTAAGGCTCGCTCACCTGAAAGAACCAGAGCAATTGGCGCGCCAAATCGTTATGCTGCAGGAGGGCGCTATTGTGACTGCCCATTTTGGCAATTGCGCAAATCCAGCAGCTGATGCAAAACATGCAGCAAATGCGCTTATTGAGGCCGCCTCCTAAGTTTGGGTGCTGCGCTGGTTGGCTGTCTTTCTTCTAACATGTGCGCAGTGCAATTTCACCTGCACCTATATGCCTCTGCACTCTCTCCTTCGTCTAACCTTGGATTTTATGCGCTAATATAATTGCAAATACATATATTAGCGTTTAGCCTAGCCAGTGAGACATCACCGGGGAGGGTGAGGTTCTCACCCCCGGACGGACCATTTTATTATCATTGGGAGGGAGACAGAGGGATGATTACGAAATCTATTTTAGACGATCTTGGAATGAAGCTGATTTCAGGTGATGTCGAAGTTATCGACTTATCGGGATCATTGGGCCCGGAGACGCCAATTCTTCAATTGCCACCGGATTTTGCCAAGAACACACCGAAAGTTGAGATCCACAAGATCTCCGAATACGATGCAGATGGCCCGTTTTTCGCGTGGAACTGGATGAAGCTGGGCGAGCATTCTGGCACCCACTTTGATGCGCCGCATCACTGGGTGACCGGAAAAGATTTTGCGGATGGATACACGGACACCATCTCTCCGCAGAATTTTGTGGCGCCCGTCAACGTGATTGACTGTTCTGCTGAAGTTGCAGAAAACCCGGATTTTCTACTTACGGCAGATCACGTGAAGGCGTGGGAAGCCCAGCATGGTGAAATTATAGCCGGTGAATGGGTTGTGATGCGTAGTGACTGGTATCATCGCAACATGGATGAGGCCAAATTCCTCAACGTGGATGAAACCGGGCCACATTCTCCTGGACCGACTGTCGATTGCATCGAGTATGTGCTTTCTAAAGGCGCTATTGGCTGGGGCAATGAGTGCATCGGGACTGATGCAGGCTGTGCCGGTGGCATGGAACCGCCTTATCCGGCGCATAACCTGCTACATGCTGCCAACCGATACGGCCTTGCGAGCCTTGCCAATCTAGATAAGCTGCCTCCAAAGGGCGCGATTATGATTGCAGCGCCCCTCAAAATTGCCAATGGCACAGGCAGCCCGATCCGCGCGCTTGCCTTGGTGCCGACTGTATAAATCAGGCCTAGCAAATAAAAACAGGCTCCGGTGCGTATTGAACGCCCCGGAGCCTGTTTTCCATTAAAGCCCTGATAAATCGTAGAGCAGTTTGACATTCAACACGATGACAACAACTGCGATGATCGCCGCTAAAACCGTGAGCCAACGCGGGCTGACAAACTCGCCCATCTTCCGCTTGTCGGCGGTAAACATCACCAGCGGGACAACAGCGAACGGCAATTGCAAACTCAGCACCACCTGCGAAAGAATAAGCAGCTTTCCGATCTGATCTGACCCCAGCAAGAAGATCACACCGACAGCGGGTAGTATTGCGAAGCCTCGGGTTATCAACCTGCGCAGCCATGCGGGAATTCTGAGATCAATAAAGCCTTCCATCACAATCTGGCCGGCCATCGTCGCTGTGACGGTGGAGCTTAACCCACTGGCCAGCAAGGCAACCCCGAAGAAAATAGGTGCAAGGTCACTCCCCAACAACGGAGTAAGCATTTCGTAGGCGACTTCTAAATCCTCCACGCCGTAATTGCCGGTGCGATAAAAAACGGCCGCAGCGAGGATGAGGATGGCCGCGTTGATGAACAAAGCAAGTGTGAGAGCAATGGCAGAATCATAGGTTGCAAACTTGATGGCCTGATGGCGGTCTTCCGAGCTGGAACCATAGGCGCGCGTCTGGACGATACCGGAATGCAGATATAAATTATGCGGCATCACTGTTGCGCCGATAATGCCAAGCGCAAGATAGAGCATATTCGGGTTGGTCACGATCTCCACCGTTGGCGCAAACCCGAGAATAACACCGCTCCAGTCTGGATCTGCTAACGCAAGCTGCATCACAAAACAGAAGGAGATCACTCCCAACAGGGCGATGATGAACGCTTCAATCCAGCGGAATCCCTTGTTTTGCAGATAGAGAACCAGAAACACATCCAGCGCCGTGATAATGACGCCAATCTCCAACGGTATGCCGAACACAAGGTTGAGGCCGATAGCTGTTCCGATAACCTCGGCCAGATCCGTCGCAATAATGGCCAGCTCCGCCAAAAGCCAAAGAGGCGCTGAGACCCAGTTGGGAAATGCATCACGGCAGGCTTGAGCCAAATCACGACCACTCCCAATAGCAAGTCGCACGCACAAGGACTGCAAAACAATCGCCATGATGTTGGAGAGCAACGCAATTGACAGCAGTGTGTACCCAAACGTGGAGCCACCCGCGATGGACGTCGCCCAGTTGCCCGGATCCATGTAACCAACAGCTACCAGATACCCCGGCCCTGCAAAGGCGAGGAACCGACGGAATTGAGAGCTGTTCGCTGTTCCTACCGGGATGGAGCGGAAAACTTCTTCCAAGGATGCATGTTTGCTTTTTCTGCCCCAGCTGGAGGAAAATTCCAGCGGTGAGGGTCTCGTTTTGGCTTCAGTATTCGTCATTGCACCGCTCAAATATATTGCTATCTCTAATTGCTATTGCAACTCATTCTTAATTGCAATGTAGAAAAGTAAATTCGCCCAAATTATTTGCAACTGAAATTTCGTGAAAACCGAAAGCTCCGTCCTACCACCGTCAAATCCACATATAGCTTGTGACAATATTTGAAAGCTGTCGAAGCACAGTAAAATTCCTCATTTTGTGCGTCAGACACACAGGCAAGACACTATCGCGCCAAACCATGATTGCGAACTGCGACACATAAACACAATATTTTTGACAATGAGTGCCCTGACCGGTTTACCCCTTCACATCCCGGTTGGCTCGTTCTTGCCCTCACCGCCTTTATCGCAGTTGCAGGGCTGGCAATGAGTTTTAGCTCCGGTCAGGCGCAGCAAGCAAAAGCAAACCTGACTTAGGCAATATAGCTCGCTACGCCTCGCATATTTGTGGGGCGTGATCTTTTTCTTTTGCAACTAAAACCAATTTATTACGCAAGAGTCTTACTCTTATAATCAAGGTAGACAGCACCTTTCCGCAAGGGTGTTTGGGCGACGAGAAGCACCACCTGACCAGAGTGAGGTTTTATGCAGCCACAATCCAGCACGCCAGATCAGCCCGAGACGTCCGGCACCCGCTTTTCCAATTGGTTAAAGGAGGGGCGAGAGATTGTTCCCGGTCTGATAATTGCCGTGGTGATTGCAATCGCTGCCCGTTACATCTCCGAGCATCAGGGTGGCCCGGTCATGCTCTATGCTCTGCTCATTGGTATGGCCGTGCATTCCATTTACGAGGACGGGACCTGTCAGGCGGGTCTCAGCTTTGCAGCAAAGAAGGTGTTGCGACTGGGGGTCGTGTTGCTCGGCCTGCGTGTTTCTTTTTCCCAAATTCTGGCATTAGGTTGGCAAACGCTGGCCTTGGTTATTCTCAGTGTTCTAGCCATGTTGCTCATTGGGTTGATAGTCGCACGGCTTTTAGGTCGGTCCGCCAGCTTTGGTCTTTTAACGGGGGGCGCTGTGGGCATTTGCGGTGCATCTGCTGCACTGGCGATTTCCTCAGTGTTGCCAAACTCAAAAGAAAACGAGCAAAACACGCTGTTTACGGTCATTGCTGTAACTGCATTTTCCACACTCGCCATGATTTTTTACCCAAGCATTGGTCGGATGTTCGGCCTTGACGATGTGCAGTTGGGTATATTCTTCGGCGCAACCATTCATGATGTGGCTCAGGTGATTGGCGCAGGCTTTGCTGTGTCTGACGGTGCTGGAGAGATCGCCACTGTGGTGAAGCTCATGCGAGTGATGATGTTGCTGCCGGTCATCTTCATCATCTCGTTCTGGTCGGCAAAGTGGCTGCATAACAAAGGCGATACCTCCCTCACCACGCAGGAAGCCAACCCGCCTGTACCCTACTTTGCGTTTGGCTTTGCTGCACTGGTTCTTGTGAATTCACTGGATTGGATACCGCAGACCCCGCGACTAATCTTAGTCGATGCCTCCACATGGTGCCTTGTCATCGCCATTTCCGCACTTGGTGTTATGACAACGTTGAAAACCCTCGTCAGTCTGGGACATCAGCATCTTCTGGTCATCCTTGCAGAAACCATCATTCTGCTGGCAGGCATTATTTTGGCGATAAAGTACTTGTTGTAGAGGATTTTCTGGAGAACTAATGCATTTCCCAGTTTCCAAAGTCTCTCCTTAAGTTTACACGCATGCAATTCAGGATTGTCGCGAAATTGCATTACTCGCTTCCAATTGTGTCGCAATCAAGAAAAAACTGCCTCTACGCACAACTCCTAAATCTGCTGATGCAATTGGTAAAACACCGCTGTATAAGCGAGGGGTGTATTCTGGTGAGTGCGCGCGCGTGAGATGCGACTTCATCAGCTAGAGTTTTTCGGATGTGTTGCCGCCAACCCGCGGCCCCTGTCATATACAAATAATAGGTAGACCATGGATATTCGTGCCGCCGTTGCTTTTAAAGCAGGAAGTCCGCTTTCAATTGAAACCGTTCAGCTGGGAGGCCCCAAGCCTTTTGAAGTTCTGGTTGAGATCATGGCAACCGGTGTGTGTCACACCGATGCATTCACCCTGTCCGGTGATGATCCAGAAGGTCTGTTCCCGGCCATTTTGGGCCATGAGGGCGCTGGTATCGTGCGCGAAATTGGCAAGGGCGTCACCTCGTTGAAGGTGGGCGATCACGTGATCCCGCTTTACACCCCTGAGTGCCGCGAATGTGAGTACTGCCTCAACCCGAAAACCAACCTGTGTCAGTCGATCCGCACCACGCAAGGTGCGGGTGTGATGCCGGATGGCTCCAGCCGCTTCTCCATCAATGGTGAGAAAATCCACCACTACATGGGCACCAGCACGTTCGCGAACTTCACGATTGCGCCGGAAATCTCGCTTGCAAAAATCCGCAAGGACGCGCCGTTTGACAAGGTTTGCTACATCGGGTGTGGGGTTACCACAGGCGTTGGTGCAGTGATCAATACAGCAAAAGCGGAACCGGGCTGTAAGGCTGTTGTGTTTGGCCTTGGCGGCATTGGCCTTAACGTTGTGCAGGGCCTTCGCCTCATCGGTGCTGACCAGATTATTGGCGTCGATATCAACCCGGCCAAAAAGGCGCTTGCGGAACAGTACGGCATGACCGACTTCGTCAATCCGAAGGAAGTTGAGGGCGATCTTGTTCCTTACCTAGTGGACCTGACAGGCGGCGGTGCTGATTACACATTCGAGTGTATCGGCCACCCTACCACCATGCGTCAGGCGCTTGAGTGTGCGCATAAAGGCTGGGGTGAGAGCATCATCATCGGCGTTGCCGGTGCGGGCAAGGAAATCTCCACCCGTCCGTTCCAGCTGGTCACTGGCCGCACATGGAAAGGCTCAGCCTTTGGCGGCGCGCGTGGCCGGACTGATGTTCCCAAGATCGTGGACTGGTACATGGATGGCAAGATCGACATCGATAGCATGATCACCCACACCATGCCGCTGGATGAGATCAACACTGCGTTTGAACTGATGCACGAAGGCAAGTCCATCCGCTCGGTTATTACTTTTTAATCGGCGCTAACACGTAAAATTCAAGAGGGGTCTGAGTGGAAGTTATTTCCCTCGGGCCCTCTGTTTTAAGAGACCCCATTATGATTGAATTGGTATCCAGCTGGCGTTGTTTTGATGGCGAGCAACGCGTTTACAAACATGACAGCAAAGCCACCGGCACACCAATGGAATTTGCGGTGTTTTTGCCGCGCCGCGCCTTGAATGGCGAAGACTGCCCAACCCTGATGTACTTGTCTGGTTTGACTTGCACATGGGAGAACATGGTTTCCAAAGGCGGGTCACAACGCGCCGCCGCTGAACTTGGCATGATTATCGTCTCGCCTGATACGTCTCCACGCGGCGATGATGTGGCTGATGATGAGGGCTGGGATATGGGCAAGAGCGCTGGCTTTTACCTCAATGCCACGCAGGAACCATGGGCAACACACTACCGCATGGAAGAGTACATCACGCAGGAACTGCCAGAGATTTTGGAGGAGCACTTCCCCGTTGACCTCTCCGCGCTTGGCCTGACGGGTCACTCCATGGGTGGCCATGGCGCGTTGACCCTTGCGATGAAAAATCCCGGTCTGTTCAAAAGCGTTTCCGCATTTGCGCCGATTGTGAACCCGATGGATTGCCCATGGGGTGAAAAGGCGTTCTCCGGTTATCTGGGGTCTGACCGTTCCACATGGGCAAATTATGATGCCTGTGAGCTGGTGAAATCACGTGGCTGGAAAGGTCGTATCCTGATTGATCAAGGCACCTGCGATAATTTCCTTGAAGAGCAGCTGAAGCCATGGGCTTTTGAAAAAGCCTGCCGCGAGGAAGGTGTTGATCTGACTCTGCGCATGCAAGGCGGTTACGATCACCTATACTACTTCGTTGCCAGCTTCCTGCCAGACCACATTGCTTGGCACTATGACGAACTGGTCTAACTGCTACCCTTTACCAGACCTTCGCGGTGCTTGTAGTTTCTAAGCGTTAGCGTTAGGTAGACGGCACCAATTGGGAGGATGAAACCCCTCCCCTAACTGATCAAAGCCCAGGGGAACATATGTCCGAGCTCATCCAGAAGATCGTAACCGGTATCAATAAAAAAATTGATGGCGTTGATATGTCAAAGTCAATCGCGCTGAACATCAAGGATGAAGGCTTCATCATTATTGATGAAAACGGCGCCCGGGCAGAAGAAGCAGAGGCAGATTGCACAGTGAGTTGCTCAGCTAAAACCTTCAGCGGTTTGGTGGATGGCTCCGTGAATCCGATGACAGCGGTGATGATGGGTAAAATCAAAATTGCCGGCGACAAAATGGTCGCCATGGGCCTCGGCAAAATCCTCGGCTAGGCTCTGCCTGAGCTTATGAAATTCAAACCCCGCCTCAGAATATGAGGCGGGGTTTTTTGTTGGGTATCTCTTCCTAGCCTCCGGGTCGGCTGCGGATATTCTCAGGCAGCCATGTGGCGATCTCTGGAAATGCGATCAGCACGAACACCATCAGCACCATAATCAAGAACATGGGGAACGCAGCACGGGCGATAAAGCCCATCTGATAATTCGTCATGCCTTGCAACACAAACAGGTTGAAGCCGATAGGCGGGGTGATTTGCGCCATTTCAACCACGACCACGATGAAGATGCCGAACCAGATAAGGTCAATGCCTGCCTGACGCACCATTGGTTCCACAACAGCCATGGTCAGCACCACAGATGAAATGCCATCAAGGAACATGCCGAGGATCACGTAAAACACCAGCAGGACCATCAGCAGCTCAAACTTGCTCAGCTGCAGCGTTGCGATGAGATCTGCCAGACCGCGCGGCAATCCGGTAAAGCCCATGGAGAGGGACAGGAACGCAGCGCCGGCAAGGATCAGCGCGATCATTGAGGATGTGTAGGTTGCGCCCATGAGGCTGCGAGAAAAGCTCGTCCAGTTCAATGACCCTTGTGACGCGGCAAGGATCAAACTGCCAATCACACCAAAGGCGGCGGCTTCCGTTGCTGTTGCATAGCCAAGGTACATAGAACCAATGACCACAAGGATGAGCAGGATAACCGGCAACAGGAATCTGGTGTTCTTTACCTTCTCCACAAAGCTCATTTCAGGCTCTGGTTTCGGGTTCCAATTGGAAGACACCTGGGAAGTGATTGCCACATACGCCATGAACATCGACGCCAACAAGATGCCGGGCATGATGCCTGCAAAGAACAGCTTGGAGATGCTCTCGTTAATGGTCACTCCATAAACGATCAGCGTCAACGAGGGCGGGATCATAAGACCCAGTGTTGCTGCCCCGGCGAGCGTACCAATGATCATCTTTTCAGGATAATCGCGCTTGCGCAGTTCCGGTATCGACATTTTGCCAACAGTGGTCAGCGTTGCCGCTGAAGAACCGGAGACCGCGGCAAATATCGTGCAACCCACAATGTTGGTGTGGACCAGACCGCCGGGTAGACGGGCCATCCAAGGGGCAAGGCCGCGGAACATATCTTCCGACAGGCGGGTTCTGTAGAGGATCTCCCCCATCCAGATGAACAGCGGCAGGGCCGTCAGTGTCCAGGAGGAGGCGGAGGACCAGATGGTCGTCAACATCACATCGCCAACAGGGCGGGTGGTGAACAGTTCCATGCCAACCCATGCCACACCCATAAGGGCCATACCGACCCAAACGCCGGACCCAAGCAAGGTGAACATGACAAACAGGAACAGAATGATAATACTAATGTTTTCCATTGCTCTTATTCTCCGGCAACTGCTTCTTCAAGTTCAGAGGCAATGCTGTGCTTGCCAGTGAAAATGAGTTGAAGGAGATGGTCTGTAAGAGCGATGGCGAGAATAAGCGCACCGATCAACATAAAGCTCTGCGGAATCCAAAGCGGGGTACGGTCCTGTCCCTGACTGACGTCATTGAACTTGTGGGACCAGTAAACGAAACGGTAGGCGTAGTACACAAAGTACCAAATGGTGGCGGAACCGATGGTAAAACACCAGATTTCCAACAGCCGCTGAGCCGTTTTACCAAGCATTTGATGCAGGATTGATACGCGGATGTGAATGCCTTTGTTCAAGGCATTGGCAAATGCAAGGAAGCTGGCGGAGGCCATGGCATAGCCTGCATATTCTGCGGCGCCCGGAAAAACCTCGCCCGTCCAGCGGGCCGTCATTTGTATCACAATCAAACTCAGAATGGCGATCAGGCAAAGCGCGGAAAGAACACCAGCGCCCTTGTAGATCCCATCCAGCCCGAAGCGCAGTGCGCGTGTCAGCTTCATTGTTCTCCCCCCTCAAAAAACAAAAGCCGGAGCTCCAATTGCAGCTCCGGCTTCAGACTTATTTATTTCATTGCCTTGAAGGATTCGACCACAGCTTTGCCGTCGTCGCCTGCAGCTTCAAGCCACTCAGCAGTCATTGTTGCGCCGATTTTCTGAAGGTCAGCTCTCATCTGATCGCTCCCCTTTTCAACCTTCATGCCGCCTTCACGTAGGCCATCAAGGGTGAAGTTTGTGTAGTCGATAGACCGCTTAAGACCAGCCGCCTCTGCAGTCGCCGCACAAGCTGTGATGATGCCTTTGTTCTTGTCTGAAACACCAGACCAGACATCGGAGTTCACGAGCATGTAGTTACGTGGCAGCCATGCATCTACCTCATAGAAGTAGTTGAGGCTTTCCCAAACTTTACGGTCGTAGCCAGTTGAGCCGGAAGACACCATGGAGTCTGCAACACCAGTTGCGAACGCCTGGGAGATCTCAGCCGCTTCAATGGAAACTGGCAGCATGCCTGTCAGCTCTGCAAGACGTGCAGTTGCAGTGTTGTAGGAACGGAACTTGATGCCTTCCATCTCTGCAACGGAGGTCACTTCGTTTTTGAAGTAAAGGCCCTGCGGAGGCCATGGCACAGAGTACAGCAGTGTCAGGCTCTGGTCTGCCAGAACTTTTTCAAGCGCTGGTTTCGCTGCTGTCCAGAGTTTGCCTGCAGCATCAAAGGACGTTGCAAGGAAAGGAACGGAATCCACACCGAACAGGGCGTTTTCATTCTGGTGGCCAGAAAGCAGGCGTTCACCGATTGGCACCTGACCAGTCTGAACAGCACGCTTGATGTCGCCGCCTTTAAACAGGGAACCGCCCGGGTGAGTGGTTACTTCGATATCACCAGCTGTGCCGGATGTAATACAAGCCGCAAATTCAGCGCCAGTTACGGAGTGGAAGTTAGAACCGGAATATGCCATTGGCAGGTCCCACTTCTCAGCAGAAGCAGCCGTTGCACCAAGCGCCATGACGGAAACACTCAGGCTCACCAATAAACTAGACTTTTTCATAGATACTCTCCTCTAAAAAACATGTAGTGCCCTCTTATGTGAACCTTTGCGGATCGTAAGGGCTTATATCGTTATTGGAGCGTTTGCCGCTGATCAGATCAGAGACCATTCGCCCAGTTTTTGGACCGCCCGTCAGGCCGATGTGATGGTGACCAAACGCGGCATACACACCGCTTTTGCCCACTTCACCAATGAGGGGGAGACTGTCCGATGGCGCAGGGCGAAAGCCCAACCATTCCTCTTCGCTGGCAGCTTCCATAGCGGGGAAGCTTTCACGAACCTTTTTCCTCAGCAGAGCCAGAGGTGCTTTTGAGGCACCAGCTTCCAGCCCGCCAAATTCCACAACACCAGCGCACCGCAGACCCTGCGCCATTGGCGTGGCAACAAATTTGCCGGAGGCCACCATGATGGGCTGGTTGGGTTGTTCGCTCGGGTTCTTATACAAAATATGGTAGCCGCGCTCGGCTTCCAGCGGCACGTTGATGCCAAGTTTTTTCATTAATGGCTTGGACCAGACGCCGGTGGCCAGCACGGCACTGTCACATTCAAATCGTCCCTGATCTGTCATCACGGCTGAAATAGAACCGCCCGACAAATCAAAGTCTTTCACCTCGGCCTGCACAAATGTGCCGCCCATTTCGGTAAAGGTTTTGACCAGATCAACCACATAGGCGCCGGGGTCGAGCACAAAGCCGTGGTCCCGCATCAACGCAAGCAGATTAATATGCTTGCTGAGGATCGGCTCCATATCGTGGACATCCCCGCCTTCAATCAATTCAGGCACAAAGCCCGCATTGCGGCGTAAATCCCATGTATAGGCATCGGCTTTAAAGGCTGCTCTGTCATTGTAGGCAAAGCTGTAAGTGCTCTCCTTCAACCACTTCTGTGCGCCTGTTCCGTCTGCCAGTGAGTGGTGCTGTTGAACGGAGTCGCCTACAATAGTGGTCAGTCCGGTTGCAATCCGGCGTGTGTCTTTGTCACTGGCATGGGAGAGATAGCGGGCAAGCCACCCTGCAAGTTTGGGCAGGTAGCCCCACCGCAAGAACAGCGGGAAGTTCGGATCTAAAAGTAGCTTGGGCCCTTTCAGGATGAGACCTGGTGCGGTGACAGGCGCCACCGAACAGCTGGCCAGCACACAGGCGTTGCCGAAAGAGGCACCCATGCCGGGCTCGCCTTTATCGATGAGGGTTACATCATGTCCCTCACGCTTGAGCCAGATAGCAGCTGATACACCCACGATCCCTGCGCCGATTACAACGACACTATTTTTTTTCATGCAGCCCCCATTTCCGCACTCTTGGAAATTGCATAGCGTTTGACTTTCTCCAGATCCGGTCGGCCTCCCAAGCCTGCCGTCTGCGGAACCACAACGTGGCCGCTTCTGGTTTCAAACTCTGTTTCCATAAGGTCTTCTACTAGGAAGTATTTTGCCTGATAAAACTCACAAGCTAAAGTGATTTCTGGTGTTGCAGCGATCATATGTGTTCCGGCAAGGTGCGCGAGGCCGGATTCGAACATGTCTCCCCCATAGGCGCTCATACCTGCGGTTGCAGCCATACGGGCCACGGTTTGTGCTCGCGTCAAGCCGCCAGCCTTCATGATTTTGACTGAAACACCGTCAGCTATCCCCATTTGAATTGCGATCTGCATGTCCTCAGGCCCAAAGATGCTTTCATCTGCCAAAAGCGGAACATCGATTGAGTTTCTGATAGTTGCCATGAGAGAGCGCAGATTATGGGCAACGGGCTGCTCGATAAAATCTGGTTGATAAGTTGCGATGTCGCGAACGCACGCAAGGGCAGAATCGTGGTGCAGACCTTGATTGTAGTCCACGCGGATGGCGAACTCGGGGTAGTCCTTGCGCAGGCGTTCCATACGCATCATGTCGTAGGCGTGCCCTTTGAAGCCTGTTTTGAGCTTAATGATGCGCACTCCATCGTCTTTTAAACGATCCATCAATGCCAAGTCGCGGTCAAAGTCCGGGTCAGCTATCGAGCAGGATAAGGGAATCGTATCGCGGCATTTACCGCCTAAAAGCGCCCAGACAGGCAACCCACAGATGCGACCTTGAAGGTCCAGCAGCGCCGTTTCCAGTGCAGCTTTTGCCTCGGTACAATGAGCAACCGCTTTTGCAGCATCCTTCATGATGGCGGCCCGCTCACCAATGGTGCGGCCAACAACAAGTGGGCGGATGTAACGATCCAGCGCAGCAAAGCTTGCTTCTGCGGAGCCGGTAAATACTGACCATGGTGAGGCTTCCCCAAAGCCGCATTCACCTCCCTCCGCGGTTAAGCGGAGGACGATGATGTCAACGGCATGCTCAACAGAGCCGATGCCATGGTCACGGCGGGCATTGACTGGCAGTTGAACGTGCCAGAGATCCATGCCTGTAATCTTTTCATCAGTATGCATGAACCTACCCCATCCAGCGACGCACAGGAGCGTTGCTCTCTTCAAGAGCCTGACACACGACATCAATCAGGGTCGGGCCATCATGCTCGATTGCTTCTTTGAGGATGCGTTCCAGATCATCCGGGTTTTCAACGCGCCAGCTCTTCACACCATAAGCGGCGGCAACAGCGGCCTGATCTGTACGGTTGAAGTCTACGTTGTAGTAACGCTTGTCTGTGTCTGCGAACTGGCTGGCTTTGATCCAGCCAAACGTGGAGTTGGAGAACACAATGTACGTGATGGGTGCACGCGAACGGCATACGGTTTCCAGCTCACCACAGGTGAAGCCGAAAGATCCATCGCCCATCATGGCAACGACTTTGCTGGTTGGACGGCCATACCATGCACCGAGTGCGGCGGAGAGGGCATAGCCCAACGCCCCATGTGCCCGGTTGGTGATGAAGTGACGCCCTGATTGTGGCAGCTGATAATAGGCGGAGAAGTAAGGGCAGCTGGTGCCCGGATCTGAGATGATGGTCGCATCTACTGGCAAGACCTTCATCATAGCATCAATCACGCGCTCGGGACGGATTGGAGCCTCGCCGCTTTGTGCCAGCTTGTTGAAGATCTCAAATTTACGTTTTTTGATGTCCGCCACAGCAGCTGCACCGCCAAAGGTATCCGCGCCCTGATCCCGTTTATCCAGAACCGCGTTGACCTGCTGCAAGGCCAGCAGAAGATCGCCAACAACACCCACTTCACTCTGGTAGTTCGCGCCAATCACCATCGGGTCATTATCAAAGTGAACCACCCGTGTTGTGGAGGAAGGAGCTTCCCAGCGGGAGGTGGTTGTGGAGCCTGCACGGGCGCCCATGAACACGACAAGATCCGCCGCAGTCATGGCTTCCCAAGTCTCATCCGTTCCGCCGTTTGACCCAACAACACCCACACAGTTTGGATGGGTTTCAGCCAGCGAGCCCTGACCGGAAATGGAGGTGGCAACCGGAATATCTAGGCGGGTTGCCAAACGGTCCAGCTCTTCCATGGCACCAGCGATTACAACACCGCCGCCACACACGATAAGCGGGTTCTTTGCAGATAGGATCGCATCAACAGCAGCTTCTGCCGCACCCGGTGCCGGGGCCTGTCGGTAAGCCGGGTAAGATCCAAGCTCTGGATCGGCCCAGATATCGGAACTCTCAACCGCATCATACTGAATGTCGTAGGGCAGACCGAGGTGAGCTGCACCGGAGCGACCGGTTGTCATGGCGCGGAATGCTTTACGCACCATCCGGGGGATGTGATCTGCGCGTTTGATGACGGTGTTCCATTTGGTCAACGGGCGCATCAGCGCTTCCTGATCCACTTCCGTCAGCGGGTATTTGCCGTAGGAGCCAACGGAGATATCCGTGGTAATGCCAAGTACTGCATAGGAGCTCTCGTTAGCCTCAATCAAGCCCGGCAAAATGTAAGTTGCACCGCCGCCCGATGGTCCTTCGCACACACCAACGCGGCCAGTTACACGCGAATACGCATCTGCCATGTATGTGGCGCACCGCTCGTCACGGGTGAGAATGTGGGTCATGTTGTGATCGAGCTTGTACATCGCGTCGTAGAACGGCAGCGTTGTATCTCCGCACAGACCGAAAATATGCTGGACGCCTTGCGCTTCCAGCATTCTTACCATGGCTTCAGCACCATTCATCTTATTCGTCAAACTATCACCTATCAGACCCGACCCACCAAAACAGTGGCATTATTTTAAGCTGGAGAGCAGTAGAATCACGTGCACTCAAAATTGTATACAGCAACATATTCAGTATTGAGTGCAAGTCAAATGGAATGTACAGTTCCCCTATTGCGTGCTAGATCACCTGCATATTTTGAAGGCCTGCATCGGCAGGATTGAAAGCGATTTTGGAATGAAAAAAGCAGATAGCAATGTGGACCGCATCTATGAGAAACTGCGGCAAATGGCGGCTGATTTTGAGTTTAAGCCGGATGCGCGGATCAACGAGAGTGTTCTGTCCACAGAGTTAGGTGCGAGTCGGACGCCGCTTCGCGAAGCGCTTAACCGTCTCGTTGCAGAAGGATTTTTGACGTTCCAAAGTGGTCGCGGTTTCTTCTGCCGTCCCCTAAGCCCCAAACGAATTCTCGATCTTTATGAGGCTCGCGTTGCCATTGAAACCGAGATTGTGCGTCTGGTCTGTCGCCGTGCCAGTGATGAAGAGCTTGAGGAGCTGATGGGGTTCCTCACCGAAACTGAACCGGCCTACGATATTTGTGAGGACCCGATTGAGCTGCTGCGTATGGATGAAGCCTACCATATGCGCATTGCGGTCCTGTCGCAGAGCCATGAATTGCAGCGCATTTTGGAAAACCTGAATGACCGCGTTCGCTACATCCGGCTTGTGGATTTGAAGTACCTGCGCGGCAAAACTCCGGTTTCCAAACAGGAAGAGGCGCAGTTATCCGCACACCGTATTGTGCTCACAGCCCTGATCAGTCGGGATGAAGAGACTGCGGTTTCCACCATGCGCCACCATATTGAACGTCGCCGCGATGAAGCCACGGAAGCCGTGCGCATCGCCTATTCGCAGCTCTACGTTCCTTCTGAATAATATCCTGATTTTAAATGAGGTTTTGAAATATGTCCGTTGAGTATGGAGGCAAGATTGTATTTGGTGCCTCAGTTGGTATTCTCATGCTGGAAACCAAATTTCCGCGTATTTATGGTGATATCGGCAATGCGCAAACTTGGAGGTTTCCCGTTCACTACCGCGTGGTCCGCGGCGCGACGCCCAACAAAGTTGTCCGCAATGACCCGCGTGAGCTGGTGGACCTGTTTATTGACGCAGGACGGGAGCTGGTTCGCACAGGCTGCGATGGCATCACCACCAACTGCGGATTTCTGGCGCTGATTCAGGATCAGGTAAAGAACGCACTGGGCGTTCCGGTTGCGACATCCTCCTTGATGCAAATTCCCATGGTTCAGCAGTTATTGCCGGACGGAAAACGTGTGGGTGTTATCACCATTTCCAAGGAGACCTTGAGCAAAGAGCACTTGAAAGCGGCAGGCGCACCGGAAGATACGGTGGTTGTGGGCACAGATGGCCTGCGCAACTTCACCCGCGAAGTGCTGGATGATTACGACTGCATCGATTTTGAAAGCGCGCGTCTGGACCTGTTGGATGCCGCCGCTGAGTTGGTAACCAAAAACGAAGGCATTGGCGCAATCGTGCTCGAATGTACCAATATGGTGCCTTATGCAAATGACATTCGTAAATTGACTGGATTGCCGGTTTATTCCATCTATACGTTTGTTAACTGGTTCCAATCCGGTCTTGTTCCGCAAAAGTTTCCGCTGGAACTGGATGACCCACGATTGAACCTTGCCACCTACAGGAAGACCTGATGGATAAGTCGCCACAAATCAAACAGATCAATGCATCCGGCCTTGTTTTGCTGGGGTGCGGAAAGATGGGCTCCGCCATGTTGCAGGGCTGGCTGGATGCTGGTGTTCTGCCTGCCTCCGTTTCTGTGATTGATCCTTACCCATCCAAATGGCTTAATGGCTTGGTGGATCACGGATTATCCCTCAACAAAAAGCTTCCATCAAATCCGGCGGTTTGCATTCTTGCGGTCAAACCGCAAATGATGGGCGATGCCACACCTCAAGTTGTTGCGCTTGGCGGCGGTGAGACTGTTTTCGTTTCAATTGCTGCCGGCACGACACTGGCCGCTTTGGAAAGTTTTGTGGGTGCAGGGTCCCGCGTTGTCCGCGCGATGCCAAATACTCCGGCGGCTATTGGCCGGGGCATCACAGCCCTCATCCCCAATAGCCATTGTTCTGCTGGTAATCTTGGCATGGCGCAGGAGCTGCTTCAGGCCGTTGGACAAACCGTTATTTTGGAAGAAGAAGCCCAGATGGATGCGGTGACGGCGGTTTCCGGGTCTGGTCCGGCCTATGTCTTCCATCTGATTGAGGCTCTGGCACAAGCGGGTGCAGCGCAGGGGTTGCCGGAAGAGCTTGCCATGCAATTGGCAAAGGCCACCGTTGGCGGAGCAGGCCAACTTGCTGAGGATTCCCATGACAGCCCATCACAGCTGCGCATTAACGTCACCTCACCCAATGGCACCACAGCCGCAGCGCTGGATGTGTTGATGAGTGAAGAAGACGGCTTGCGTCCGTTGCTTTCACGTACCGTTGCAGCTGCCCGCAAACGCAGTGAAGAACTCGGCTAAGCCATCTATTCTCTACATGAATTCGAGAGCCCTGTTTCCTTGATTGGAGGCAGGGCTTTTTGCTGAGTGCACTGTAAAAGTCCGTTACGTCACTTTCTGCTTGACCCATTCATGAATATATATAACCATGTGGTTATGCAAGAGATCAACCACACCGCCCAACCTGAAAATCTTGATGCCGTGTTTGCTGCACTGGCGGATCCAACGCGCCGCGCAATTCTCACGCGTTTGGCGAATGGGGAGGCATCCGTGAATGAGCTGGCAGAGCCATTTCAGATGAGCCAACCAGCCGTTTCAAAACATTTGAAGGTGTTGGAACGGGCTGGGTTGGTTGAGAGGAATGTCGACAAGCAGCGTCGTCCGGCACGGCTCAAAGCCGCGCCCCTGCAGGCTGCTGTTCAATGGCTGGAGGAGTTCAGCAAATTCTGGTCATCGAGTTTTGACCAACTGGATGACCTTTTGGAAGACTTGAAGCGATCTGAACGTTGAGGAGGGAATGGGAATGAGTGAACTACCAACCTATGTACTGGAACGGACATTTAATGCCCCACGTGAGCTGGTTTGGCGCACATGGACTGAGGCAGATCTGGTCTCGCGCTGGTATGGGCCCAACGTGGAAAGCATCGTTCATAAGCTGGATGTGAAGCAAGGTGGTCTCTGGCTCCACGAAATGAAATGGGGCGATAATTCCAACTACCAGCGCGTGGAATACACCGAAGTTTCCAAACCTTCAAAGCTGGTGTGGCTACACGCAACATCCGATGCGGATTGGAAAATTATCGCCAGTCCAATGATGACAGACTGGCCACGTGTTCTGCTGACCACCGTCACCTTTGAACAAGAAGCCGACCAGACAAAAATGCGCCTGACCTGGGTGCCACACGAAGCCACAGAAGCAGAAATTGCCTGCTTTGAAGCTGCCATAGGCGGCATGAACAAAGGCTGGAACGCTGGCATGGGCTTGCTGGAAGAACTGCTGGCAGACCTTCAGGCCACAACGCAGGCATAGCATCTAGTCAAACGGTAATTTCTTGAGGTGAATTGAGTAAACCGAAATTGGAATTCGCTTGCGGTTCGTGCAATGCGATTTCAGTTTCGGTTAGAGCGTGGAACCTCAAACCACCTACAGATCCATTCAACCTATAAATTTAGAGGCTTTATTCGTTGAAAATCATGCAAGAAGTCGAAAGCATAACGATTGGAGTTAGGTCTACCTAACAACCAGCAGTGTAAGCATCCTATCGGTCATAATTAAAACGTTGATTTGCTTGTCGACGTAATTTCCACGGCAGCATTCGGCCAATACGAATACTCAAAGCCAGTTGCCATGGGAAAGGAAAGAATGCGGTTTTCCGATCGATGGATCTTTGAATAGTTTTTGCCGCCTTTTCTGCAGAAAACTCAAATGGGCGCCAACTTTTGAACTGATCCGCCATAGGCGTGCGGATGTAACCGGGACATATGACAGAAACGAATACACCCCACTCGTGCAGATAATCCCGCATTGCTTCTCCATAAGCTATGATACCGGCTTTGGAGGCACCATATGCAGGGCCATCTGATAAAGGTTGCATCCCGGCAAGCGAACTAATTAGGGCAATTCGTCCTCTTTTCCGCTTTTGCATATACGGTGCGACAGCTGTCAGCAAATTGATGGTGCCACCTAGATTAGTGGAAATCTGACCATGCGCTGTTTCTGCCGATTCAAGAGTGCCATCCATGCTGTGGGACCCAGTGATGCCTGCATTGGAGATTACCAGATCTAACGAAATCGATTTTTCAATTTCCGCAACCCAACCATGGACCTGGGCCTGATCAGCAATATCCAACGTTCTCCAAAGCACATGAGCGCCTTGTTGTTCGACTTCACTTACCGTTTTCAGCAACCGCCTTTTATTGCGGCCTGTCAGGCAAAGCGTTACGCCGTCACGCGCATAAACCAAGGCAATTGCCCTGCCCAAACCCGAACTAGCACCAGTGATGAGAATTGCTTTTGGTGAGTACATTAGTGTTACGCCTCCAACCAAGAGGGTTCACTTTCATTAAGTCTAAAAGAATTGAAGAACGCAACCTATTCATACCGGTGTTCTTCCCTTCAATATCAATAGTCAGGGAGAGCTGGCTCAGGTTTGGTTGTCTAACTTGATTTAGCTCATGAAACTAGCCTGATGCCAACAACAGGAGACCACCATGATCAGACGTGGGTTGTGCCACAAAGTTTAGGTGGTTTCCAACTCTGATCGTTTCGTTTGCAACCGGCACGCTCTGAAGTCACGGTTTAAGGTTTGGTGAGTTGAACACGTGATCCTCAACCGCTGGGTTATCAAGTTTTTCCCAAAGCTTAGCCAAGGGTTCAGCCATCGACATTCTAGTGCTCCGGTTGCGAATTGCTTGAGAGTGTTCACATACTCGTGGGAGTAATTTGCCGCTGTCAAAGGGGAGCAAGATTGGAGGGATTATAGCTGGCTTCATAAGAGGAGAGTTCTGCGACCAATCCCGTTTGGGTGGAAGGGTCACAGAACCACAATCGCTATGAGGCTTTGAAGGCCAGTTTCAGCAGCAGGTGGTCTCCAGTTCCTTCAAACAGAAATTCTTTTACAAACTGAAAGCCATAGAGATCGTAGAATTTCCGCCCGATCACGTTGTCTTTTAGAACATCGACCTCAAGGTCTCCATGCAGCTCCTGTGCCTTATCCATCAGGGCTTTGCCGATGCGCCGTCCATGGAAATCCGGGTCCAGAAATAAACCGCCAACTTCATTGCCAAGCAGAGCAATAAAGCCAACCACTTTACCGTCAACAACCGCAACCCAAGTGTCGGCGTTGGGAAGGTAAAGGTTTGGGATGTTCTCGCGTTCTTTTTCAAAAAACGCCTCACTCATAAAGGGATGGGCGATCCTTGATGCCTTCTCCCATGCGGTGAGCAAATCGTGCAGGTCTTGTTCTTCGTAATGTCGAATTTCAGTGTTCAATGCTTTGCTTCTTTTTCTTGATCTGTCGGGTGCAGCCTTGTGGCGACACCTCATCTCTGGAAACAGATACTAAGAAGTTTCAAGCAATCTGGATTGAACAAATCCGACAATTTTAAAGTGGATCGATACCACCATAAACATCAATGGTTAGGTCTCTTAGTCTTGCATAATCACCGGGCGTTTCTCCAATTGCTGCCTTGAGATACCGGATGAGATGGGGTTGATCACTAAAGCCAAATTCAAAAGCAACATCTGCCCAATCAATTTCTCCTTGCCCCTGCTGGTAAAGGTGCTCAAGCAAGGCCTCCAATTTGTTCATGGACTGGCACTGCTTCAAGGTGAGACCGGTGACACGGAGAAAATTACGCTCCAAGGTGCGCTGCGTACAACTCAACCTGTCTCCCAATTCCGAGATGGGATGATCAGGCAGCAGAGTGAGGGCCCGCTTGATAAGAGCGCTGTGTTTGTCTTGCTTGGCAAGCGCAGTCCATGGCTGTAGCAGCTCATCAAGATGATCGCGGCATTGCTCGGGGTTGAGTTGGGCGCTTTTCAGTAATTCAAGTTCGCTTTGCTCGCTCGTTTGAAACAGTGAGGCAAAATTAATATCAACAATGTTATCCAGCATTGGTTGGTTTTGCAGTGGCTGCAACGCATATAAAGCGCCCACCCGAAATTTAATGCCGAGCAAAGCGCTGGTGTGCGTATGGTCCATTTTGTAGGTTTGGCTGTGTGGCAACAACCAGTGTGTCCCCTGCCCGCGAAACGTGTGTCCCGCAGCCTCGTAATGGTACGCCTCATGCGGGGAAGCTACGATCATGTGTGCGTTGGGGTCAGGGTAAAGTTTCGGGAAGCTGTTCGCTTGGCCGCCCTGCTGCTTTTCCAAAAACCAATAGCACTCAATGGAGTGCGAAAGGCTCTCGGACTTTGGCTCCAACTTCCAGATAATCATTTTTGTTTAACGCGCCTGATATGGTCATATCCCTGCACTATTAGCGGAATTCAGCGCGTTAGTCTGCATTCAGTTGCCTCAGCGAACGAAACAATCATGGAGTACAGCCAGTCGACTATCGACTACTCGGTTTGACGCGGCCATCCGGGGTAACCGTCCCTTTGGAACCGCCTTGCAGATCAAAGTGGTAGGCGTCGCGGTCAAGAGAATCTGTCTCCACTGTTTCCAGTTTCTCCTCGAGTGTTTCAAGAACGTCTTCACTGGAAATCTCAAAGCCTTTGCCTTTGATCGGCTCGGAGAACGGTTCCGTATAAAGGTCATTTCCCCACTGAGGTTTGAGCCCATGGTTTGCAGCTCCAAGATTGACCTCAACCGCGGAGTGGTGCTCATCCCCGACTAGGTATCCTGTTGCCAGCCATCTGCCTAATTCCTTCACTTGGGTATCTGCGTTCTCGCCATCAAGACCCAGATCCTTCTTAATACCCGCACCCAACAGGCGAATACCCGTCAGGAAGCGATCCGTTGTGCCAGAAGGCGCTGCCACAGTCGGGCGGTTGTGCAATTCTGCATCCTTCGCAAATCCGGTATCTTCTTTCACATCCCAAACCGAGAATCCGGGTTGGTGCTCAACAATGACCTTGTCCTTGGGCATTTCCCCTTGTTTGACTGGGCCACCCTCTTTGAACTGATAGTCTTCTCTATCTGGTCTGTTGCGCGGGTTTGTTCTTGCAAACGCAATCTCTCGTTCTGTAAGGCGTTTGTTGGCTTCCAGATCCGCAGCCGATGCCCAGGACCCGTCTCCACCCTCCTTTTTTTTGCGATAGTTTCTTTGGTTCGCTGTCAGGCTGCCACCCGCCAAAGCATCGTTTTTTAAAGGAGGAGCATCTACCTGATCTGTATCGGTTGGAACTGGCCCATAAAGCTCCGGGTTTTCCGAGGCGTTTTCGGTATTCTCATTTCGGTAGGTATAAAGTTTCAGCTCCTTCGGTGCATCGCTACCAGGCTGAGCATTTCTCGGGGCTCCAAACTTAAAGGAGTGCAAGTATTCAATATCAATGATGTCTTTCACTTTTTCCTGAAGCTCTGGAGAGTCATAGATTTTTTCCAAAGCTTGGCGGAATGCCGGAGAGACGGACAAGTCGAAATACGCCGTGCCCTTTTCACGAATAGTTACATCGGTTTCCTTATCATGCATGGCACCGTCAAGGATTTTGGTAAATCCACCAGCCCCAAGCTGACCGACAATTCCGTATTTTGGCGTGTCGCCTGTGTACGCTTTTAATGCGGTAAGTGTACCCTGTAGCTCGTTACCCTCCTCCAAACGCGTAAACAACGTAACCATGCTTTTCAGTAGGCTATCTGCCGTTTTATGAGCGGCTTTACTTTCGGCTACAACCTGAGCCAGGCTGGATTCAATTGCTTTATTGTCTGCAACACTTATGGGATTTGCCGTAGCGCTGGCGACGAATTGTTCGGCTTGCTGCTTCGAATCCGGAAATTTCATATTCAGCTCTTGGTAAATACGCTTTGCCCAAGTTAGGTCTTCGCCTTCAGGCTTTCCGTCATTCTCTGGCTTTCCAAGCGGCATCCGAAAACTCCTCAAATACAGTCAACTCGTCACTTCCAATCATGTAGAAGGCGCATTTATCTGAGAGTAATATAATCTGTAAAGTAACGTGAACGGTATTCATTCTGGCCTGAGAGTTAGGACAAGGTTACTCCGTGGTATGCGAATTGAGACAAATTTGCCGACTTTATTCTTAAAATCGGAGGCCATATTCTAAGCGCGCCTAAAGCAAAAAGGCCCCCCAAAACGGGAGGCCTTTCTTTAACTTGAAGCAAGTCTTAGTCGTAAAGAACTGCAGCGATTTCTGGATCATCAATGTTAGATGCATCGTAGTAGTAGAAGCCTGTGTCGATATTGGTAGGAACTTCTTTACCCTGTGACGCCATGTAAGCAGCTTTCACAGTTTCATAACCGATACCAACCGGGTTCTGAGTGATCGCGCCAGCCATCAGGCCACTGCGAACAGCATCTGTCTGTGCACGGCCAGAATCGTAACCGATGATTACGATGTCTTTTGCGCCCATTTCACGAACGCCGTTTGCAACACCAATCGCAGAACCTTCGTTAGTACCGAAGATGCCTTTAAGGTCTGGGTTTGCAGTCAGGATCGCTTTGGTCAGTTCAGTAGATTTCAGCTGATCGCCGCCGCCGTACTGAACAGTCACAACTTCGATGTTCGGGTAATCTTTCATCTGGTTGAGGAAGCCATCACGACGGTCAATGCCAGTCCGGCTTGTCTGATCGTGTGCAACAATTGCAACCTTACCAGTTGAGCCAATCAACTCTGCCATTTCTTCAGCAGCAAGACCGGCAGCAGCAGCATTATCTGTTGCAGCGATGGAGAGCGGGATTTCGCTTTCTACGCCACTATCAAACGCAATGATTGGAATGCCAGCAGCATGTGCCTGACGCAGAAGCGGAATAGCTGCCTGACTGTCGAGCGCTGCAAAACCAATCGCTGCTGGCTTTTTAGCCAAAGCTGCGGCCAGCATGTCGATCTGACGATCAACCATGGTTTCGCTGTCCGGGCCTTCAAAAGTGATTTCTACGTTAAACTCAGCCGCTGCTTTATCGGCACCAGCTTTAACAGCTTGCCAGAACTGGTGCTGGAAGCCTTTGGAGATCAACGGAATGTAGATCTTGTCCTGTGCCAGAGCAAGTGAGCTCGTTGCAAGCAGGGCTGCAGTTGCGATTGTGCCGATTACGGTACGTCTTGTAAACATGATGGTATCCTCTCAGTAAAACCGAGTGGTTGGGGCATTTATACCCCTTCCACTTTGTGTAATTATGCTTTTTTCTTGCGAACCATGTCTGCGTAAACAGCCAAGATAATAATCGCACCCGTAACAACCGTCTGCCATTCCTGAGCAACAGAAAGCACGCGCAGTCCGTTGGTCAACACGGCCATAATCAAAGCCCCGATAAGGGTGCCCATGATTGTACCGCGTCCACCGGCCAGAGACGTTCCGCCAATCACCACAGCGGCAATAGCTTCAAGCTCATAACCAAGACCGAGCGCAGGTTGTGCAGAGTTCAAACGGGAAGCGATCAAAATGCCCGCGATGCCGCAGATCCCACCTGCGAGAGCATAAATTGCCATTTTCCAGGCGTCCGTGTTTACGCCGGAAAGGCGTACGGATTCTTCGTTTGATCCAAGTGCAAAGGTGTAGCGGCCAAGTACAGTCTTCCCAAGAACGTAGGAGGCAGCAATTGCAACGAGGAACAGTATAAGCACACCATTGGGGATCTGAAGGCTCGGAAACACAGCGCCGATAACGGAGCCGCGGGAGATCAGATCAAACCCGGCAGTGTCATTAAAGTAAATTGGGCGAGTGCCTGAAATAACCAGAGATAGGCCTTTCAAGATCAGCATCATACCAAGCGTTGCGATGAACGGCGGAACCTTCATTTTTGCAACGAATGTACCCGATGCCAGACCACACAATGCGCCTGCGCCGATCGCTGCAGCCACGCCAAGCGGTAAAGGCATTCCCCAGTACGTGAGCACAACACCTGCGATCACAGCACAAAAGGTCATCATGGTGCCGATGGACAGATCAATACCACCGGTGATGATGATGAGTGTTGCCGCAATAGCCAGAACGCCGTTCACAGAGGTTGCCTGCAAGATGGCGATCATGTTGGACATCTGCATAAAGTTTGGCGATGCCAGTGTAAACCCGAGCAGTAGGGCGATCAAACTTGCAAAAGCCAGCAGTTTCTGGTGCGCACCAGAACTAATAAGGCGTCCAATAAAATTCTTTTCGGGGGCTAGTGTTGTATCAGTCATTGAACTTCACTCACAGTTTGTGCGCTTGTGTCACGTTGGGTTGCGAGACGCATAATGTCTTCTTGCGTTGTTGAGCTGCCGCCGGGCAAAATGCCTGTCAAACGGCCTTCACACATCACCGCTATCCGGTGGCTAAGCCGCATAACTTCAGGCAGCTCGGATGAGATGACGATGATTGCGCATCCCTGCTGTGCCAGCGTGTTCAACAATTTATAGATTTCGGATTTTGCACCAACATCAATGCCGCGGGTTGGCTCATCAAAAATCAGGATATCGCAATCACGCAGCAGCCACTTGGCAATAACAACCTTTTGCTGGTTGCCGCCTGATAGGTACTGCAGTTCCTGCCGGTCCGATGGCGTTCTGATTTCCAACTGCTTGATGTATTTGGCAGCGGCTTCTGCCATGCCAGGCTCATGCAGGATACCAAGCTTGCTGCTGAACCGGTCCAGGCTGGCCATCGCAACATTGGCGCGCACATCCATGCCGGTTGCCAGACCAAAGTGTTTGCGGTCCTCGGAGAGATATCCAATCCCGAGCTGCACAGCATCTGAAGGGCTGTCGATCTTGCAATGCTGCCCATCAACCCAGATTTCACCGGAGTCGAGGGGATCAGCGCCGAAGATTGCACGTGCAACTTCAGTCCGCCCTGCTCCCATCAAACCAGCGAAACCAAGAATTTCACCCTTCTTGATGGAGAAGCTGACATCGCGAATTTCTTTGCCGCGGTTCAAGCCCTTCACTTCCAGCGCAACGTCCGCACCAGAGAGATCAGGCACAATGACTGACTCGTCTTTCACTTCGCGGCCAACCATCATGGAGATGATTTCGCTGACTGGCGTCTCTGCGGCTGGTACTGTGCCCACATATTCCCCATCCCGCATGACTGTTACGCGGTCGGAGATCTGCTTGAGCTCATCCATTTTATGGCTGATGTAAATAATGCCGACACCCTCGGCCTTCAGGCGGCGGATGATTGCGAACAGCTCCGCAATCTCTGCATCATTGAGAGCTGCAGTCGGCTCATCCATGATCAGAACTTGCGAGCGGTGCGACAGCGCCTTGGCAATTTCAACCATCTGTTGTTTGGCGATGGTCAGATCACCCACCTGCACGTCCGGCTTCAGGTCCAGCGCCATGCTCTTGAAGATTTCGCGTGTCTTCTCGTTCAACGCAGCTTCATCAAGACGGCCAAATCTCAAACGAGGTTCGCGGCCAATAAAGATGTTCTGTGCTGCTGTCAGGTCGTTCATCAGGCTGAGTTCCTGATGGATAATGCCGACACCGAGAGCCTGCGCGTCACGCGGTCCTTGTGGATCCGCCGGAGCGCCATTGATCTCAATTTCGCCGCCATCCCTCCTGTAAACCCCGGAAAGGACTTTCATGAGGGTGGATTTTCCCGCTCCATTCTCGCCCATCAAGGCATGAACTTCGCCCGCGCACAGATCAAACCGCACATTTTTAAGGGCGTGCACTCCCGGAAATTTTTTTTCGATACCAGTCATCTTGACGATGGTATTCATCAGATGTCTCTCCCAAACATGTTCGTTTTCAATAGCTTAAAGAAGTTCAACCTAACCATTCAACAGAACTTCCAATGCCAGAAAACAAACTGAATTTACTGATTGCGGATGGGTATTTACCCTTGCCCGGCGATTATTTTTCCCGTCGCCGACCAGCTTTGCCCCATCGCAAATGATCTCCTTCAGCCTTCAATAACGCCCTTTTTTATGATCACATTGCCATATTTGCGTGTCGTCCCGGTCACCACAACACAGCGCGCTTTTTTTGCGCGCTCATAGAACGCAAACCGGTCGATGAAGGTAATTTCAGCGGAGGCTGGCAGAGCTTTCTGGTAGTCATTGACCAAACCATTTGGAAGGTGATCGCCTTCGACTGCGGCCATCATGACAACATTCTCGGGGTCGTATTGGTCCAAAACCCAAAGCGGCATAAGTGCTTTAAGCAGGTCTGTGGCTTCACATCCATCAGAGCGCAGCACTGTAGAGTTGAACGTGTAGGCGGGGAAATGTGCGTCGCTCAGCACAATCTCATCACCATGCCCCATCTCATGCAAAATCTTCAGAAGTTCTGGAAAAACTAAAGGATTAATTCCTCAAAACACTTGAGCCCCCACTCATGTTTGCGTTCTCTGACGCAATTCAAATGATGCATTCACTTCAGTTTTCACTGATAGGCTCAAAGAAAGCTCACCCTCTCAGGCCAATCAGTTGTAACTTCAGAAGATGGACAGGCTTCCCAACCTGAGATACCAACTTCTTTAATGAATGTGTCTTCCTCCTGACCGAAACTCTTTGAGGTCGACCCTCACAGCGCTCGGATATACAGCTGTTTTGCTATTGCTAATTCGTGTTAGCATGCTACCAAAGCTATCTATTTAATCAAGAGCAATTTTGTATTTCGTCGATATTTGAGAAATCGGTTGGGTCAAAGAATTTTTCCAATTTTTGGAAAATCGAAATAGTCAGCCAATTTCCCGGTGTATTCCTGAGAATCTTTTGTGTTCAAAACTCAAAACCCTAGGAAAATATAGGGAAAACGAACAGGTAAATCTCTGAGTACACTTCAGGTTTGCACCATTAATGATTAGATTTTTTCACCTGTTCGAGTCTGCATTTATCCCCTACATGGCTTTCATATAGAGCTCTCTAATCTCCTCGCGGGTCGGCACCCGTGGATTGCCCGGCAAACAAGGGTCAGCAAGTGCTTTATCCAGCCAGCCTTCAATGACGCTTTCGTCGATTCCCAGCGTGCTAAAACCAACTGGAATGCCAACAGTTTCAGAGAGTTTTCGGATCAAGCGGTTCGCCAGAGCCGCAGCTTCTTTATCGTTGAGCTTGGACGTGTCGCCGCCCATTGCTTCTGCGATTGCGCGGAACCGTTCAGGTCCTGTTTCACCGTTAAACTCACACACGATAGGCAACAGGATCGCATTGCAAACGCCGTGTGGCAGATTATGCGTAGCGCCCGGCTGATGCGCCATGGAATGAACCAAACCAAGACCCGCGCTGTTAAACGCCATACCAGCAAGGAACTGGCCACAAGCCATCTTGTCACGAGCTTCAATGTTCTTGCCGTCAACGACAGCGACTGGAAGCCATGCAGTGATCAGGCGGATTGCTTCCAATGCACTGTGGTCTGTGAGCGTGTGTGCGCCCGGTGTAACGTAAGCCTCGATCGCATGTGTCAGAGCATCCATGCCGGTTGCAGCCGTCACAGAAGGTGGAAGTCCAACCATTAGTTCTGGATCGTTGACTGCGATATCTGGAATTTGCTTGCCGTCGATGATGACCATTTTGACTTTGTTGTCTTCATCGGTCACCACGGAGTTAGATGTCATCTCAGCCGCAGTGCCCGCAGTGGTGTTGATGGCAATGAAGAACGCGCCGGGCACCTGAACTTTGCCAACACCGTTGTAATCGCAGATATCACCGGGATTACAGGACATGATGCGGACAGCTTTTGCTGTATCAATCGGGCTGCCACCGCCAACAGCGATGAAACAATCACAAGCTTCAGCTTTGTACACTTTAGCGCCGTTGCGCACGAGTGTCGCTGTCGGGTTTGGCGTTACGTCATCAAACAGGTGATACGCAATGCCCGCTTTATCAAGCTCGGAAAAAAGACCATCCAGAATACCAAGCTTTACGAGAGCTCCATCCGTGATCACCATAACTTTTTTGACCGGCTGCAATGTCAGTTGTGCAACTGCATCTGCAACAGCTCCCGGGCCCGCAAGACTCAGCTTTGGTAGGTTTAGTGCGAAACTCATAGTTTACTCCCTAGCTTATGTTTTTCTTGTTTCTAAACGTCTTCCGGTCTTTAAAGCTGCGGCTTGGTCCCTTGCCCTAACTGTGCAACCTGATGACCGGTCTCCCGACAGTTTTTCATCAGAATCGTAATGGCTTAACCCTGCTCCCTTGGTGTCGTTGCAGGACGAACGATCTCGTAGTGAATGTTGAAAGCTTCACGTGCTGCATCTGCGCTGGCGTGCAGTTTTGCACCTGCCATGGCAAACATAGCTGCTCCTAAAACAGTTGTTTCTGCTTCATCAAGGATCTTGATCGGCAGCTGTAACGTGTCGGCTTTAATCTGGTTCCATAAGGCGTTGCGTGACCCGCCACCCACGAGGATCAGCTCCGTCGCGGTGAAGTTGCCAACGGTTTCCAGCAGTTTCAAACTGTCTTTGAGGCGCACGGACAAGGCTGTCAGAGCAGCGCGGTAGATGTCTCCACGATCACAATGCAGGGTTAGACCGCGGATTGCTCCACCCTCCAAAAATGCCGGATCAAAGGACACACCTTTGCAGTCAACGGGCGCTTGTGAGGCCTCATTGATCATGACCTCGTATTTCTCAGCTGAGCTGAGGTCTCTGTAAAATTGAGCGTTCACCCATTCCAGCACACCAGAGGCCAGCCACTGGATGCCAGGGTTGTAATGGTTCGGCTGTGCATCCCATTCACACGTAAACCCACGGTCGAACACATCGGTTTCTGGAGATGTCATGCTCTCACACCGCGCCATGAGGATTTCCCATGTGCCAGAAGACAGCACCGGCTGGTTCTTCTCAGCGCCAGACCCGAACACAGCAAACTGAGTGTCATGTCCTGCGGACACCACTGGGATACCAGCTGGCAGTCCGAACCTGGCAGCGGGTGTTGGCAGGAGTTCGCCAACAATATCGCCCGCCTGAACAACAGGAGGAAACAGACTCTCATCAAGCCCCAACGCAGAGAGGATGTCTGCGTTGAATGTTTGCCCCTGCAAATCTGTCAGCTGAGAGGTTCCAGCCATGGTCGCATCCGTTGTCAGATTGCCCGTCAGCATATGCGTGAACAACGAGGAGATGAACAACCAGGCATGAGCGTCTTCTAAAAGCTCCGGCTTATTCTCACGGAACCAAATCATCTTGTTGATTGTGTTGAAGGAAAAATGCCCAACACCGCTGAGGCGAGCGACTTCAGCAGGGTCGAAGTAGGTGCTCATATGCTGTTGCGCGTCTGCAGTACGCGGGCATTTCCAACTGATAACCGGGTAGATCGGCGTACCCGTTTTATCCACCAATGCACCATCAACACCAAACGTTGTGACGGTAACGGCCTTTACTTGCTCCGGCTTAACCTGATCCATGAGATCACGGCAACAGTTGCTGAATTGTTCAAAAATACTTTCATGCGGCCATACATGCCACTCACTGTTTTCAGCATCAGGAACTGTGATGTTGGCTTGCGAGGCACGCGCAACAATCTGGCCTTCCACATCAACAGCAATCGCTCTGATGTTGGTGGCTCCACAGTCCAATACGATGACCAAATCCTGAGACATGACGGTTCCTGCAAGCTGGTGGTAGGGATGGAGAGCAGGAAATCCGCTCTCCATGTTTCTATTCTTATTTGTAGAGCGGGCCGTAGTTCTGGCAGGCGCGGAAGTCCTGACCTTCTACGTCCATGCCATGAGCACCCCATGCGGATGGGCGGAAGATTTCATCTTCAGCCACGTTGTGCATGCACACCGGAATGCGCAGCATGGAAGCCAGTGTCATAAACTCGGCGCCCACATGCCCAACTGTCAGCACACCATGGTTGGCGCCCCAGTTTGCCATAACGGAATACACATCGCGGAACGGGCCTTTGCCAGTCAGGCGTGGTGCAAACCATGTGGTTGGCCAAGTGGCGTTGGTCCGGTCATTGAGAACGGCATGGGTTTCTTCCGGCAGCTCAACAGACCAACCTTCAGCAATTTGCAGAACAGGGCCGATGCCATCAATCAGGTTGAGGCGGGTCATAGTGAACGGAACACCGCCTTCGCTGAGGAAGCTGCTGGAGAACCCGCCACCGCGGAAGTATTCATCAACCGCTGCGCACCACTTGGTTGCCTTCAGGCACTCAGTGACATCTTCGTCGGTCACATCCCAATGCGGTTTGATGGTTGGCTTGCCTTCAGCATCCCGTTGCTTACAAGTGCCATCCAATGCAGCCGAGCCGGAGTTGATCATGTGAATGATGCCGTCAGCCGCTTTGCCAGCAAGATCATGTCCGGTGACACGTTTGACTGCTTCAGGTGACCAGTAAGTGCGTACATCAGCAAAGATCTGCGCTGTTCCTGTCAGGCCATAGCCGAACAACTGACACACACCGTTGAGGCTGTCGTTTTCAGTTGCCACAACAACAGGAGGACGCGTGCCATTCCAATCGAACGAGCTGTTGAGCACGGCTTCTGCAGTATCGCCATTCGGGTATTGGTCAGTCCAGTGACGCTGACCTTGGAAACCACCTGCAATCGCGTTGTAACCTAGGGCTTCTTCGCCAAAGCCAAGCTCTGCCAGTCGTTTATTGCCCTGCATCATGTCGCGCATACAGATCGCCATCAGCAGGCTTTCGCGCTGGATTTCTTTTTTCTCAGTGGCGGAGCGGCGCTTATCTTCAGGATTTGGATCAAACCCTTCTTCAAAGTACTTGTCTGCCCACTCGACGGCCAGTTTCAGCTCATCCGCATCATAGATGCCTTTATCCATACGGCGGCGCAGCTCAGTCATATCAACGGCCTGAACTTTCATGCCGAGGTAGGATTCAAAGAAGCCGTGATCAAGGATAGAGCCGGCAATGCCCATGCTGACACCACCCAGAGACATGTAGCTTTTGCCGCGAATGAGTGCTGTTACAAGACCAGCGCGCGCAAACCGCAGCAGCTTCTCCTGAACATCAGCCGGAATGCTCTCGTCATCTTCGTCCTGAACGTCATGACCGTAGATAGAGAAGGCTGGTAGACCTTTTTGGTTGTGACCAGCAAGAGCGGCTGCAAGGTAAACAGCGCCCGGGCGTTCTGTTCCGTTAAAACCCCAAATCGCTTTTGGACGATGCGGGTTCATATCAATGGTTTCGCTGCCGTAGCACCAGCAAGGTGTGACCGTGATGGAGACGCCAACGTTTTCGCGCAGGAACTTTTCTTCACAAGCTGCAGATTCAGCCATACCTGCAATGCAACTGTCAGAAATAACGCACTCAACAGGTTCGCCGCTTGGATGGCGTAAAGTCTCGCTCAAAAACCGTGCTGTTCTGAGCGCCATATTCATGGTTTGCTCTTCTAAAGACTCCCGAACGCCTTCCCTACGACCATCAATGGTAGGGCGAATGCCGATTTTTGGTAGCGATGCCATTTTGTTACTTCCTAACTAACTTGAAACTGGTTCAACTCACGGCACGAGTGCGTTTAGTCCGTGCCTAAGTCTTTTGTTTTTTGTGGCTGGTTGCGATTTTGAAACTGGGCAGAAACGGGCAAACATTTCGAGGCGATCAGAGCGGTCTCTATTCCTCGGCGTGCAAAGGTGCCTCTCCCCCGAAGTTGAAACTGTTGTCTTCTGTAATGACGGTGTCGATCTGGTTTGCATCACAAAGCTTGATCAACCCGGATTTGCCGAGTTTGCTCTCATCGCAAAGCAGAATGGATTTCTGGGAAGATCGGCGCATCATCTGTTTGATGGCGGCGTTCAACTCATTGCTTTCCCACGCGCCTTGCTCCTCATCAAATCCTGTGCAGGAGAAGAAGAACGTATCAGCGCGGAAATCAGCCACTTGAGAAACAGCCAGAGCCCCCAGGAAGGCGCCATATTTTTCTGAGTAACGCCCGCCAATTGCCAGTGTTTTGATGGCTGGCTTCTTCACCAATTCAAAAACAATGCGGACAGAATTGGTAATAACGGTCAAGTCTTCATGCGGCAGTGCTTCTGCAAGGAACCAGCTACTACTACTGGCATCAAGCATAATTACATCACCTGATTTGACGTGCTCCAACGCCTTAGTCGCGATAGCTTGCTTTGCACTCGTGTTTTCGGATTGGCGATTGCCAAAAGCCAGACCCGCATCATCATCCATCAGGGACATTACGCCGCCATGACTGCGCTTGATGTACCCCGCCTCCTCTAAAGATCTCAGATCACGCCGAATAGTTTCAACAGCCACACCAAACTGTGCAGCAAGGTCTTTCACGCTTACAAAACCCAGATGGTCAACTCTGTTTACAATGCTCTGAAGGCGGCTATTCAACATCATGTGTCCTCAATTTCAATCATCATAAACGGTCAATATCGGTCATTCATGACATATATCAATATACCAGCAAAAATATTTTAAATGACCGAATTGAACGCATAACACTCTCCAAATATCCATTTTATACACAAATATAGCGGAATATAGCTATGAATACGCCCGTTTTTGACCGTTCGTCAGGTAATAGTCGGTGAAATTTTCCAAAAGAAGGCCTTGTATAGTTTTCAGTGACTGTTATGTTTCGGGCATATTCGGTCGTTTCGGTCGCAAGCGGGCATCCGCCATCATAAAGCTCGATCTTCAATTCCAAACGGCGTCCCTACCCTATGAAAACCACAACGAGGAAAGAGAAGAGATGTCCCTGAAAAGCGAGCTGTCCGCCGGCATCATCAAAGCCTGTAGAGAAATGAACCGGTTGGGTTTGAACCAAGGAACAGCGGGCAACATCAGTTGCCGCTATGAGGACGGCATGCTCATTTCCGCCTCTGGTATTCCTTATGAACAGCTGGAAGAGAGTGATCTGGTCTTCGTCAGCAATGAAGGAAAATACGAGGAGGGTAAAGTGCCCTCAAGCGAATGGCGCTTTCATCTGATTTCCTACCTCACCCGCCCAGATGTAAACGCGGTGGTCCACACCCATGCCATGCACAGCAGTACTCTTTCCATTCTGAATAAAAAAATCCCAGCGATCCATTACATGATTGCTGCAGGTGGCGGTAAAGACATCCCTTGCGTTCCATATGCGACATACGGAACCCCGGAATTGTCCGAGTTTGTGGCTGAAGGGCTGAAAGACCGCAACGCGATCCTTCTTCAGCACCACGGCCTGATTGCAACCGGCGCAAGTCTGGCAAAAGCCATGTGGTTGACGGAAGAAGTTGAGACACTGGCAAAGATGTACATGCTGCTGCTGCAAACAGGCTTGGAAATTCCAGTGTTGCCAGATGAAGAAATTGAAGTTGTTCTTAAGAAATTCGACAGCTACGGCCTTAGAGAAAAAAGCTAAGCCGGACTCATAGGTCCTGTTTCCCCTCCCGCCTTAAAAGTGGGAGGGGATTGTTCTAAGCCTTACAGCTTGCTCTTAAACGCTGAGGCAGATGTACTTCATCTCGACATAGTCTTCGATGCCGTACTTTGAGCCTTCGCGACCCAGACCGGATTGCTTGATGCCGCCAAATGGCGCAACTTCCGTGGAGATCAGGCCTGTATTGACGCCAACCATGCCGTATTCCAACTCTTCCGCGACTTTGAAAACGGTGGAGAGGTCATTGCTGTAAAAGTAGGAGGCAAGGCCAAACTCGGTGTCGTTGGCCGCTTCAATCGCTTCATCCACGTCCTTGAAGCGGAACAGGGGTGCGAGCGGGCCAAACGTTTCCTGCTTTGCCACATCCATCTTACTGGTGACATCTGCAAGAATGGTCGGCTGGAAGAAGGTTCCGCCTTCAACACTGCGCTGTCCGCCGCAAACGATCCGAGCCCCGTTTTCGACTGCGTTTTTGATGTGCGATTCCACTTTTTGAACCGCAGCCTCGGTGATCAGCGGGCCAATGGTGACACCAGCCTCAAACCCGTCGCCAACTTTCAGCCCGGCAACGGCAATGGAGAGCTTCTCGGCAAAGGCATCATAAACGCCGTCCTGCACGTAAATGCGGTTGGAACAAACACAGGTCTGTCCAGCATTCCGGAACTTGGAAATCAAAGCCCCTTCAACCGCCTTATCCAGATCCGCATCATCAAAGACGATAAAGGGCGCATTGCCGCCCAGCTCTAAGGACAGCTTTTTGATTTGATCCGCGCTCTGGCGCATTAAAATGCGGCCCACATTGGTAGACCCGGTGAAGCTGATCTTCCGCACAGTATCGTTGCTGCACAACTCTTCGCCAATCTCCGCTGCGCTGGTGGATGGCAGGATGCTCAGCACACCTTTCGGGAGGCCTGCCTGCTCTGCCAGATACGCCAGTGCAAGCGCTGAAAGTGGTGTTTCTGCTGCCGGTTTAACAATCATCGCACAGCCTGCAGCCAGGGCAGGCGCGGCTTTGCGGGTGATCATCGCATTGGGAAAATTCCACGGTGTGATAGCCCCAACAACCCCAACAGGCTGTTTGATGACCATAATGCGTTTGTCTTCCTGATGGCCGGGAATGGTGTCGCCGTAAACGCGCTTTGCTTCCTCAGCAAACCACTCAATAAAGTTGGCGCCGTAAAGGACTTCTCCTTTTGCCTCTGCAAGCGGCTTCCCCATTTCCGCTGTCAAAAGAGTGGCGAGATCATCTGCATTTTCTACCAGCAGTTCATACCAGCGGCGCAGAACCTGCGAGCGATCCTTGCCTGTCCGTTTGCCCCATGCTTTTTGCGCGGTTTTGGCTGCGGTGACCGCATCTGCAACATCACTGTGTGCGCAATCAGAAACAGTAGCAATTACCTCACCCGTTGCTGGGTTGGTGACTGGAAATGTTTTGTCTTTAGATACAAAACTGCCATCAATATACGCCCCAGATTGCAACAGGCTTGGGTTGTTTAACTTCAGGTCCATGGTGACGCCCCCTTATCTTTTATAATTCATCAGTGCTGGAAAAGAATGGGAACCAGATAGACCCCCATTCAGTTCATGTTCCGTTAAGCTCGATGGCGTTGTTGCAATATTCCCCGGATGAAGTGTACCTTCTCTGAAAATCTCTTTTTTGAAGACTTCCTTTATGCCGTTTGAACACAATGCCGACCGTCGTCACAAGGTCGCGAAAATCGAATATAAGGTGACGAACTGGTCGGAGTGTAATGAAAGCCTGCGTCGGCGTGGAGACATCACAGTCTGGGTTAAAGACAGCGTTGCCGTGCCTGGCTCGCACCAGTGAGCAACCGTAGCGGGAGACCCGCCAAGTATTTAGATCTTGCCATTGAAACCTGTTTGAGTGTCAAATCCGTGTTTGGTTTAGCTTTGCGGCAGACACAATGATTTGTTCAGTCAATGTTCGCTTTGATGGGGCTTGATTTGGCTGTTCCTGACTATAGCACCCTGTCACGTAGAGCTGGTGGGTTGTACCCTTCCAAAGTCAAATCTGAAAAGGATACTGGCCCGACAACTCTTGTGATCGATAGCACGGGTATAAAGATGTTTGGGGCTGGTGAGTGGCAGGAAAACAAACACGGAACCAAGAAGAAACGCAGAAAACAGCGCAAACTTCACCTTGGTTTGGACCTGGATACCGGCAAAATTATCTGTTCTGAACTGACGGAAGATACCGTTGGCGATCCAACTGTTGTGCCGGATTTTCTGGACCAGATAGAGGGATCGGTTGGCACGGTTCTCGGTGATGGAGCTTATGATGGCACTCCGACACGCCAGGAAATAGCTGACCGTTTTGACGGCGTTGAGGTCATCATACCGCCGCCCAAAACAGCAATCCCCAGCCCAGAGGCTGCGACCGCTCCTACGGCCCGTGACCGAGAAATTCTTCTCATTGAGAAACATGGTAGAATAGGGTGGCAGAAGCAGAAAGAGTATGGGCGGCGTTCAAGAGGCGAGACCTTGATGGCGCGCTATAAACAAATCATCGGGACAAGTTTGAAGTCCCGTAAGTTTGCGAACCAGAAGACGGAGGCCAAAATCAATGTCTCTGTCCTCAATCGGATGACAGACCTTGAACGGCCGACGTTCGAACGCGTCAATGCGACCTGAGTTGAGCGGGTAAGGCCGAGCTGTAAGCTGAACTTTCTTTCTGCAACAAGGCCCCTAATTGGAGCGAATCCACTCATAAACGGCGTTCAACTGTCCAAACATGCGGGATCACCTCTAATCGGAGCGGTGAGGCCAATTCTTCGGGCATGAGCAGACGGTTACTGTCAATCTGCATCCCGGCCAAAATTTCAGCTTTCAAAAAATTATCCCTAGCAGTTGAGGGAGCTCTCATTTTTCAAGCTTTGCATAGCTTGTTTCAGCCAATCTTCGAACCTGCTTAAACCGCAATTCTGCCCTCTATTGGGATTGGCATACAGAAGGTATCCGGCATTTGCCTTCACCCTTTTCTTTACAACTGGGACAAGGATTCCCGAATTTAACGCATCTGCAATCAGGCACCAGCGGCCCATTGCAATTCCTTGCCCAAGTTCAGAAAGGAGCAAACTCATGTTTGAATGGGGGAACCGTTGAATCTGGTCCAACGGAATTTGTAACTTGCCTTCATTGGCCCATGTTTCCCATGTGTCATTCGTATGGGTTGGAGCTTCCCCAAGCATAGGGAGGGACACCATTTTCTGAACCGCGGCTTCCTGTGACAATTCGTTGAGTTCATGCGTAGCCATGAATTCCGGTGATGCGACGGGAATGAGGAAGTCCTGAGACAACCAGTCTTGCTGTTGAAGAGGAGTGTACAAAATAGCTGCATCAGCGGTGAAGTCGCGAAAATCTGCAAGGTCCGTCGCGGTCATAATCGTCAGATTGACATCAGGGTTTTCCAATTGAAACTCACTCAAACGCGGCAATAGCCAGCGCACGGAAAAACCTGGATGCACCAATATGGAAAGGTTTGACTTTCTCTGCTCCTCCTGGCCGATCTGTGTGGCCTGACGAATGCCTTCAAAGGCTCTTTTTTGAGCTTCTAGGACCCTACTTCCCACGGGTGACAAAATGACGTGACGGCCTTTCCGGATAAACAGTTCGACACCCAAAGCGTATTCCAGCGCCTTGATTTGCTGACTTACTGCGCCCTGCGAAATGCCAAGATGTTCCGCTGCTGCAGTAAAATTTTGATACATGGAGCAGATTTCAAATATTCGGAATACTTTTTCTGAAGGTAATAAACCCACCGGACTTCCCTGACTGCACTTTCATTGTTGGATAGTTCAAGTCAAAATACGAAATACAAAGGAGTTTACGAGCTCCAGGCATTTTAACCATGCTGAAGTTGCTGACTGAAACAGGAATGCCTTTGCCCAGCCACACTAAGTCGCAGATCGTTTCTTTTCAAATTTTCTGAATAGCATTGAAAGACTAAAGCATATTATGAAGTAAAATGCAGCCGTTGTGAGCCATGCCTCAAATATGGCGCGTGTGGATACAACAAGCTCAGATGTTTTGTAGGTTAGTTCCTGAATCGCGATCAGAGAAATTATTGAGCTGTCCTTCACCAGAGTGATAAACTGATTGGCGAGCGGAGGTAATACCCGTTTGATTGCTTGCGGCAAAACAACAAACCGCATCTCATCGACCCAGCCTAAGCCAAGTGCACGCGCTGCCTCTCGCTGCCCAATGCCGACAGACTGGATGCCCGAGCGCACAATCTCGCCCACGAAAGCGCTTTCGAACATTGCCAGGACGACAACACCCGAAATGAGAGAAGGAAAATGACGCATGTCTCCAAAAAAGAAACTCCAGACCTCGGGGTTTTCCGAACGTGCGATACCGCGAGCCCATTTTTCGATGCCGAATGCACTTACAACTTGCTCCGAGAGAAAAAAGTAGAAGATGAAAATAACAACGATGGGTGGGATATTTCGCAGGCACTCAACATAGGTCCGTGCGAGTAATCTGAGGGTCAGGTTCTGTGCGCAACGCGCTATGCCCAGAAGAACCCCGATAATCACGGCCAGTATGCCTGCATAAATGCTGACACGTATCGTTGAAATTAGCCCCTGGAGGAGAATATTGGCGACCCACACACCTTCGTGCTCGTCCCAGCGAATGATGTAACGGGGAATGATGGACCAGTTCCACTTGTAATTTAGCGTTCCATCAATGCGCAGCCATATGGTCGCGACAAAAACTGTCAGCGCTACAATGATGAGTGCATCCGCCCAATGCAGTTTTTTGAATAATTTTGCCATCAATTCCCTCGTCAGAACACAGTCAGTTCTGAAATAAAATTCTTCGGAACGTGCCCTCTGGTTTCCCCACGCCCCGAAGATATATTTGCCCTATTCAATCAGGACTAATCACCCTCACTGATTGACTTGCTCTTCCCAGCTTACAGAACGGAACCAGAAATCCTGACGCTCCTTCAGGAAGCCTTCACGCCGTTTTGCAGCGATCCAGTTGTTGAAGAAACTCAATCCATCAGGGTCTCCCTTTCGAAGAGCAAAGGCTTCACCTGATTGGGAATAAATCTTATCAAACGGGATATGCAGGACTTCTGGGTACTTGGTCACGTCATAAGTTGGTGTTGGCTCTGCACCCATTGTGGCGTGCGCATTTCCATTAAGGACTTCCTGGGTGGCTGCACCGTCTTCATCAAACTGCAGCAGCTGTGCATTCGGAAATGCTCTTGCGATTGCTGCAGCAGGTGTCCCGCCCCGGCGTGCGGCGAATATTGTTGTTGATTTGTTGTAGTCTTCTTCAGTGAAGTCCTTTGTCATAGAAATATTGGAATAAATCGTATTTCCAGAATAGGCATAGGGTGTTGTGAAGTTGACTGTTAGGTTGCGCTGCGTGGTAACCGTCATGCCTGAAATAATGACATCAAACTTGCCAGAGACGAGAGCAGGGATAATTCCGTCCCAGGAGACTGGAATGAACTCAGCGTCGACCCCCATGTCTTTCGCAAGCTCGCGCCCTACATCCGGTTCAAAGCCGATCAACTCTCCGTTTTTGTCGCGCATTGACCAGGGCTTGAACAAGGACAGGCCGATTTTGATCGCGCCACGTTCTTTGATTTCTTCGATTACACTGTCCTGAGACAGGGCTTTGCGGGCCTGTTGTGCTTGTGCCGGGCCGGCAAGAGAAACTGCGGCCAGCACTCCCAGAACCAAACCAGATAAGTTGAATTTATAAGTCATAGTACCTCCGGAAAAATGCGATAGGAAGTTTTCTTCTTCTTATTGTTGGTTATCTTGTCGAGCTCGAAATCTTGAGTTCCAAACGTCCGACAAAAATCGAAAGAGTTAGGGTGAGGGCTAGGTAAACTAATGCAATGGTGAACCAAATTTCGAAGCTCATGTAAGTGTCGGAAATGATATTGCGGCCGATGGTCGTGAGCTCCAGAACAGCAATTACGCTGACAATGGCTGAGGATTTGATGACATGGATAATCTCTCCGGTTAGCGGCGGCAACACCAGTCGAAGCGCTTGTGGCAGAACAATATATCTGTAGACCTGCAACGTGGTCAGGCCAATGGAGCGGGCTGCCTCCCACTGGCCTCTTGGCACTGCGTTAATACCTGCACGAAAAATCTCAGAAATCAGTGCTCCGTGAAAGACCCCAAGACAAAGAACTGCCGCGACATAACGCGATAATCCGAATATCGGTCCCATAACGTAATAAAACACATAGAGCAAAACAAGAAGTGGTGTGTTGCGGATAAGCTCCAAAAAGCCAATGGAGAGTGCAGACCCAATCGGCAGGTCGGAGAGACGAGTAACCGCAATTAACAACCCCAGCGCACTTGCCAGCAAAAACGCAAGGCTAGACAAAACGATGGTTGCAATTACACCTTTGGGGATCTCACCCCATTGGAAGCCGTCCTCAGTGAATTTGTAGAAGAATTGCGGCACACGATACCATTGCCAATTATACCCCATAGATTGCGCGCCATCGTAGGCAAGCCAGCCTATAATTCCGACAATAAACAGGTATTGAAGCCACGAAGCGGTATCTGATGTAAGTATTCTTTTGAAATTCATATTGGCGGTGCTCAATGTTCACTCAAAACAGGGCAGATTTAATTTGGAACACGTTAACCTCTGGTGGGCGTCCTTCGCTAACGAATTCCTCATGCTCTAACGTTCCTGAATTAGTGCGTAAGGATCTGATCGAGAAAAGTGCGACAGCGCTCACTGGAAGGGTTGGTAAAGAACTGTTCCGGCTTCGACATCTCAATAATCTGCCCGTTCTCCATGAAGACCATCTTATCTGCAACGCGGCGGGCAAATCCCATTTCGTGTGTTACACAAACCATGGTCATACCTGTTTCAGCTAGCTCTGACATCACATCAAGAACTTCATTTATCATCTCTGGATCAAGAGCAGAAGTCGGCTCATCGAATAGCAAGATGTCAGGTTCCATACACAAAGATCGTGCAATAGCCACGCGTTGTTGCTGGCCGCCCGACAATTGATCGGGGAATTTATTCGCCTGTTCGGGAATGTAAACCCGTTCTAGGTATTTCATTGCGGTTTCACGCGCCTGTTCGGCTGAAACCTTCCGCACACGCATGGGACCAAGCGTCAAGTTTTGCAGGACTGTTAAATGCGGAAAGAGATTAAACTGCTGGAACACCATACCAACTTCGCGCCGTACGCTATTAATGTTCGCAGTGTCCTCATTTAGTTCCACGCCATCAACGATGATCTGTCCGCCGTCGTGCTCTTCCAGACGGTTGATACAACGGATCATTGTAGATTTACCGGAGCCGGACGGCCCGCAAACAACCATTTTCTCACCCGGGAGCACTTCAAGGTTGATGTCCTTCAGCGCTTGAAAGGAGCCATAATATTTTTGCACATTACGGAGGCTGATTATCGGATCTTTTTGCATTCTTTCATCCCTTAATGCTCGCGAAACTCCGGACCGGAACGAAGAGCAAATCTTTGACGTCGCTTTAGGTTACGGGACTGAGCGTTACGCCTCAATAATAATCGGAGCCAAGGAACCGTCTATGTTCCGGATAATAACTGTCGAGAACTTCGGAGTCGCGGAATAAATCACCATATACCTGCCAACCAGATAGGCATCACTATGAATTGCCCAAGGAGACATCAGAATACCATAACCAAATGGCACTTTAAACGCTGTAATCCTGTTGATTCCATCAGGGCCTTTTTTGCCCAGGATCAGGTGCCCACCTGCCTCTTCATCCAATGGCATGTGAAAATGAGGACGGTCATGAACCTCAAGGTAGGCTCCTCCGCCCTTACTTTCGTCCAGAAGATACCCACTGCTATAGTCAGGTCCAACAGACGTAACCGTCACAGGCAGATTACCTGTGGAATTGAAAGACAGAAGATCACCAACACGCACCAGACGGCTATCGTAGTAAGCCAGATGCTCCGGAGTGGCTTCGGCAACAGGTACACGAAGAGCGTCCGCCCCCTCCGGCAAAGTATACTTTCCATTCCCGCCCAGAATGTTAGCTTCATCTCTGATGAGATCTATTTTTTCGTTCCACTCGCCTTTGAGTTCTAAATGATCTGGCTCAGCCGCCGCCGAAAGCACAAAATTATCGTGAAAATCAGTGCGCATCATACCGTTGAAGCTAAGGCGGTATGTTTTTCCAGGCTCTGCGTACCCGAGGAAATTTTCTGTGCGCATGAAAGACCTGTCGGTATTACCTTGCCGATTGACCATGAGTACAGGAATTTGACTGATTAAATCAGCCGGTAAATTGCGAGTTAGCTCGAGGGCATCAAAGTGGGTATGTTCTGAGTGTTTAATCATATGGACTCCCAACAAGCCGTCCGGCTGTTGATCCAGATGGCATAACTCCTAGTAGAAACCCTGGATATCACTTGCCCGGTTCTGCTTAGTAGCTTGAATGTATTCTGGAAATTGAATAATTAAAATCTACATCTCCTAATTTGCATATTAGATATTCTAATGGTGTCTTATCGCAGGGAGGAGTTGGTTTTTAGCTTTTGCATATTGGATAGAAACGAGGGTGCCAATTTTCGCTTCCGATCTTTGCGAACTGAACTCTCATAATTTGAGCTTGTTAAAGGCGACCTACTTATGGCGGGTCATCATGGTTTCCACACGAGCACATTGACCTAGCCGGGTTGCTTCTGCCAATTCATCTTTAACTGAGTTTAACTTGCAAGAATATCCTAATCGCACGCGCGGATTGATCTCAACCTAAGCACAGGATTCAGCCATTTTGGGGCGGCGGAATAGTGCTCACGACGCTCCAGATCTTTGCGACTGCCTATGTGATCATAGGCTCCATCACCAACATCTTCACGGGTCAACTTGGAGCATATTGCCGAAATCGAGGTTCAGGCCAAAGTGAAGATTCGCCAGAAGCGCATTCACGCAACAAAATCGATGAAATTGGCGACCAGTAATGATCGCCAATTTATTTTAGCGAATGGCTTGCCCATCCTCGTCGAAGTAGTGGGCTTTTTCCAAGTCAAAGCAAAGCGACACTTCAGTGCCGCTTTTGAAATCAACATCCCCATGATGACGAGCGAGAAACAGTCCTAGTTTCCCTGCATCGAGATAAATATTGGCATCGGAACCAAGGCGCTCAACGACCACAACTTCGCCTTTGATATGCCATATCCCATCAGTATCAGAGCCATCGATCTCAACAATCTTTACATGCTCAGGACGAATGCCAAACTTTGTGGCACTTCCCTGAAGCGCTGTTGGGATGACGATGTTTGCCGTCTCTTCTGCGAACCGGTCTGCTTCCAAGATATTCATGTTCGGAGAGCCAATAAATTGGGCAACGAAGAGGTTCGCTGGAGTTTCATACAGATCCATCGGGGTGCCGATCTGCTGAATGTGTCCACCATTTAGCACCACAATGCGGTCCGCAAGAGTAAGGGCCTCCACCTGATCATGGGTCACATACACCATGGTTGAGGAAAGGCGCTTATGCAGTTTGGCAATTTCCAGACGCATTTCCACACGCAGCGCTGCGTCAAGATTTGAGAGCGGCTCATCAAACAAAAACGCCTTCGGATCACGAATAATCGCACGCCCCATTGCAACGCGTTGGCGTTGGCCGCCAGACAGAGCGCGTGGTAAGCGTTGCAGATAAGGCTCCAGACCCAGAATTTTGGCCGCGTCGAGTACACGTTCCTTACGCAACTCTTTATCAGCACCGAGCAACTCCAGACTAAAACCCATATTCCGCTCGACCGTCATATGCGGGTAAAGTGCGTAGGATTGGAACACCATTGCAATGTCGCGATCACGGGGGCGCATCTCGTTCACACGCTCATTGTCAATGTACATGTCACCGCTGGTGATCGGCTCCAGCCCGGCAATCATCCGCAATAAAGTGGATTTACCGCAGCCTGATGGTCCCACGAGAACGATGAACTCACCTTCGGCAATGTTCAAATTGATGTTGTGCAGGACCTCGACTGAATCATACGCCTTGGAAATATCTTTGAGTTGAATGGAAGCCATGGGAACCCCCTACCCTTTCACAGCGCCAGAGGTAAGACCCTGGACGAGATATCGTTGAATGAAGAAAAAGAAGAGGCAACTTGGGATCAGCGCCAACGTTCCGGCCGCCATCATCTGCCCCCAGTCCACGGAGAACTTGGAGACAAAGGTTAGCAAACCGACAGGGAACGTCATCTTATCGTTTGAGTTGGTCAACATGAGAGCAAACAGTAACTCGCTCCATGCAGCCGTGAAGACAAAGCCCAATGTTGCAGCAAGGCCAGGCAACGTGAGCGGGAAGATCACTTTTCGCAATGCCTGAAAGCGAGTAGCTCCATCTGTCATCGCGGCCTCTTCCAAATCCTGCGGGATGCCATCGAAGAACGACTGCATCAGGAAGGTTGCGAATGGTACGTTGAATGCAGTGTAGACGATGACAAGACTGGTCAGCGTGTTGAGCAATCCCAAGGATGCGAAAGTCTTATAGATAGGGGAGATGATCATCAGCAGAGGGAACATTTGCGTCAACAACATCGCCACGATGATGTACTTCTTTCCCTTGAAGTGAAACCTGGAAAAGGCGTAGCCAGCAGCAGCTGCAATCAATGTTGTTATTAGTGCCGTTCCCAGGGACACAAACACACTGTTTTTGAAATAAGACATGAAGTCAGTGTAAAAAATAACTGACTTGAAATTTTCAATAGTCAACGTGCTTGGCCAGAGTGCAGTACCGTCAGTGAAGATAAGTTGATCAGGCGTGAGGCTTATTTTCAGAAGCCAATAGAGCGGAAACATTGCAAATATGACATAGAGTGCCAAGGCAGTATACTTGCCAGTGGTGGCTAAAAACTTGAAAGAACGGTTTCGGTACATATTATACCTTCACGAATTTCTGGCGCAGTTTCAAAAGGATGATTGCATAAAGCATCATCAGGAGCAGTAGAACGACGGCCACTGTCGAGGCGTACCCAAAATCCAGTTTTCGAAAGGCTGTTGTAAATACATAGGAAGACAGGATCTGCGTGGAGTTCGCTGGACCGCCGCCGGTCATCACGTAGATCAGATCTGCAAAGTTTGCGATCCAGATGGTGCGCAGCATAACTGTAATGGCGATCATCGGGGCCAGAAACGGTAGCGTGATTTTGGAGAAACGTTGCCACGCTGTCGCCCCATCAATATCTGCGGCCTCATACATATCTGAAGGAATAGATTGCAATGCGGCCAGCAAGGTGATCGCGAAAAAGGGAATTCCAAACCAGATGTTTGCAATAATCGGACCCCACAAGGCCAGCGATCTATCACCGAGGATATTGAACGGCTCAGGCAGAATACCAAGTGCAGTCAACCAATGTGGTATTGGGCCGATGATAGGGTTAAACAACCAAGCCCAAGTCAGTGCTGAAAGCAAGGTTGGGACTGCCCAAGGTAGAAACACCAAGGCCTGAACAATCTTCTTTCCATGAAAGCGTGTGTTGAGCAGCATTGCCAGCCCTAGACCTAGCAGAAACTGCATGGCCACGCAGTAAAACGTCCACCAGAATGTGTTCTTTGCGGCAACCAGAAATTTCGTGTCACTGAAAAGGTCACGATAATTATCCAGTCCAACCCATCCCGTTTTAAATGGTTGCAAGAGAGAGATCGATTGGAAGGAATAGGATATGCCGATGACCAGTGGGACGAGAATGACCAAGGAAATCAGGATGAGCGCGGGCGAGAGATAGAGATAAGGCTCGAGAAGGTAGGAAAGCGTGAGGCCTATACGGCCTTGCTTCACTGCCTTCTCTGGAGGTCTTTCTGTACTTAAGCCCGAGAGTGTTTCAGTCATATCGGAACAGCCGTTTATTGCTCTGGAAAGGGGATCCCTGAGAAACTCAGGGATCGTTTTTTGACTGTGATAAGCGTTACTGTTTCGCTTTCCAGTTGGCATATTCTTCATTCAAGAATTCAGCCCAGTTATCTGCAAGTTCCTGTGCAGATAAATCGCCAAGCAACGCCTGTTGGCTGGTTTCCAGAGCCAACGTGCTTACGAAGTAACCATATTGTTCCAGATAGGTTGGCAAAACGATTGGTTCAAACTGAGCGCTGTTAAGTTCAGTGAACCAGCCTTTAAACTGCTCAGTTTTGTAGTAGTCGTCTTGCTCCGCACCCGCATGGATTGGAATTACGCCAACATGCCGAGCCCAAGTCTTGTTGTTCTCCGGTGATGAAATATGGCCAAGAAGATCCCAGCTTTCTTTCTGATGCTCGGAGTTTTTGAAGATGGACCATCCTGCAAAACCAATGGTTGGGTAGGCTTTTCCTGATGGGCCAACAGGCATCGGCATAACAGCAAAGTCTTCAGCAGGCATACGTTTAGCAACGGCTGGCAATGCATCAGGGTCCTGATCCAAGAACGCACAGGTACCAGAATAGAAACCAGCGACGATTTCGTTGAAGCCCCAGTTTACAGAATCTTTCGGCGCCGAACCGTCTTTGTAGAGGTCGATCAGATACTGCAATCCTTCAACAGAGCCCGGTTGGTTGATGGTGCTCTTGCCATTTTCATCGAAAAAGTCAGCTGTGCCATTCATTGCAGCTGCATACATAAACCATGCACCAAGGCCACCAGCGCCGCCGCGCAAGCAGTAACCGTATTTGCCATCGAGCTTAGATACTTTTTCAGAAGCATCTTTAAACTCTGCCATTGTGACAGGTGGTGTTTCAACGCCAGCCTCTTTCAGAAGCTTTTTGTTGTAAAACATAGCGCGCAGATAGAAACCATAGGGAATGGAATAGGCAGCCCCCCCGGACTGACGAGCCATCGCCATGGTTTTGTCTGTAAGAGTCGCGCCGTACTCCCAATTCTTGATGTTATCTTCGAGATCGGTCAGGAGATCAGCGTTGGCATATAGGGCCTGCCATTTGTCTGGCATTTCCACCAGGTCAGGCGCATCACCGCCACCAACCATTGTTGCAAGCTTCTCAAAAGCTTGTCCCCAAGGCAGAGATACGATTTCAACACTTACACCCGGATGGGCTTTTTCGTATTCAGCAACCATTCCCTTCAGCACTTCGGTACGTGCCGGGCTGGTGATTACTTCCACGAGTTTGAGGTTGGTTTCCGCCAATGCGGTCCCAGCCATAAGACAGGCTACAGTAGATAGGCCCAGAGCAAGTTTTTTCATGTTTTCCTCCCAATTATGGAAACATAGGTTGTGTATTTTCGGATGGTTAGTTGACGCTTTCCTCCAAAGCGCCCTCGAAATCTTTCCAAAGATCTTCCGCATCTTCCAAGCCAAGACTGACGCGAATGATTGTGTCAGGCACTCCGAAGCGCTGAAGTGAATTCTGCTCTCCCTTTTGCGCAAGACTCACTTTGGATGGCAGTACAAGACTCTCAAATCCGCCCCAGCTCACGCCAAGTTGGAAATGCTCCAGTTGATCAACTAGCTTTTCGATGTTGACGGAGCGATCGAACTCAATTGATAGAAGACCAGAGCGACCACTGAGGCCGGGAACCGAATTTGGAACGGGTGAATGAACTGCGTTGACAGCTTTGTGCGATGTCAGCCGGTCGATAAATAGATTTGCCGTGGCTTCATGATTTTTCATACGTGCATTGAGTGTGCGTAAGCCACGCACCAACAACCATGCCTCGAACGGTGCCAGCTTGCCTCCCAGCAGCGGCAAAGTGAGCTCACGAATTGCTTGAATATTCTCTTGGCTTGATACCGTGACACCAGCCACCACGTCTGAGTGACCTGAGATGTATTTTGAAGCTGAATGCACAACAACATCTATGCCCAGTTCCAACGGACGTTGAAAAATTGGAGTTGCCCAGCTGTTGTCAATTATTGTCATTGCCCCATGACGTTTGGCATGAGCTGCGACTTTGGGAAGGTCCATCGCCTGCAGCAAAACACTATTAGGGCTTTCCAGATATGCGACACGACATCCCGCCAACAGCTCAGGGTCGTTTTCAAAATCTTGAACAGAATGATAGGTGATGTCGACACCGAAGGGACGCAAAATCTTTTCGAAGAAGCGATAGGCATCTGGGTAGACATGCTCAACACACGCAACATGATCACCTGACTTAACAAATGCCATGAGGGTGGAGCTGATGGCGGCCATACCTGAGGAAAAAGCGACTCCGGCCTCCGCTCCTTCAGCCTTTGCCATCATAGTCTCGAAAGCATTAACGGTTGGATTGGCCACGCGCGTATAAAGGTACTGCTGGTGCTGTCCAGCCATCGTATCTTTAAATGTCTGAAAGTTCTCAAAACTAAACAGAGAGCTTTGGTAGAGCGGCGGCGTGATACTACCTGACGGATCGTCATAAGCAGTAGCAAGTTGAGTTGCCAGTGATAGCTGGTCTTCTGTCGTATTCTTATTCTTCGTCATGCAATACTTTGATGACTTCAGCTTCGACAATCGAGAAAATCTCGGTCATCACAGCATTAGTCCTCTCCCAATCTCTTGCGATGATGGCATCTGCTAGCTCCCGATGGATTGGAATGCTATGGTCAGCCATTTGCGGTTGGTCAAATGGAGCTTCGTAAGTGTCGTGAAAAGCCGCGTGTAGTTGCTTTATCAGTTGGTTAAACAGTGGATTCCCAGAAGCATCATGAATGGCAGCATGGAACCTATTGTCGGCTTCAAACCAGTTTTCGCCGGCCTCATAAATTGCCAATAATTCTTCGCAACGCGCGTCGATGATACGCATGTCTTTTTCGGTACCGTTAAGAACGGCCAGCCGGGCTGCTTCAAGCTCCAATGGCCACCGCACAGCCAAGGTGCGCATCAAGCCCTGAGCTTCCACCTGGATCGTTACCGGTTTGTGGCTGCCATTGCCGTTTACGTCCGCTGATAGTCGTGTGCCCGCCCCTTTGTTGCGTACAATAATGCCCATGCGCTGCCATGCGGTAAGAGCTTCGCGAATGCTTGAACGCCCAACATGAAGCGAACTCGCAAGTTCCTTTTCGGATGGCAGACGATCACCAACTTTCAGGTTTGCCGCTTCGATAATTTCGACAAGCGCGTTCAATACTTCTTGTCCACGGTTCCCTGTACGATGAGAGATGCAGCGCTTTGCTGCTTCCTTCATCACCGCTTCGCGTGATGCATCCTGGCGTTTTTTATCATTTGCGTCGGGCATCTGGTCACTTGGTTTGTTCGTTAACATTTAAGTCTCCTACACCATGCAAACAATGTCCGACAATGTAAAGTTTTAATGTCGGACATTGTTGAAAATTTGTTCTGGTCAGTATTTCGAAATCTCAATTCACCATAAATTAGCAGTAAGATCCGGCAATAATTGGGTATTCCTGAGGAGGACTCTTCTGGTGGAAAACGAGCAAATTACAGGGAATAAGTAAGGTGCAGTTATGGGCCACTGAAGGCGAAATGAACCGGCAACCTGAAGTTGGCGTGTCAACGCCTTATAATCGGATTGTTCGGCAAGAATGGCTGGATCAGAATTGCTTTGAAAACATTGACCAAGTCCAGGCTGAAGCAGTCAATTGGCTGTGGGCTTGCAACAATGAACGGGTAAACATTGCCATCGGTGGCATCACGCCCGCCACAAAACTGAACCTGGCAGCATATCTTTACGCCAGAACTCCTCCATTGACGTGAGATCACCCTAATACGTCTTGAAGTCCTAGCTGCAGAATTATAAGTGGTCCGGGCTCCGGATTGTAAAACGTTGCGACTCAGTGAGAATCTATGAGTGATTCATGTAGCCCCTAATCGTTTTGCTGGAGCGTTGATCTGTCAAATCGGTATTTGGTTGATTTTTACACAAAAACCGTCATGGCGATGACATATAAGTTTTGGGAAGCTTGAGCTGTATCTGAATAAGATAATTTTGCCGTATTGTGGAAATGTTGCTTTAAATACGGTCCGTTACGCAACATCTGGCAATTTGGTGTTTGTTTTTGAGGTTGCAGCTAGAACGTTCCTTAACAAACTCTTAATATTAGTTAATTTACGTTAACTATAAAGGTATTGACGGGTTAGGTGAAACGGAGAAGGATGCGCTGTGACGGATTATTCACGGTCTGCACTTCAAAACCGTCACAAGAGGTTAGAGGCAATATGCTGCTCACTGCTGAACAAGATGAGACTTCTTCTGAGAAGATTGCACGCCATTCTGACTTGTTGTCTCGGCAACTGCAATCCTTAAGGGTGAAGATGTATCCGCCTGAAGCTATGAAACGGCTTAAGACGTTCTCTTCGCGCGAAGTGGCTGGCCTTTTGGGCATTGCCGAATCCAGTTTGCGACAGCTCTCGCTCAATGGTGAGGCAGTTATCCCCGAAAGGCTGGATAATGGCAGACGCATTTATACCCTCCCCCAGATCAACGAATTACGCCGCTATTTAGCAGAAAAACGCCCTACAGATTCGCTTCGGTTAAATCCGCGCCGCCGCCATGGCGAGAAGATGCAGGTTTTGGCTGTAGCAAACTTTAAGGGCGGGTCTGCAAAGACCACGACAACAGTGCATTTGGCGCACTATTTGGCGCTTCAGGGCCTTCGCGTACTGGCAATTGACCTTGATCCGCAGGCCTCTCTTTCTGCTATGTTCGGCTATCAGCCTGAGTTCGATGTGGCTGAGAACCAGACCCTTTACGCAGCTATCCGTTATGACGACGATGAGCGCGTGCCGCTGAGCCATGTTATCCGCAAAACCTACTTCGATGGGCTTGATCTTGTTCCCGGTAACCTGGAACTGATGGAGTATGAGCACGAAACACCCCAGGCGATTGCTCAGGGGCTGTCTCGCGGTGATGGAATGTTCTTCCGCCGCATGGCAACCGTGCTTAAAGAGGTCGAAGATGATTACGACGTGGTTCTGGTGGATGCACCGCCGCAGCTTGGATATCTTACCCTTGGCGCGCTGTATGCCGCGACAGGTATTGTCATTACCGTTCATCCGGCCATGCTGGATGTATCCTCAATGAACCAGTTCCTTTCCATGACATCTGAGCTGCTCGCGGTGATTGAAGAAGCTGGCGGCACCCTGAGCCATGATTTTGTGCGTTACCTGCTGACACGCCATACACCGCACGATGTGCCTCAGGTGAACGTTGCAGCGCTTTTACGTGGCCTTTTTGGTGAGGATGTCTTGGCAGCCTCGATTGTGGAGACCACAGCAATTGCCAATGCAGGACTTGAGAAGAAGAGCCTTTATGAGGTTGAGCGCGGAAATATGACCCGCGATACCCTCAATCGTGCTCTGGAATCTGTCGATGCTGCTAATGCGGAAGTGTTCCAACTGATCAAACAGGTATGGGGTCGTCCATGAACAAGGCAACTGATCGTTCCAAGAAGATGCGCGCCATGTTTGGTGGGGTAGATCCTGCAGAACTGTCCAAAACCAGCTCCCCTGCCCCCTCAATGACAACTGCTACAAAGCAACGTGTGTCTTCCGGGGCCATTAAGTCTATGCGCAATACGTTTTCCAACGTTGAGAAGGAAAATGAAAAGCTGCGCCAGATGATGGAGGAGGGCAGTGTCGCGCATGAGCTGGACACGGCTGATCTGGATCCATCCTTTGTTGCTGACCGTATGATTGTGGCCAACGATCAAGATTTTGAGACCCTCAAAGCCTCAATTTCCTCAAGTGGCCAGCAAGTCCCTATTTTGGTCCGCCCACATCTGGAAGCCGATGGGCGTTATCAGATTGCTTTTGGTCACCGCAGGTGGCGCGCTTGTAAAGATCTGGGTATTCCCGTGCGCGGGTTTATCAAAGAGCTGTCTGATGAGGCTTTACTGATTGCCCAAGGTCAGGAAAACCATGAGCGGAAAAACCTGTCCTTTATTGAGACGGCGTTGTTTGCCTCTCGGTTGGCGAGAAGCTTTCCGCAAACCGTAATTTCCAAAGCGATCGGCAAGGATGCGACCACAGTTTCCAAACTGTTGAAACTGATGAACGCACTGCCAGAAGAGTTTGTTCGTGAGATTGGCCCGGCCCCGAAGATTGGCCGTCCACGTTGGGAAGAGTTGGCCGGACATTTCACTAATGGCCATCTACCCGATAAGTTTAAAGCGCGTGTGGATGCCGTGACGATTAGCGCGGACTTTGAGCTGTCTGCAAGTGATGAGCGGTTCTCTGCGATTCTGACGGCCTGCAAATCTGCTGAAAGCAACACTGTGACCACTGGTTCTGTTGCGACAGCTGCAAAAAGCTGGCTCGGCAACCGGCAAATCCTGATCAAAGATGGCCCTAATGCGCTGAGTATTCAGATTGATGCACGTAAGGATCCGGAGCTGGCAGCTTTTTTGAAAAAACGCCTTCCCGATCTGATGGATGAATTTCGCTCTGAAGTCCTGAAGGAGGATGTATGACGGTATAACGTTCCTCCCAAAGAAAAACGGCCCTGCTGACGGCAATCAGCAAGACCGAAATCTCTAGGGTACAAACAAACAATAGCGCTCGATGTAACCAGATTTTGCAATCCCAAATTACTTCGAGACGCAACGCGAATCAACCCTTACCAAGGAGTTGAAGCGTCTTTCTGCGTGCTATTCGTCGATTTGTACCGTTTATCCTCAGTTTGGGGAGGGCATCTTGCGCCCTGACCCAGGAGAACACCTACAAGAATTAGTGGGTGAACGGTGAAGCTATGCAACCAGTTGGTTCCGTCGCGTCCTTTAGAAAACTGACGCCGGCGATGGTCGCCAGCCAAAAACTGGCAATGGCCAATGACATTGTTAAGACCACAAAATCGGAAGTTGCCATGGCTTTGAAAAAGGCCGCACCTGCTTTGGGTGTTGATGGCACGACCTACCATATTTTGGATATTCTGATTGGCCTGACAGCTGCTGAAGATTGGAGCCAGAATCGGCGTCCGCTCGTGGCAATTTCCAATGAAAAACTGGCTGAGTATGTGTGCCGGTCAACCCGCACAGTTGTGCGGTCCCTGCGCAAACTGGTTGAGGCAGGCGTCCTTGCCTATAAAGATAGCCCAACCGGACGGCGTTTCATCTACCGTGCGGGCGAGGATCGACAGATTCAACGCGGCTATGGGCTCGATTTTTCTCCTGCGCGTCAACGTGTTGTTGAGTTGAAAAAACTCGGAGCTGAATTTGCAGCTCGCCTTGCCAAGGAAAAAGAAGCCAAACGCACCGTAAGCCGCCTTTCTAGAGCAATTGAAGACCTGTTGCGCCTTGCTGCTTATGAGCAGGTGGACGTGGAAGAGATCACTGATGCTGTTGGCTTGCTGAATGATCAAGCCATGGGAATTGCCGACCGTGCTGAAGCTATGACGATGCTTCACGAGCTGCTGGTTAGCAAATTCGATAGCCCTGATATGGAGCATGAAGGGGGATCAGAGGTTCAGCCTGAATATGTTGTTTTTTCTAAACAAAATGAAGAAATGTCATGCGCACAGGACATAGATGTCATCCCTTATAATAATACAACCAATCAAGACTCTTGGATTAAAAGTAAACAACCACTGAATGTGTCTCACGACCCATACTCAAAAACCAGAAAATCGAACTCCGCTCGATTTAAAGACGCTCTAGAACAAAACAGAAAAAGCGAAATTAGTGCCAGACCAACAGACTCTACGCAACTTGATCCTTCCGACTGGATAGAGCATGAGGGTCCCCATGAGAAAGATCAGTTCTCCCCTCTCTTTTCTGAGGTTTCTCTGGGGTTACTAACCGGGGCAACGCCGGAAACCCAAGGTGCCTTGGGGCTGGAGCTGAACAGTTGGGCCACATTAATTGATGCCGCCGATGATTTACGATTGCTTATCGGGTTATCTCCCAAGGGTTGGTTTGATGCCCAAGCCCGGGTCGGAGATTATGTTGCCGCTGCGGTTCTCATCACAACGGTTGAAAAAGCCTTGCGGAATCCGGAGAGTATTGCACGGCCTGCCGGATATTTCAGGGCCTGTATTGACCGGGCGGTTGACGGAAAACTGGCATTGCACCGCACGTTATTCGGCTTAAGCTCATCAAGTTCGCTCCGAACTGAAAACTAACGAGGGATACGATTGGTGCCGGGCTTAGTCATTCAAAATGAAATTGAGATTTCGCTGTTTTGCGATGAGGATCGACAAAACCTGCGAGAGTTTTTAGCGGCGGCTTGGCTTGAGGCTCATACCGACGAGTTGGGCGAAGAACTGTCGAGCCTCTTGGTTTCAAGATTAGATGCACCGGACTTGGGCGGCGTTATTCCCTCTGATAATGGGTGTGTTTACCTGGCGCGGAGCATCAGCGGAATAGTTGGTTCACTTGTTTGCGCGCATCGCGGTGAAGTGGTTCATATCTGGGCGTGTTATCTCGCGCGGCACTATCAACGCAAGGGGCTTGGTCGGCGTATGCTCAAAATTGCGATGGCGGAGTATTCATCTGAGTTTGTCGCCGGCCTGTATGTTTTAAAACAAAGCACGTCGGCGCAAGCGTTTTACACAAGGCTTGGATTTATCGACTGCGGAGAGGTCCAGTTTGAAGTGGTGCCGGGCACCTATACCCCTGCCCGCATCATGCAGGCGCGTATTGGAAATTTGGTCTTGGGTTAAATTGTAGCTGTTATGAGAAAATGCGGTAAACAATGTTTACCGCATTTTATGAATTAGCTGATGGGCCGTTTATCACCAGACCCGGCACATCTTTTTGTGATCATAGTGCTGCGGATCGCCTCCCTTTGCCCCTTCAAAGTAGCTATTTGTGGCGCAATATTATCGCCAGATAGGCTCGAAACAGGCAGTCCAATCAAAATTACCCCGATGATATCGTTGGAGCGCGCGTTGTTTTGCTGGTCTGCCGCGCTTGCATAAGCACGGTCGATGTTCTGCAATTCATTTGAAAGCGTTTTACAACTCCAGCCGTTATATTGGCTAGTGGATGTATATGCGGGAGCAATGCTCTCAGGTTTTTTGGCACACGCAGAAACTGCAAATGCCATTGTGAGGGCCAGTAGGCCAGTAGACAATTTTTTCAAAGTTGTATTCCGTATTCATATTACAACTGGTAGATACAGTTAATTCGGTGATCCCTCAATATTATTCGTGACAGTTTTCACGGTCTTTCAGCTGGCAACCTAATTTACATGCTGATCTTTGGTCGGCAACCGACCTCCTCAATTTTGTCAACCGGATCTTCGCTGCAGTTCTTTTTGGTATAGCGCGTGTTGTTTACTCGGTTTGGCTCAAACGCCAAATTTTCCTTAATAACTGCCCTAAATCCGAGTGCGCGGGAACTTGCAAAGCCCTATAAGTAACTATGCTTTTTACCCTTCCAAATAACAGCGTGCTTTATGAAGCGTTGCTGAACAGAGATCCTGCTTTTGAAGGCCGCGCTTATGTCGGTGTACGCTCCACTGGTGTATTTTGCCGCCTCACCTGCCCGGCTCGAAAACCCAAGCAGGAAAATTGTTGTTTTTTTGAAACCACTGCCGAATGTTTTGAGGCTGGTTTTCGCCCCTGTAAGCGATGTCATCCGGTTGGCACGTCAGCAGAAAATGATGACACCCTCCTAAAACTCCTCACACTGTTTGAGGCAAGGCCACACCATAAATTGACTGAAGGTGACATTGTTGAGCTGGGGTTCGACCCCTCCACGGTTCGTCGTAGTTTCAAACGCCAATTTGGGGTTACGTTTCTGGAAATGGCGCGGCAATCCCGGTTGCGAGAGGGCTTTGAAATCCTAACGGATGGCGGCAAAGTCATCGACGCACAGTTGGCATCTGGATTTTCATCTTCTGGAGCATTTAGGGACGCATTTACCAAATTATTGGGATGTACCCCCGGCAAACTGAAAGAAGATGCGTTCCTCAAGGCTGATTGGTTTGATACTCCACTTGGCGCGATGATTGCGGTTAGCGATAAATCATCCTTGCATTTATTGGAATTTGCTGACCGTAAAGCTTTGCCAACCGAGCTGAACCGACTTCGCAAACAGGTGAAGGGTGAACTTGGATTGGGTAGAACGGCTCCTACGGATCAGGTGGAGGCAGAACTGCGCGAGTTCTTCAACGGTTCTAGGCTCGATTTCCATGTACCGCTGGCCATGCATGGGACAGAGTTTACCAAGGATGTCTGGCGCGAGTTGCGCCGTATTCCAGTTGGAACAACGCGGAGTTATAGCGAGCTTGCAAAATTGCTGGGCCGGCCCAGTTCCAGCCGCGCAGTTGCCAGAGCGAACGGGGCCAACCAGATTGCCGTTGTTATTCCCTGCCACCGTGTTCTGGGTCTAGATGGATCACTCACCGGATATGGCGGTGGCCTATGGCGTAAACAAAAACTCATTGATCTTGAAATGAAAATTGCGAAATTGAAAAGGACGGAATGATGTCTCATGCTGATAAGGCAAAGTACTTTGCATCTCTGCACGTAAAGGGTGATCCCGTTGTGCTCTTTAACATTTGGGATGCGGGTACTGCGCAGGCTGTTGCTAAGGCCGGTGCTAAAGCCGTTGCAACGGGAAGTGCGCCAGTTGCCGCGGCACATGGATATGCGGATGGAGAAGAGATTCCGCTCGAGCTTGTCGAAATTTTAGCAACGCGAATTGCCGCTAGTGTAGACCTACCCTTTTCTCTGGATTTTGAAGGGGCTTATGCGGACACACTAAGTGGAGTTAAAACAAACGCGGCCCGGATCATCAAAACTGGGCTGGTGGGTGTGAATTTCGAGGACCGGAAAGTGAAAGGCGCAGGCTTGTATTCGGCTGCGGAACAGGGCGCACGTCTTATCGCTTTTAGGGAAGCTGCGGATGAAGCTGACATTCCCCTCTTCATCAATGCTCGTACTGATTTATTTTTGCAAGAACCAGACGTGGCTAAGCATTCTGATCTGGTGAATGAAGCCATCGAGCGAGCTGCACTTTATAAAAAATCTGGTGCCAGCGGATTCTTTATTCCTGGACTCGCAGAGCCGGAACAGATTAGCAAAATTTGTGAAGCAGTGGATTTGCCTGTGAACGCCTACATGAAACAAGGGATGCCGAGTATTGCAGAGCTCGCGAAGCTCGGGGTCTCGCGTATTAGTTATGGTCCCGGTCCATACCGCGATACAATGATTGACCTGAAGCGTAGGTTCGAAAACCTGTCCTAGGCGTCAATGGGGAGGAACTAGTCCTCCCCTAGCGTTATGTATTCTCTGGTGATTCATCCGCTTTTCTTCTGTTTGAATTTGTCACGCATTTCCTTTTGCATCTCGCGGAATGTCTCCATCTGCTCTGAATTTGGAATAGCGGACAATTTCTGATCCAAAGTTTCTCGAGTTTCCTACATGGGTCCCCTCACCTCACGCAGTTGAGTAAAAGTGGGCTTCTTACCGCGTTCAATTCCAGCGGTATTGAGGATCACGCGGCGCTTGTCCATGGGTTCTTTCTTGATTGGCCGTATTTTTCCATCTGCTCATCAGTCAGATGCAACTTGTCTGCCATCATTCGAAGTTGCTGCCCTTTGGCTGGTTGATCCTCTGCAACAACAGATTATGCAAAGAAAAAGAAAAGAAACAGTGCGATCGCCGAATTTAAATTGGGAGGATATGCCGTGCTCATGGGTTCAAATACCAACCCTGTGCTTCATCCTCCGCCACCAAATTTAACGGTAGGTCAAACCGATGATAAGAAATTTGTTGGCTTTGGGGGTGTTGAGCTTAGAGATTATTGACTTGGCAGCTGCCAACAATACCTGCCAAGTCCGGTAAATCAGCTTGTTGGCTGAACCAGTGCACAATCAAGAACTTCTGTCCCGCCGAGAAGATGCTCGCTGAGTGTTTCGCGATGTTCCGGGCTTAGTTCGGACCATTCCTTACGTAGGCGCTCCAGGCACTTCTTATGATATTTGAAGATATCCTGCGTAAAGAAGCCCTCGGGTAGATCTGCGGTAAAAGTGGCTTGGCCTTTGTCTATCGCGGTTGCATTTGCAGCAAGGAAAGGCAGATAGGTGTCGCCTGCTAACTTCAAAAGTTGAATAACAACGGGGGTCAAATTTTCAATCCACTCACCTTCAAAACCGGATGCATCATCAATGTGGTCCAGCCAGCGGAAGACGAACGGGAAGTTTTTCCGCAACATGGCAGAGGGTGTTGGGTCGCCCTTCAATTGATAGAGCTGACCAAAAATTGCCGCATCCGCCATAGATGCCATATCTCCAAAAAGGAAGTGCTGTTTGGAAAGAACGGCCTCCTCCAAAATTTGGAGCATACGGTTTGTCGACGCTTCGATTAAGGGAGCTGTTTCCGGCGTACATCCAACCTTCGGCATCCGCCCGATTTGACGCGCTGCAAACTGTTGACCCATTGCGTCAATGGTGGCCTTGTCTAACCCTAGGCATGCATCATATAAAAGCCAGCTTGGAACTATCTTCTTGTCTTCCTCATAATACCAGCGGTAATGGAACATTGCTTTCACAAGCCACTCGTCTGCCATATCTTCGATGAGATAACACGCAAATCGCAGAAGTGGGTCTGAAGGGACTATCGACCTCCCCTCCCCTCTCTTTTCCAAATCAAGCAGAAGTGGGGTTGAATCGTTAATCCAGGATCCATCCGGGTACTTAACAACCGGGATGACTGGAATCTTCACATGCTTGGTTGGGCTGTTGGGACCCATTGGCGCACATAGCCGCCAAGTGTGGTGAAGGCGTTTAGCGCGAAAGGCCGCACGTATCTTCATGGAATACGGGGAGCCTAATGCTCCGTGGATTTCATAGTTTGTCATTATCCCCTCCCAGGTCTAATAGTTGGCAGAAGTAAATATGAACATGAAAATCTGCCAAGTCCTCTTATGCGTCTTCTATTATTGCTCCGTTGCCGTGCCAGCAAATTTCTGCGCCTCTCTCCATCTGAACCATCATGTTCAAAACAGCCTGTGGATTTTCCATAGGCAGGAAATGAGTTTGATTTGGTAGGTAGATGTCCTTTGCATTTCCCATATTTTCCGCCAACAATTCCCAGGTGGGAGACGAAGAGAAGTCAAATAGGGACTGGTCAGCAGTTCGTCGTTTGGCTCGAACTACAGTGGTGGGCGTTTGCACCGTTTCCAAGAGCGAATAAATTTGGTCGCCATAGCAGTTTTGGTAGACTGCAGCCTCCGCCGTCGGTGGGCAAGCCAGCTGATAACCTTCACCTCTATCCGATGGAGCCAAACCGTATTTGCAATAGTCGCGGAGAACCTCAGGTATCCATCTGCTATAGGGTGTACGATCTTTAAATCTGTTAAACATCTCATCTGCATCATCCCAGTCGTTTCGACGTCTGGCGACTGGATGGTCTTGTTGGGTTAGTTTTTTGAAAATGGGCAAAAGCTGTTTTGGAAAAACGACAGGGTCGAGAAGTAATAAACTTTTGAAAAGATCTGGATACTTGGCAGCTGCCATGATTGCGAGGTGCCCGCCACAAGAATGCCCAACACCATAAATCTGTTTTAATTGCAGGTCGTCTATGACTGCAAAAAGGTCGTCTGCTAATTCACTCCAAAATTCCGGGAGTGCTGCCTTTTCACTAAGACCATGGCTCCGCATATCCCATGCAATGACATGGCGGTTCGGGAATCGATTGATGATATAATCCCATAGTCGCCCGTGAAATCCAGTAGCATGAAGCAACAAAAAGGCCGGGCCTTTACCCGTCCATTCATGGAGGCAGATACGATGATCTCCCGCGTCTACGTACCTTTGAATGGGTTTTTCCGAACGCATGAAGGGTCTCCAATTACGGTGTGCGAGAAGTCTAACCAATACATGGTGGAGAACAAGCGCTACCATAGCAGAGCTTTGAAAACGGCGGGAAGCACGATCGCTTTAAGCTGCTATTCGGCAGCTGCCATGTTTGCAAGCTAGGCCGAGGCGGTCGTAGATTATGGTTTTGGCCAACTACATAGTGGGTGATTGGATAACTGATAGTTGGTTCCACTATTGAAATATATTGGACGGACTGCCTGCGAACGCTGTTCGCCTTATCTGGTCATTATACTAGGCTTGTAAATATGCTATAAGTTTCGGAGTCCTTATTTTCGTGTGGAATGCATTAAACATAGTTCTGTTCCAGAAAACAGAAGCGCGGAAATGATAGGCCTTGGCTCAGTTCTGATATTGCTACTATCTGTCCGACATTGGGTTCGTCGCCGTTCGCTTGGCTTAGTGAAAAGTGGTGGGATGTTTCGCGACATGGTCTCATGTTACGGGTTTGAATGCATCTGTCTCCAATACTCGGGTAATGTGGTAGATGCCATGTCCTCCAGTTGACTACCCATCACCCGCGATCCTTTAGTCGTGCTATAGCCGGTTCTGTATTGCTATGGAAGCCAGCATACATGCCTTGGAAGGGGCTAGGCCCAATATGCCGGGCGACAGTTGTCAGCGAGGTGTTTGTCGGACCTTTCCGAGAATTACGGTTGTTGTCCTCTTGTGAAACACAGATTTGGTGTGTTGAATCCGAGTTCTGTTTCTTATTTTTCGCGATATTCACATACTTGGCAATTGCCAAGTCGACGTGGCAATGCCACTTAAACGGAAGTACTGACGGTTTTCCACGAAGAGGCAGGCTGCGTGACACTTGTCTATCTGCTCATTCCAAGGTCGAGTAAGGTGTAGTAACAGGGTCACTTAGCGGCGCTCTTATAAGATGTTACTAGCGCTATATGCCTCTTGATAAGCCTGCTAGGCGTATTGCTGCGTACAGTTAAAACCTCTTTGTTTACTGTTGGCTTAAGGAGAACATTTTTGGCGTGCAGTACAAAGGAGGGACCCACATTGTGCTGTCTTGACCACCCTTAACAAGAAACATCATACCGCCTTGCCTCAAAACACTCTCCTATAATAGGGAGAAGACCGCTTGCCGTTCTGGCGATAAAACTACTCACCAAAGAATGTGGGTTTATCGCTAGGTTGTTCACTGTGGATTATCTCGCAGACCAGATCTATCGATGATGGTTTAATGGGGGCTGGATATTGAAGAAATTTCCTCTGGTCTACCGGTATGACTCAAAAGATTGTGGCCCTAATTGCATTCAGATGGGTCTGCGATATCACGGCGGCGATGCAGCTATAACTAGAATCCGGCAAACATGTGATCTGGATCTTAACGGTGTTTCCATGGCTGCGATGGAACGTGCCGCTCTTCCGTTGGGATTTGAGGCATTAGCAACTCATGTTAACGCTTCTGCGTTGGAAATTTGCCATGCCCTTTCATTGTTCATTGGCTTCAGGATCATTTCGTCGTGGTGACGCATGTCAGCAAACGACGTATTTCAATAGCGGACCCAGAAGTAGGACGCCTATATTATTCTAGGAAGGACTTTCTTCTGCATTGGCTCGGTTACAGGGAATGCGGATCTCTCAAGTGTGATGTAGAGGTTGATGAGATGCTAGGCGCTGTTCTTCTTCTTAGTTCGAATGACAGCTTCCGGAAAAACGTTGAGCCTGAAAATGAGAACAAACGTTTGTTGTGGGGCGGTGATCTTATCGGCGGCGTAAAAAAGGAAACCCTGTTGCAAAGAGTCTTCGGCTGCTTGATTTTTGGACAAAGCGAGTGGTATTCCAATGAGCTGTGACTTCAAATAGTGGCCGCCATCTAGGGACGACACCTGGCAGGTTGATGAAACGTATATCAAGGTCAAGGACTGCTGGATGTATCTTTATCGGGCGGTCACGAAGCAGGGCGACACCATCGACTTCTACTTCTCGCCGACGCGCAGCACAAAGGCCGCAGATACCTTTCTGGTAAAGCGCAGAAGGGTTTGAATTATTATGAAAAACCACGCGTGATCAACACCGACAAAGCCCCCATATACGGGCCCGGAAATTGCTGTATTAAAGGCCGGGGGCAAATGTCCGGCAGACACAGAACATTGCCAAGTTAGGTGTCTGAACAACGTGATTGAGGCCGATTATGTCAAGCTGAAACGCCAGACAAAGCCAACCCTCGGGTTCAAATCACGCAAGACTGCTTATGCTCCGATCAAAGGATTTGAGGTGATGCGCGCCCTCAAAAAGAGCCAGGCCAAAGCGTTCTTGATCCAACCTGGTATCAAGGGCGAAATTCGTCTTTTCGAGCGCGCATTTGGTTTAGGTGAAAACCAGGCCTTGGAAACGCTCTTTTCAATCCAAACCGTTACATCGCTGCGACGACGCAAGCTTTCATTATACTCCGGCCAGTTCGTCACTTTGTATTTGACTTTGGCAAACTTGTGATGGCGAGCAACATTGGTTTTAAACGGCATTAAGAGCATCTTCACTGAGGAAAATATCAGCCAAGATATACGACTGAAGCGGTTTTATGCAACAGCGCCCCTTGAGGTAGACCTCCTCGTATTTGACGGTCCGCCAGAACCGTTCGATGAATACATTGTCGCGCCAAGCTCCCTTACCATCCATTGAGATCTTGATCTTTTCGTGCTTGAGCACATCGGTGATGTGGGGGGGACTGTTATTCTGCACAGAGGTGAAGGCGGGTAAAGTTGTATGAACCCGTTGAAAAGTTTAAATAATATCGTTTGGGCGGGGAAAAATCATTTTGCACAGTGTTGCGCGGAAACTATTCAAAACGGGCGTGTAGGTGTGCATAAAGCGGTCAAAAATGTGCAGCGGGTAAAGTCTAGCAACACTGCCTATGTCCAAATCGTATCACCCGAAGCGGTGACCGCACCAGACCACTTTGCCGATAATGTGGAAGTCTTCCAGATCTGTACGCTTTAGAAGCTCATTTTCGTATTCTGGATTTTGGCTGATCAATTCCAGATCGCCAAGTGCTGTTGGGCGTAAGCGCTTTACGCGAGCCATTCCAGCTAAAACAAAGGCGTAGACGCCATCTTGCAGGATGTTACGCTTTTTATCGACCATGACCAAGTCGCCGTCAGCAATGAGCGGGTCCATGCTATCGCCACCAGCCGTCAAGATGATGAGGCCGTCTGCTGAGGCTTTTCCCAGTTTTCCGCCTAAAAACCCTTTTGTGAAAGGGATCTCTTCGACCTTCGTGATGCTGTCGCCATTCAGAGCACCACTGCCTGCAGCGAGCCGAATATCCACGCGTGGGATGGTGATGAATGCCGCTTCTAGTGTCTTGATTTCCTCTCCAATCCGCATTGGTCCCTCACCGGTGGTGAGCCATCCTATATTAACACCCGCTCCGCGACATATCGCCAGCAGTGTCTCAAGTGTCGGACTCGATCCTTTGCGTATACTGCGTAACGTTCCTTCGCTTACGCCAGCTTTTTGCGCAAATAATCGCGCACTGCTATCTGATTGGATCTGTTCTAGTCTTTGAATAAAGCCGTCAGAGTTCATTTCACTAAACACTGACCACAAAGTCAGAGTTCCCCACAACAGTTAGAGCACGCTATTACCCTTTAAATTCAAAAGGATAGCTACTGATACGCAAATTGCGTAACATAAATAACTCTGACGCGTAATTTATCACTTGATGTGCGTTGATAAATTACGCATGTTGTTTTCATTCGTTACCAACAAGTGCAAATCACCAAGGTGAGACGCACGGTGAATAAAAAAGCGGCTGCTGCAACAGTCCGCTTTTTAAGGAGATGCAATGACAAAACGCGCACCCCAGATGAAGTGGGACAAGCATTCAATCAAAGCCGAGCTACACCGCAAAGGGTGGACCCTGACCGAAATAGCGGCCAGAGAAGGTATGCACCGTACCACGTTGACCAAGGCTCTGGAAACCGGAACCGGACGTGGTGCGGAGCTAATCTCCAGATATCTCAGTATTCCATTGGAGGAGCTGTGGCCTAACCGGCGTCTGCGTTCCCCTCATGTCATTTACAATAGCGACAAACACGGCCCGAGCGCCAGTCAGAAAAAGCAGTTGCTTGCTGACACCCCAATTTCTGAAGCCGAGGTGGCGGCATGAGAACGGCTCGCGTGACACGATGTGTCGCTCTGCGGTTTTATCGGCGCTTTGATTATGACGCGGGGCACGACAATCACCTCAAAGATATTGCAAGTGCGCTTGCCATTGGTGCCTTCACTGCCGCCTTCGTTCTTTGGGTTTGTGCGCTGAGTATCGCGGTGGCCTCCTACCGTGCGGGATACCCACTATGAGAACCCACCGCTGCCAACAAACCGATGATTTACTGAGCTGGCAGCCGCCGCAAGTGGAAGCCCGCTTTGATCCGACACGAGTTCGTGCGGCCACAGCACAGGCCAAAGTTTGCCGCGCTCTTTCTGAAGCTTTCAAAGTTGACCAAAGATCGCGAGAGGAAATTGCCACAGTCTTGTCAAAGCAATTAGCCGCGACAGTCTGGACGCATGGGCGAGTGAGGCACGGGAGGCAAGCAACATTGCCGGGTATCGTCTGATGGTGCTGGTTGCGGTTCTCAATTCCAAAGAGCTTTTGAATGAACTGCTGGATGGCACCGACATGATTGTGGTGGACCGTAAATACTTGCCGTTGATTAAACGTCAGTTGATTGAAGACCAGCAGGAGCGCTTGAAGAAGATGCTGAAAAGCTGTGACGCAGACTTGCGGAGAATGAAATGAGCGGAACAGGTCCAACCCTTTTTGACAATGACGCAAAGCGCGAGTGGTTTACTGCGAAAGAACTAGCAAGCCTAAACGTGCCGATAATTCCGGAAACAGAAAGTGCTGTTATCCGTTTTGCAAAACGCGCAGATTGGCAATCCACTACCCTTGCTCGCAAGCGTAAGGGCCGTGGTGGTGGTTGGGAATACCATATTGGTCTGCTACCTGACGTGGCCCGAAAAGCGTTAGAAGCCCGCTTTAACATAGAGCGCCTTAACGCGACCGTGCCTGTTGTGCAGGTTAAAACGCCCGCGAAAACAAAAGTAACTCTGGCGGATGCTGATGCTGCTCAGCGCTGTGCAGCGGAAGCTCGTAAACAGATCTTGCAGATGGTGGAGCAGCTGGTCATGCGCGGCATGGCCTATGACAAGGCGGTGTGTGGCCTGACCGCCAAGGTTAAGGTGCTGCTGAACCAAGATGTGCTAACCCCCGATGAAAAGCACTTGCTAGAGCTGGTGCGCACTGCCAAGGACAAGGGTACCGGGATCTCCCGCCGTGCCATTTACAACTGGCGCAAGGCGTTTAAGGAAAGCGGTTTCGCCGGGCTTATTCCCGGTAAGCGCAAACAGGATGCGCTGAATGCGACCCGTTATGACTGGGCTCCCGGCTTCCTGAAGTTTTATGCGGACCCGCGCAAGCCAACGCTCGCATTAGCGCTGGACCAATACCGGGCCAGTCTTGATGAACCAGCACGGGCACCAAGTTACGATCAGGTAAAACGATATCTGACGAAGCTGAAGAAAGCCGACCCAATTGCCGCCTACAAAGGTCGTGAAGGTGTGTTGGCACTCAAGGCCCGTAAGGTCTATGTGAGCCGGTCTACTGAAGGGCTGGAACCAACCGATATCTATACCGGTGATGGCAAAACGTTTGATGCCTTTGTGGCTCATCCATTTTCCGGCAGTCCGATGCGCCCGGAAATCACCAGTATTTTGGATGTGGTGACCCGCAAGTGTGTTGGTTACTCAATTGGACTGAATGAGAAAGCCTATGACGTTTCTGAAGCCCTGCGCAATGCCAGCATGGCAAACGGCGTTGCAGCGATCTTCTACGTTGATAACGGTAAGGGCTATAAGAACCAGCTGCTGGATGAAGCGGCGGTGGGTATGCTTGCTCGCCTTGGTACTCATAAAGAACACAGCATCGCCTACAACTCACAGGCTCGCGGTATTATCGAGCGTTTCAACGGGTCGGTTTACACCCGCCTTGCCAAAACACTGCCCAGCTATACGGGCCGTGATCTGGACCGGGAAGCAGCTTTAAAACTGCACAAACAGATCAAAAGTGATCTCAAGGAGACAGGCGCGTCAGATATTCTGATCGGCTGGAACGAGTTCCTCAAGATTTTTGACGGAGCGCTGCAATACTACAACAACCGGCCCCATTCAGGTCTGCCTCAGGTGCGCGGGGACGTCACCGGCAACACCCGCCATATGTCGCCCAATGAATACTGGGCTCAATTTGAATCTCATGGGTTCAAAGCGGTTACGCTTGCTAAAGATGACAGTGATGATCTGTCCCGCCCCGCAGTTCGGCGTAAGGTTACTCGCGGTCTCGTTACCATTGAGACGAACCGCTACTTCGCACTGGAGTTGGAGCGTTATGACCGCCGTGAGGTCATGGTTTGTTACGACATGCTGGATGCGAGCCAAGTGTGGGTGCGTGAGCTTGATTATGTGGACGGTGTTGAGACACCGGGTGCATTGATCTGCACGGCCAAGTTTGAAGGCAACAGCCAAGCCTACTTCCCCAAACCAGTTATTGAGAACGCCCGCGAGAAGAAAGCAAAAACGGCTACAAAACGGCTGGAAGACAAGCTGCGCCGTGTTGAGCAGGAGCAGCGCCCCGGCTATCTCGTGGAACATTCTGGCGAACAGCCCATGGAGGTGTTTGCCTCAGCTCCCGGCTTTGAAGACAGCGCTGAGGAGGATCTCGTTTCAGTGGTGATGGAACCGGTCAGGAGCGCGGGGAACGTCGTTCAATTGGCAGAACCTATTGAGGCTCCCAAGTCTCAACCTCAACCCACGACCAATTCCGGCAGGCCACGCTTTAAGTCCAAGGAAGAGCTTGCTGTTTGGGTTCTGGATAACCCTGAAAAGATGACCGATCTGGACAAAAAAATCCTGTCGGGATGTCTCACCGACAGGACTTATCTGGATCTTTTTGAAGCGCTTGGCGTCGACACGGAGAGCCTTCGAACTCTCCTCCGTGCCGCTGCTTAACGCAACCAATCAACACTCAAGGAAATATCAGATGCGGAATGACTTTGTAAAGACCTCCAACGTGCAGCGCTTTTTGAACGCGTTGACTGCCTTGAATGAACGGGGTGCACAAGAGGCTTGTCTGGTGGTCGTGGACGGACTGCCGGGGCTTGGCAAAACAACCACCTTACGAAAATGGGTTGCCCAAACGGGCAGCATATATCTGCGGGCCAAGAAAGAATGGACGCCGAGCTGGTTCATGAACGAGCTTCTTGAAGCCTTGCGGGTGCATCCACCGCATGCCTTTCAGAAAAAGTACCGCAAGGCGCTTGAAGAACTGGCTGGACGTCAAGCCTCTGCAGGCATTGAGAGTAAAACGTTTGGTCTGGTGATTGATGAGGCCGATCATGTCTCCAGCAAATCAGCTATTTTGGAGACCATCCGCGATATCTCCGACATGATTGAACTGCCGGTCATTTTAGTGGGCATGGGCAAGGTCAACGATAACCTGACCCGTTTCCCGCAGGTCGCCTCCCGCGTCTCTCAAAAGGTGCGTTTTGAAAAGTGTACAGAGGCTGATGTGCGGTCTCTGATGGAGGGTCGCTGTGAAATTCCAGTCGCTGATGATCTTTTGAAATTCGTTCACAAAGTGTCTGGCGGTTACAACCGAGAAATCCTGGAAGCCATTGCCAATATTGAACGCCACGGGTTCCTCAATCCTCCCGGTGAAGAGGGTTTGACCATGAGGGAGATGGCCGGTGTGTCCATCATCAACGATCGCTCGTCAAACCGGCCCATCATGGTTCCGGGAGGACTGTGATGACTAAATCCCTGATCTCCACACAACTTCTGCATCATTTAAAAGGCGGGGAATGCCAGACACTTGATATGCTGGATAGCGATGTCAGGCTTTCTCTCAGTCGCAGGCAGTTCATTGAGGCTGCTGGCTTTCTAACCATGAAAGGATATCTGGAGCGCGTTGAACGGGGTTGTTACCAGCTTACACAATCGGGGCGAAAAGCTGCTGATGAGGGCTTGGTCATTCCGATAGGTGGCGGCACAAGAGTACAAAAGCACCGCCGTAGCCCTCGCCGTAACTCCTTGCGGCAGCGGGCATGGAACGCCATGAAGATTTCCGGCGCGTTTACTCTGTCGGATATTGTTCTGGCGGCAGCCCAGCCCACGGATAAGCAGCCAGAAAGCAACCTCCAGCGTTATCTTCGTGTCCTGTTTCAGGCTGGGTATCTGACCATCTTGCCAGTTAAGGCAAGGAGTACCAAGCCTCATTCAAATGGCTTCAGGCGTTTCAGATTAATACGCGATACCGGCCCGCTTGCTCCAGTCTGGAGTCAACAAAAATCCTTAATGCTTGATTTTAACCTCACTCATGATGGGGAGGTCACGCCCTGCAAATAAACGTGCACGGCCTCATTGAAGAACAGCTTTCAATGCTTGGTAGCAGGCAAGCGGTTGCAGATGAGTTGGGTGTATCGCGCACTGCTGTCAGTCTTTATCTGGCAGGAAAGCTTGAGGCCAATGGCGGGCGCATAGACCGCTTTGAACGCCGGGCTATCGAGCGGTTCTGCGACCGGATTATGTGCCCCTTTCTGGGGTCCGATATCAGCCAGGCAAACTGCCAGAGCAACTGTGAACGCGCAATTCCAACCAGTGACCCTGCAGCCCTCCGTCATTGGAGCGCGTGCAAGCGCTGCCCGTTCAATTCTGCCTTGATGGAACAGGAGCAAGCATGCTGAGCGGTCTCTTGAAAGAACTGCGCATTTTGTTTCTGACCTCACGTTGCAATGAGGTCATGGAACCGGAGGCACATGACCTTTTTGCGCAAACTCTCCTGACCGGGACTGAACTGGCTGAGCAGTTGGAGCGCTTGGCAAAAAGCAAAATGATGCCCCTGGAAACGCGCCATTTCAACGATCCCAAGATTGCTGTGTTCCCGACGATCAGCCGGGATCCCAAATGTATTCAAAAAGGAAATGACCATGACACATGAACCGACTGCTCGCCTTGATCCTAACCAATACTGGGAAGATCCAAAGGGCGGTATGATCCCGGTTTCCGCCATCAAACCTGAGCATCAGGAAGAAGATGCGCTGGTCAAAGGCGTTGTTGCCAAAGCACGAGAACTGAACGTCCTGCTGGGGACGTTTAAAAGCCACAGCATGGGTGAGGTTCAGGCGTTTCGCGATTTGATTGCCGAGAAATACGGCGCTCAAAAAGGTGGCAAGAAAGGCAATATGACCTTGCGCAGTTTTGACGGCAAGTTGGAGTTGCAAATTGCCATCTCTGAAAGCATCAGCTTCGGCCCGGAGCTGGAAGCTGCCAAGGCCCTGATTGACAGTTGCATCCATAAATGGAGCCAAGGCGCGAATGCGAACCTTCAGGTCCTCGTGGATGATGCTTTTCAGGTCGATAAGGAGGGCAAAATCTCCACTGGCCGTGTGCTGGGTTTGCGCCGCCATGCCATTGAAGACGATGAGTGGCTCAAGGCCATGGATGCAATCTCTGACGCCGTGCGGGTGACGGGTTCAAAAACCTACCTAAGGCTTTATGAGCGCAATCCAGCAACAGGCCAGCGAGCGCCGATTTCTCTCGATCTGGCTGCGGTCTAGGAGGTCATCATGAGTTATCAGCAAATGGGATATGACCAGAGACGTGAACAGGAACGTCTCGAACTCATCAGGGGGTATTGGAGCCGTCGCGGACATCAGGTCTGCGGAGCTGTTTCAGTGAACCCCCAAGACAGTCCAACCCCGCTTTACACCACCGCAACTGATATGAAAAACGGGTGCCCTGTTGGGCATCCGGCTAACCAGGCAGGAACCGCATCATGAGCAATGCAGACGGCGTCGCAGCTGATCAACTTCGCGCATTTATTGAACGCGTTGAACGGTTGGAAGAAGAGAAGAAGGTCCTCTCTGACGATATCAAGGACGTTTACGCCGAGGCCAAAGGCAACGGGTTTGACGTAAAAATCATGCGCAAGATTGTTTCCCTGCGCAAACGCAAACCGCATGAGCGCGAGGAAGAAGAAAGCATCCTCGACCTTTACCTTCACGCTCTTGGCATGGCCGAGCCGGTTTCTTAAGGAGAATTTCAATGAACCGGTATATTGCACAAATTCATATTGCGAAGAAGGATCTGGCGCTTGACGAGGACAGCTACCGGGATGTGTTGGAGCGGGTAACGGGTAAGCGCAGTGCAAAGGGCTTGAGTGAGGGGCAATATTTGCGCGTTGTTACCGAGTTCAAGCGGCTTGGCTGGCAGTCTGGTAATCAGGGCGGTTCATTCCGCCCTGCCTCCAACAAAGGGTATGTACGCAAACTGTACGCACTGGCAAAAAGCCTTGATGATCTTGGCTACTGGGAAAGCCCTTACCAGGAAGCGTTACGAGCCTTTGTAAAAAATCGTTGCGGTGTCGATAACCCGGAATGGCTGACCTATGCGCAGGCCAGCCCGCTGATTGAAGCTCTCAAAGAGATTGAAGGGAGATCGTCAGGATGATTTTAACGGCAGTCATTCCGACCATACTTAACACCATTACCAGCAAGAGCGGACTGATGATCCCAAAAGGTGATCCCAACATAAACATCGTCCGGTTTGCCGTTACCCACGATGATTTTGCAAACATAATTGCCGACGGAATTCCAGTCGGAGCCGTCATTGTCCACGAACACCCAAAGGCTGATGTTCTGGTTCCAGTCAACTTCTTTGAACTTACCAAAAGAACTAAGGGCCTCCGCGGACTTTTCCTGCCACGGCGCAAGTTTTGTTTCTGCCTGAACGCTGGAAGTAATCAACAGCGCGGCAAGGGCGAGCATAAAACGCATAAACATAATTTTCCAAATACAGGGGGTAATCATTGCCTGGCACCCTCTCAGATTGCAGATGTATTCGCAATAGCGGGAGGCGCATATGACTGATTTTGTCCCTGTGACCGACCATGCGGTGCTGCGCTATCTGGAACGGGTATTGGACATTGACGTTCAGATGGTGCGCCGCCACATCTACCGCGAAACTGAGAACGCCCTGCAGGTTGGTGCTAAGGGACTGCGCCGCGATGGTGTGCGTTATGTTCTGGAAGGCGGCGCTGTGGTGACCGTGATGGTGTCTGAGGCTCAGCTTGCCTCTAACAAGGAAGCACGTCATGTCTGACCAGCTTGCTCCGCTACACCTGACAGAAGACATGGAGGATGTTCAAGCCATATGCGGTGATGATGTTGCGCAGGAGCTTTTGAACAAACTACCCGGCGTTGAGGTTAAGGTGCCAGCCCGTTGGAGTGCAAACAATCCACTTGCCCGCATCGACCGGGACAAAGCGGAACGGCTCATCAAGGACCTTGCAGGCAACAAGTTTTATGTCCCAACCCATGTTGGCCGAACAGATACGCGCCGGGCAGCCCTTCAGCTTCGCGGTGAAGGCCAAAGCACAATCGAGATCGCTCTGGAATTGAAGGTCTCAGAACGCCATGTCCGCAATCTGCTTTCTGGCAAGCCGTTGCCAAGGCGGAAAGTCCATGATGACCGCCAGATTGATCTGGAGGATTTTTTGAATTCTACTCATGATTAGGTCAGGACTTGCGGAACTGTTCCGTCGCAAAAATTGCAAGAAAATAAGAGGCTCGCCCCAGTACTTTTCAAACTGAGGCGGGCCTCATGTCCATTGTTCGACAATTACGCAGCACACACGGTGCGGTAACACATACAAATACTCTCTTGCGCCGTGAGGCTGACCGGCTGGGTTGCGAGATGGCTGTCTTGCAAGCGGTTCTGGAAGTTGAGAGTAAAGGCGCGGCCTATGATGACGAAGGCCGCCTGATCCTCCTTCCCGAAAAACACGTTTTCCATCGCGAACTCCCCAAATCCAAACGCGTCAAAGCTGTCGTACTGCGGCTTGCGGCAAAACGCTGGAAAAAGGCCAACTACAAAGGACTTGGTAAATCCGGATCAGATGCCCGCTGGGACCGCCTGCAGGCGATGGCTAAACTGGATGAGGCAGCAGCGTTTAAATCCTGTTCTTATGGCCTTGCTCAGATCATGGGCTTTAATTTTGCCCAGTGCGGCTATCGTAGTCCTCAGGAATTCGTTCAAGGACTGGCAGCAAACAGTGAGACTCAGGTTAGAGCGTTTATTGCTTTCCTTGAAAACTCCGGCCTGCGCGATGCTCTGCGAGCTAAAGATTTTCGCGCTATTGCCCGGATCTATAATGGCAGGGGTCAGGTTGACTATTACGCTGGTCTGCTCAGCCGAGCCTATGCAAAGTTTGCCGCCCAGACCTATGAGTTTGCCGATAAAGGTCAGTCATCGCCTAACGCTGAAGGCCTTGGAACGGGTTTCATGCGTCTGGGTTCTTCTGGCTACCGGATTGAGGCTCTGCAAAAGCGCTTGGCAGGACTTGGTTATGCCTGCCGGAATGATGGCGATTTTGGTCCAGGTACCCGCCGCGCTGTTGTGGCGTTTCAGGTGGATCACAGCTTGAAACCGGACGGCGTGGTTGGCCCTGCAACTGAGACCGCACTGGAAGTCGCCGTCCCCCTGAACCAGCAAGCCGGACAGGACCGCAGCACCCTCACGGTGAAAGACCTGCGCGTGGGTGGTTCCCAGACAATCAAAAAAGCAGATGGTCTGACACGGATCGGGCAAGTGGTGATGGGCACAGGCCTTGGAGCCAGCGCCTTGGGCGAGACCACTCAAGGACTATTGGAAGGATTTGGCTCCGGTGCCGCGCAGCTCAGCCAGCTTCGGTATCAACTTGCCCCCCTGATGGAGTTTGTCTCCGGCAATAAATGGGTGCTGATTGCCGGTGCAGGGTTTGGGATCTGGTATCTGGCACGGGGCATCAAACAACGCCGCCTTGAAGATGCACAGAACTGGAGGCACGCAGGATGAGCTTATTGTTTAAAGGAGCGGTCTGGGCTTTGAATAAGCTTGGCGGCGGCGTACTCGACCGGGTGCTGGGTTTCTTTGAAACACAAGCCAAGAGCGAAAACGAAGCGCTTCGTATTCGTGCAACTGTTACAAGTGAAGAGATCCGCGCCGAGTTGGATAGCCGCCGTGCAGCCCGCGACATCGTGCTGGCAGAGCAAGGCTGGTGGGTGACGGCCATGATCCGTCCAGCCTTCGCCTGGCCGATTGTAATCTGGTCCGGGGCCATTGTTGCCGACAGCTTGTTTCACTTTGACTGGAATGTAGCCGCGCTGCCAGAACCACTCAATGAGTGGGCCGGATGGATTGTCGGCGCTTATTTCCTCACCCGCCCGTTTGAAAAAGCCATACGTGGTACAAACACCCGGAGGGCTCGCTAATGTCGGAACATCTGGCGCGAGAACTTGGAGAGATTAAAGGGCTCCTGCAGGGCATCGATAAGAAAATCGATAGCGTGGATGATCGTCTTGATAAACATGATACACGCCTGCGTGCAGTGGAGACCAAATCGGTTGTCAATAGTGTGATTGCCGCCTCAGTGGTCTCTATTGGCATTGCATTCATCAAAGATAAAATTGGTGCCTGAATGAGCAAGAAACCATCTAAGGCAGACCAGAAGCGCAAGGCCCGGCGCTTGTTCATACTTGAACGGCAGGCAATCCCGACTGTTGCGTTTACCATCGGTGTCAGTGAGAGCACCTTACGCCGGTGGAAGAAAGAGGCAGCAACGAACGGTGATAACTGGGACGTGGCCCGCTCTGCAAACGCACTTGCTGGCGAAGGTCTGGAAGCGGTGGTTGCGACTGTGGTTGAGGACTTTGTCACCATGTTCCAAATGACCATTGAGCAGATCAAGGCCTCTGGGGAAATTGAGCCTCCTGAGAAAGTAAAACTCATGGCCTCGCTCTCAGACGCTTTTAACAAGATGGTTTCTTCTGCTGGACGGGTTGCCCCTAAATTATCTGAACTCGGTATTGCGCAGGATGTGTTGCAGCGCCTTGCAGAGTTCATCCAGAAGCATCATCCAAGCCATGCCCAGATCTTTTTGGAAGTGCTTGAACCCTTCGGTGACTATCTGGCGGAGGCCTATGGATGAGCGCGAAAACAAAAAAGCTCAGCGCTAAGGATTTCAAAACATCGCTTGCTGAGATGGCGGAGGATTTCCGCCAGAAGATTGAGCTGGAAGTTGAGGCATTCCCGGTTGATGTTAAAGCCCGCAAAAGCCGCCTCGCATGCGTGGCAGATCCTGCGACCGGCTATCGCTTTTTTGCCGAAACTTACTTTCCTCATTATCTGGCTAAAGCCCCGAGCCGATTGCACGAGCATCTTTATGAAGAGCTGCCGCTGATTGTTTACTCAAACAAGGGCGAACGTAAACTGGTGATTGCCCCGCGTGGGTCTGCCAAGTCCACTCATATCAGTCTAATTTTCCCGCTCTATTGCATTGTCATGGGCCTGAAGCATTACATCGTGCTTATTATGGATGCCTTTGAACAGGCCGCCGTCATGCTCGAAGCACTCAAGGCTGAGTTGGAGAGCAACCCGCGCCTTGCCTATGATTTTGCAAAGGCTATGGGGCCGGGCCGGGTCTGGCGCGAAGGTGACATCATCACGGCTAACAACATCAAGGTGGAAGGCTTTGGTACGGGCAAGAAGATCCGTGGTCGCCGCCATGGTCCGTACCGGCCTGACCTTGCTATTTTAGATGATATTGAAAACGATGAGAATGTGACCAGCCCCAAACAGCGCGACAAGCTGGAAAGCTGGGTTTTAAAAGCTGTACTGAAGCTTGGCCCCACAGATGGCTCCATGGACGTGCTTTATGCAGGCACTGTGCTGCACTTTGATGCGGTGATTGTGCGCTTTACCAAGAAGCCGGGCTGGCAGAAGACTGAGTTTCGGGCGGTATTGGAATGGCCCGACCGCATAGACCTGTGGGATACATGGGAAGAAGTGTACTTAAACGAAGGCGAGCCTGCCGCAGATGCGTTTTATTGTGCACACCAAACAGAATTAGACCGAGGTGCGGTTCTCAATTGGCCCGACAACCACACTTTGCTTTATCTGATGAAAGAACGGGCAGGATCACACTCAGCCTTTGAAAGCGAATATCAGAACCGTCCTGTCTCTGATGATAACCCGTTCCAGAACATTACTTATTTTGTTCGCGTTGAGCCGCAACTTATGTTCTTCGGCGCGATTGATCCCTCTCTTGGCAAGTTCAACAAGAACCGGGATCCATCGGCAATTCTGGTGGGCGGGTATGACAAGGAAACCGGTCGCATAGATCTGGTGGAAGCCTCCATCCGCAAACGCACGCCTGACCTGATTATTGCTGATGCGTTGACGTTCCACCGCGAATACGGCTGTCAGATGTGGTTTGTGGAAGCGGTACAGTTTCAGGAGATGCTGCGCACTGAACTGATGAAGCAGGCCGCCCTGTCTGGTCTGGCGCTGCCTGCTTATCCGGTAATGCCCATTACAGATAAGAACCTGAGGATTGAGCGACTTCAGATCCCCATCAAGGACGGCCTCATCCGGCTGCATAATTCACAGAAAGTTCTCATTGATCAACTCCAGCAATGGCCCAATGCGGACCATGATGATGGCCCTGATTGCCTTGAGATGCTTTGGAAACACACGTTGGAGATGGCCTTTACCACGCTGAGTTCAACCAGCTTTACCACCGCACCATCAGCACACGGCTCACTCCTTGGAGGCTATCGGTTATGAGTAAGAAAACCAAAAAAACAAACGGAACGGCTAAGGCTGATAGCAATCTGGCTAAGCAGGCCGCCCCGGCCAGTGTTCCGATTAAGGGCGGACAGCTGATTGCGACCGCACGAAACGACATCACGATTGAAAACTACTCCGATATCTTAAAACCTCAGGACCCAACACTTGAAGCTAAGGGCGAGAAAAAAGGCCTGAAGCTATATGATGAGGTTCTGCAGGACGCACGGGCGCGCACCGCGCTCTCCAAGCGCATTTCCAAGGTCACACGGCGTGAATGGCAGGTTGAGCCTGCAAGTGATGAGGCGATAGATATCACGGCTTCTGAAGGGGTTGAGGTGATCCTGAAGGCATTGCCATTTGATGCAATCTGCAAATCGCTTCTCAAAGCAATCTTAAAAGGGTTTTCCGTTGCCGAGATCGTCTGGTTCCGTAATACAGATGGCCTGATTGCACCGCTCAAAATAAAGGATCAAAACCCTATGCGGTTTACGTTTGATGCGGACTGGCGCATCAGATTGCTGACACTCGATAACCGCGAAGAAGGCGAGGAACTGCCAGAACGCAAGTTCATAGTGCATCGCTTTGATGCGAACGCCAACAATCCGTTTGGTCATGGGCTTGGTTCTGTGTTGTTCTGGCATGTCTTGTTCAAGCGCGAGGGCGTGGCCTTCTGGATGAAGTTCATGGACAAGTTCGCAAGTCCAATCCCTTTTGGCAAATACGCTCATGGAACATCTAAGGAAGAGCAGGACAAACTGCTTGGCGTGCTGCGCCAAATGGTTAGCCAGGGTGCGTTGGTTGCCCCCATTGGCACTGAGGTTGATTTTCTGGAAGCCACCCGCTCTGGAGAGGCAGGATATGAAGCCTGGTGCCGTTACTGGGATGAGCAGACTGCAGAAGTTGTTCTGGGATCAACCCTTGCAACAGGTGTCAAAGGTCAAGGCTCGCGTGCCGCCTCCCAAACTCATGCCGATGAAACCGATGGTATTGTTGATGATGACAGCGACCAGATTTGTGAAACCCTGAATTCCACACTCATTACGTGGATTAGTGAACTCAACTGGCCTGCTGCCACTCCTCCCAAGGTCTGGAGGCCGCGGCCTCGCAACCAAAGCGATGAAGCTGATGTTGAGCGCAAGGTGCGCTGGGTGCAACAATCTGCACTGCGGATATTAGAAGCCACCCGCCTGCAAGGATATGAGCCGAAGGATGTTGATCAGTGGCTTGGAAATGTTCTGGGCACGGAAGTTATCAAATACAAGCTCCCGTTCACTCCAGAGGGAGCAGCTACAAAAAGCGGCGGTAAACAGGACAGCACGGAATTTGCGACGAGCGAGCCTGGTCCGGTTGATCATCTGGTGTCTCAACTGGAGCAGCTTGCCGGGCCAAAGGTTCATAGCTGGATTGATGAAATCAAAGAGAAGCTGGGGGCTGCTGAGGATTATGCTGATGCCTCGCAAGCCTTGCTGGATGTCTATCCGGGACTTGAGGTTGATCCGCTTGGCAACCTGTTAAGTGATGCGGTTATGCTTGCCGAGCTTCAGGGCCGCTCTGATATCATTGATGAGACCGGCTTCTCGCCGACAGGCTCAAAAAAAAACTAAAAACCAAGAGTGAGGTCAGCGCTGAGTTTGCTGAACCTTTTACCGAAGCGCTGGAGTTCCACCGCCAGAAGGTAAAGCTGCCCACAAAGCGTTGGAGTGATGCCATGCATCATGCCCACGACCGTTCTTTTGTGGTGGCTGGCGTAACAAAAGATGCGCTGTTGGAAGACTTCCACAAATCCATTGATGGAGCCATCGCCAAGGGCACGCCGTTTAAGAGCTGGCTGGACAAGGATGACACCTATCATTCGGGGTTTCTGGATGAGTTTGATGCAATCGTCAAACGCCACGGCTGGGACCATAACGGCAAGCGGTTGTGGCGGGCACGGGTGATCTATGAGACCAATTTAAAAACCGCCTATGCAGCGGGTCGTTACAAGCAGATGAACGATCCAGCAGTGCGCAAAGCTTTCCCTTATTGGCAATACGTGCATGCGTTGGAGCGTATTCCAGTAACAGCACGGGCTGCTCATAAGGCTTGGGATGGGCTGACCCTGCGGGCTGATGATCCGTGGTGGAACACCTATTACCCGCCCAATGACTGGTTGTGTGGTTGCGGGGTGCGGCCTGTCTCAAAGGCCAAGTTAAAGCGCCTTGGCAAACAAGTCCCCGATGAAGCGCCTTCTATCACCCATATATTCACCAAGGATCCTGCTACAGGTGAAATGATTTCCTATCCCAAAGATGTGGGCATGGGCTGGGGTTATGCGCCAGGACAAACATGGTCTGAAGGGCTGGTGCCCAAAGAGCTGCAAAAGCCATTGCGGCCCAAGCCCGCGCTTATCGATCCACCACAAGGTCCACCCAAACAAGGCAGGCCTGCACCAACGCTAAAGCCACAAAAGCCCAAGCCTCAACCAGACCTCACGCCACTTGCTGAAATCAGTGTGCCAGCACCGGTCAAACCATTGGCTCCAGATCTACCAGAGGAAACCTATGTGGAGGCGTTTTTAGAACCGTTTGGCGCACAAATCGGCAAGCCAAAAGCGGTCCGTGATAAGGCCGGACATCTCCTGACCGTTTCCGATGATCTGTTTAAGAGCGGGGCTGGTGCGTGGAAGGTGAAGAAGTTTGGCCGTGAGATCTACATGACTTATCTGGCGGCAACTCTGGCTGACCCTGATGAGATTTGGGTAGACTGGAGCGTCAATGAACTGGGGCAAGCCATTCTTGTGCGCCGTTACTTACGTTACTTTGTGGGTGCAGCAGGCTTTGCCTCCTTCACCTTCACCTTCACCCGTAAGGGCTGGGAAGGCCAAACGGCGTTTAATCCAACACGCGGGCGACGAAACAAGTCAGATGACAAGTATCTGGAAAACCACCGAAGTGGTGCTCTGCTTTACAGAAGAACAGATGGAGAAGAGTGATGGGTTGTTTAAGGCGATCCGCAACCACGCTTTTGCTGATCTTTAAGATCCCATCCAAAGCGCCGGGGGTCATACATCAGCAAGCGTTGTCATCACTCCATACAAATATAAACTCAAATCAGGGGGAATTCAATGATCACTCTGACTTTTGATAGCAGCGACATGAATCGCGAAATTGCTGATGTTGCAGGCCGGTTGGAAGATAGCACGACTGTACATGACATCATCGGGGAAGTGTTGCTTGATGAAACCCGTGAGCGCATCACCAAGGAAGTTGGACCGGATGGCTCAAACTGGCCTGCGCTTCACCCCGTTACGCTGGATAACAGGCGCTCTAAAACCGGCATGCTGCGCGATAGCGGGGAACTGTTCCGCTCAATTCACAAGAACAGCTCAGCTGCGAAAGCAGAAGTGGGCACCAACCTCAATCACCCCAAGGTCTGGGTGAACCAATACGGTACAACCATCAAGCCGCGCCGGGTCCCGTTTCTGCTTATCCCGTTTGGTGGCGGAAGGATTGCAGCCAAGCAAGTCACCATTCCGGCACGTCCATATATCGGCATTGGTCGCGATGATGCTGAGTTGATCAGGGAGACGCTGGAGAGGTATTTGGAGGAGTAGACTTCTAGATACTTAAGTGCCTAGCTTTCATGTGGCCAAACGCCGTCTTTTATTCGGATAATCAGGACAATAACCGAAAACATAAAGGCCCAAAGGAACCCGCGGTTCCATGGATTTTTCATAACGAGCGCTGCGTTTTGCTGGTAGTAGAAATCCGCATGAAACCTACCATCAAAAATCAATGTCTGAGTGTATTCAGCCAAGTAGATAAACGATCCAACCAAAACTCCAGTAATTGTACCCACAATAGTTAGCAGAAACACATATACGCTAAAAATGAATACTTGTCTCATTCCCGTACTTTCCATCAGTCAGAGTTAGGGAGTATTTCTCAATTTGAGACCTAGTTCTTTATCAACATTAGCAAAAATCTCGATAAAGCCCAATCTCACTATGGAGAGGTTTTTTGTAAGAAGAGATCCCAAAAAATCAGTGGCTACCTTCTCACTATAATCGAATACAATGCCTCGTCGATTGGTTTCCCTTTAAAATATGGAGAGCGCGGTGCCAAGAAAAATTTGTGTTGAAGTAAAAGAGACTGGAAGTGGGCATCCATACTTGATCGTTGAACCTTATGAAGATACCGGGTTGCCTGATGACAAAAGGATATCCGTGAAATTCCCAGAAGGTACAACAATCGAGCATGCAAACGATCTAGCACGCACTCTGAACAAGACTACCTATAGTATCGAAGTAGTCCCTTGGGGGTAATGACTCAACCCTAAGAGGAGAGTGCCGTGAAATTAGAGCTAATTGAAACGCCAGAAAAGCAGATTAACCCCCCAGCAGTAAAATTCTGGGTCGATTACAACGGGCAAAGAATATCCTGTAAAATCTCTGATCGGGCACTTGTTGACGATTATCGCCAACCTGGCGAAGCTGATCGGTTATCTGTCTTCGATAAATATACTGAGGACATACTCCGCCGCACTGGAATAAAAATTCTAGATGGCGTTCAAGATGAAGACGGCATTTTAACCCTCACCATATTTCAAGGGGACGGTATGCTGGAATAGCCGTGATAGGAGGTGTACATGAATCTTGCACAATTCGGATTGGCACTTAACATTACCGGTGTGCTCTTCCTGTGGTTAGATTAGGAATTTAATCCAGACGGTATTCAGACAATTAGAGGAACATTTGGTAGTTCCTCAAGTTGGAGTTGGAAAATTTGGTATGCAAGCAAGAAGATTTCGCTAAGCTTGCTAGCAAGGCATTTTCTTGGTCGTGGGGGTGCCATTATTTTGGTGATTGGTTTACTACTCCAGCTGCTTCATAGTTGTTGGGACGCTGTATAAGAAATAGCTCTAGACAAAAGGAGGATTGCTTAAATGGAATGCCCTCAAAAATGCAGTGGCCATCGATCTGATCGACAGCGCCATCTAGTTCCTGCTGAAGCTCAGAAGCTACCAAAAAATATCGCAGAATCTGCCGAGTTTAAATGCACGTACTGCGGCTGCGTTTATACACGGGAAAATATTGCCCTTGGTTATCTTGAAGATCCCATGAACCCTTCAAAGGTTTGGACACCTCTTTAGAATTGTGCAGTTAATTTCACCTCCGCCCGCTCGCTATCATGGCGTAGTTGCCAACACTCACCCAGTCCTCGTCGATAACCGCTGCCAGTAGTTTCTTCTTCAGCTCGCCGCCTGTGAGTTGATGCAGATCATCCCAGCAGTGCTTCTTGTCAATGTTCGCTCGCATGCGGGCTTTCATCTTATGGCTGAAGGCATCGACTGCCGTGCTGATACGAGCGCTTTCGTTGCTGTGGTGAAGCCGATCATGATATCGCTCTTCAACCCGGTCACTTATCTCGCCCATTTTCCCTCTCAAACGCGCAGGTTCGCCGCTCAAAAATAAAGCCCACAGACGTGTGAGACGTACGCGGGGCTACAATCACACATGTTTTGACCGCATGGCCCGTTAGATGCCCGTTAGAAACGCATCAAGGGTTAGTTTTGACCGTCACATCAGGTTCCATATCCGCCTATGGGAGTTGAAGTTAAAATCTGGCGTGGTTTTCTCTTCACTGACCTTGACCGTAATCGTACTTGACGTTCCCCGCGTCGGAAGTGTTCCGGCGCGTGGGTTATCTTTAACTGGCAGTCTGCATCCAACTTGAGATTACTCGTTGGAGACAAGGCCCGTGCCAAACAAGCAAACCGCCAGCACCACCAAAAGCATTGAGGTTTTTCGTCCTGGTACGTTTACCAGCATGGCGGGCACGTCCTTCAGCGCCACCGCTGAGGATCTGAGCGCACTGGCAGCCCGGTATGATGCGGCAAGCAACCCGGTGCCGGTTGTGGTGGGCCATCCCAAAACCAATGATCCCGCCTATGGCTGGGTGCAAAGCTTTTCCTACGACAGTGACGGCGAGCGCTTGATTGCGGAAGTTGGCGAGCTTGATCCAGCCTTTGCCGAGGCGGTTGAGCAAGGCAAATTCAAGAAGGTCTCCATGAGCTTCTTCCAGCCGGGCGCGTCCTCCAACCCTGCTGGTGATGATCTTTACCCGCGCCATATCGGATTTCTGGGTGCAACAGCTCCTGCTGTCAGCGGCTTAAAGCCTGTTGAGTTTGCGGGAGGTGATGAGGACACGCTCACCATCGAGTTTGGCGAGCGTGCTTTTAAGGACGTGGCCAGTGTGTTTCGCCGTATCCGCGAGTTTTTCATTGAAGAGCACGGCTTGGAAACCGCCGACAAGGTGATCTCGGACTGGGAGATCAGCTGGATTGATGATGCAGGCAGAGAGCCCGCGACCGTCTCAAGTGATTTTTCAACCAAACAAAAGGATGATCCCATGCCGGGTAAACCTAAGGGTAACGCAGACTTTGCTGCTCGTGAAGCTGATCTGCAAACCCGTGAAGCCAACATCAAAAAACGCGAAGCCGACGCCACAAGCAAAGAAAACGAAGACTTTGCCGATAGCCTGATAACAGCTGGCAAACTGCCGACCGGCAACAAACCTCAGGTGGTTGCGCTTCTGGATGGCCTTGCAAGCAACACCGAGCAAACCGTTAGCTTTGCCGATGGCGCTGCTACCAAAACCTCCAGCCTGCTTGAAGTCACCAAATCTCTTTTGAACAACCAGCCCAAGATTGTTGAGTTTGGCGAGGCCAATCTGGGAGACGATCCAGCCCCATCCTCTGAAGATACCGAGGACATAGCCCGCGAGGCTGTCTCCTTCCAGGCCAGTCAACGGGACACCGGGATTGAGGTCTCCACCAGTGAGGCTGTGATGCATGTGCGCAAAAAGCGCGGTCTTGCTGATTAAGCCAGCACAGATCCTTTCCTTTGACTGAACTTGGAGCTTTGAGCAATGCAGGATTTCGGCCTTATTAAAAACTTCACGTCGGACGGCGTGATTGAAAAAAACCGCTTGATTGCCCCCGGCGCAAAAGATGGTCACATCAAACGCGCTGGCGTGGGCGATACGCTGATCGGCACCACTGGTATTCGCGGGGCATCTAAAGCCGACGAGCGGGTTGACGGGTGCTTGAATAATATTCGCGACGTGACCTATGGCGGCCCGGTTGCCTTTGGCGATCCGCTAACCTCAGACGCACAAGGGCGAGCTGTCAAAGCTGACCCAGCTGCAGGCGTGCCTGTGCCTGTTGCCGGTTACGCCATGAGTTCCGGCATTGCAGGCGTGCTGGGGTCACTGCACGTCGTGCCGGGATACCTCACCGGCTAAGCCGCACCTTTCTCAATTTTCAAAATCCTTCCAACCCCAAGGTACTTGCTCATGTCTGCAACGGAACAGTTTACAGAAAACGCGGTGATGATGGCCATCGCCATCGCCTACAAAAACCCCGATTACACTTTGATTGGTGATGAGGTGTTGCCACGCGTCACAACCTCCCGCTCGTTCAAATACCAAGCATATGATGAGGGCGAGGATTTTTCTGTCCCTGATACCCGCGTGGGGCGTCGCTCTTCTCCCAATCAGGTTGAAATTGGCGGCACGGAAAAAGATGCCTCGGTTGAAGCCTATGGCATTGATGTGCCGCTCGACAATGTGACCATTGAAGAAGCCAAGCGCAACAAATGGAACCCGGAAAATCGGGCAACCGAACGAGCCACTGATATCGTCATGCTCGACCGGGAGGTGCGCTGTGCCAATCTGGTCAAGAACCCGGCGAACTATCACCCGGATCATGTGGAAGCCCTGTCAGGTTCAGACCTGTTCACCGACCCCGACAGTGACCCGATCACTCTCATTGAAGACTTGATGTCCACCTGCTGGCAAAAGCCAAACCAGTTGGCGTTTGGTCATGTGGCTTGGCGGGCGTTTCGCAAACACCCCAAAATCGTGAAGGCTGTCCAAGGTAATTCTGGAGATCAAGGCCGCGCGACCAAGGCACAAGTGGCTGAGTTGTTGGAAGTCAAACGCATTTTGGTGGGCGAAAGCCGCGTCAACATCAAGCGGCCAGGCGAGAACCCCGTCCTTGCCCGCGTATGGGACAACATTGTGGCCGGGCAATTCATCAACCGGACAGCAGATAGTAGCGGCGGGCTCACCTTCGGCTTTACGGCGCAATTTGGCAAAAAGGTTGCGGGCACTCTGGCTGCAAACATGGGGCTACGAGGTGGCAAGCTGGTGCGCTCTGGCGAGGAAGTCAAAGAGATCATTATTGCCAAACGGGCTGGGTTCTTAATCCAGAACGCGGCTTAACACGGCAGTGCGCGGGGCTGCTGTGTAGTCCCACCACTTCCCATTTCAACTGCAACAACCGGGAATAACGAAAATGGACCTTGAGACAAAAACCTATCCGGTGCTGGCAGCACTGCGCCACAACGGCACCCGGCATGAGCCCGGCGACAGCGTGGAAATGACAGAAGCCCAGGCGGAGACCTTGCAGGCTCTTGGCATTCTTGGCGAGGTTAATGCGTCAGAGTCAACAGCCGTTGAGCACTCCGCTGAAGACCGTAAGGCGGCCATCATAGAGGCTATTAGCAGATTGGTGCCGGATACTGATTTTAACAAGGACGGCACACCCAAAGTAAAGACTGTCGAGCTACTGACCCGCTTTGATGTCTCCGCCGATGAAGTCAAAGCGCTTCATGCTGAGCTGAAGGCTGAAGCCGACACCAAAACCGGCGAACAGGCCTAAGCGGAGCGTTAGAGATTATGAAAGACCTGCGCTTCCTAACGGTTGATGAATTCATCTTAAGGCATGAGGAGAGCAATCTGCTTGCCCTTGTCGGGATTGGCGGACCCAATTCAGTGGGCGGGCGAACCATCGACCGCTCCCGTGTGGAAGCGCAGCTTGCCCGCGCTGAGGCTATGGCGGCGGGTTATCTTTATGGCCGATTTCCAGCTCTGAAAACCATTGAACCTTCAAAAGCACCTGAATCTTTGAAGGGCGTTGTTTCTGACCTTGCCATTTATTACCTGCGCGAGCGCATCCATCACACCAATGCGGTGGAAGAAGAGACCCGCAACCGCTACCGCGATTGTCTGTCCTGGTTAAAGGATGCCCAAGTGGGCCGTGTCGATCTTGGGCTTGAAGTTA